>QJXZ01000321.1 GCA_003248125.1 Gammaproteobacteria bacterium | reverse complement strand
CGATGGATTGGGACGCGATCGGAGCAATCGGCGAGGTCGTCGGCGCGTTGGCGGTCGTTGTCACGCTGATCTACTTGTCGCGCCAGATCCGCAGTATGCAGACGAGCGCCTATTTCGAAGGCCTAGTGGCCGTACAGGACGCCGATATCGAGCTCAGAAAACTGAGCGCCGAATATGCGGAGACGATAGCGAAGGCGAACGCCGGACAGGCGCTGTCCGATGCTGAACGCTACCGGGTCAAGAACGTCTACGAGGCACACGCCGGCTTCGCGTTTCACTATGACCTGATGGAGTATCTTCAAGCTGGAGATCAACGACACGTTCGTGCGCTGACCTTCGCCAAGACATTGGTCGAAAATCCTGCATTTCTGCACCTCTTCCGTACCACGGACTGGCCCACGCCCGAGTATGTCCGTTGGCGGAAGATCGTCGAGGAAAAGTTGAGTAGCTTTGGTGATCAATGAATACGTTTCTCGTGCAAGCACTTTGCTGCGCAATGATTCAGAGAGATACATGACCACGCGACCGCGCATCGAGCACGTCTATCAGAACCACCACATGGACTCCACACGGTGGAAGTGGTTTACGCCACGTGATGATGACATCGTGATTGCGACTTCCTACAAGGCGGGTACCACGTTCACGCAGACCATTGTCGGCAACATGCTGTTTCCCCAAGGGTTGCCGGCACCGATCACGGAATTCTCGCCGTGGCTAGATGCCCGCGACGAGCCGTTGGAACTCGTGCTCGGCGCATTGGAGGCACAGCAACAGAGGCGGGTGATCAAGACGCATTTGCCGCTCGATGGATTGCCGTATTACGACAACGTCAAGTACATCTGCGTTTCGCGCGACCCGCGCGACGTCTTCATGTCGTTGCTCAATCATTGGGCCAACTACACGCCGGAGGCGCTCGCATACGCTAACATGGTTCCCGGTCGCGTCGGAGACCCGTTTCCCGAGTTCGTCGACGACACCAAGGCTACCTGGCGGGCCTGGATGACCAAGCGCTGGTTCGAGTGGGAGGAAGACGGCTATCCGTATTGGTCGCACCTACGCCACGCATTGACGTACTGGCAGTTCCGTCATCTGCCGAACATCATGATGCTGCATTTCAACGATCTGCTTGCCGACCTCGACAGCGAGATGCGCCGCATCGCGGCCTACCTCCAAATCGACGTGCCTGCGGAATATTGGGCCGACGTCGTGCGCCGTTGTCGATTCGAGGAAGTGAAGAAGGATCCGGAAAAGGTTGTCGGCAACATGGACGCAGGCTTCAAGGGCGGCGCGCAGACGTTCATCCACAAGGGCACCAACGGTCGATGGCGGGGCGTGCTGGACGACGAGGATCTGGCGCTTTACGAAAGGGCGATGGCGAAGCTACCGAGCGACTATGCACATTGGCTGGCGAATGGCGCCGGTGCCCGCTGAATGGCCATGTCACGCGGCTGGACGCCACGCGCCGGACACCACGCGCTGGGCATCACGTAGCCGGCTTCGTTAGAATCGCCCGCTTCATTGCATAGCCAACCCTGCGCCACATGCCAGACCAAGCCGCCGCCTTCGCCGTCAATCCACAGAATTTCCAGACCGAAGTGGTCGAGCGCTCCCGCAATGTGCCCGTGGTCGTGTTGTTCTGGGCCGATCAAATACCGGTTGCCAAGGACATGAAGCAGGTGCTCGAGCGCCTGGTCGGCCAATATGGCGGCAAATTCGCACTAGGCCTCGTCGACGTCGCCCGCGATCAATCGCTCGCGCAACACCTGCGCGTGCAGAACTTACCGGCGCTGCGGGTCGTCCAAGACGGCCAGTTGGTCGAGCAGATGGAGGGCCCGCAGGGCGAAAAGGCGCTGCGCGCGTTGCTCGACAGCCTGACGATGTCGTCGGGCGATCTGTTGCGCGAACAACTGAAGGACGTGCTCGCCAGTCGGGACTATCCGATGGCCATGAACCTTCTGAAGCGCGCCCTTGCAGCGGAGCCGAACAACAATGCATTCAAGGTCGAGCTTGCCGACGTGCTCGCGCTAATGGGCGAGGTCGACGAAGCCCGTGCGGCGCTCGCCACCATTCCCGAGAATGTCGACGGCCGGGACCGGCCCGTGACGCGCCTGCAGATGGCGGAGGAAGCGGCCGGCATGCGCGCGAAGGCCGAACTCGACGCCGCTATCGCCGGCAACGAAGAGGATCTGGATGCACGCTACGAGGCGTCGATCCGCGCTGCCGTCGCCGGCGACTACGAGGAAGCGCTCGAGCATGCGATGGTCATTCTGCGCACCAACCGCAAGTTCCGCGACGACATCGGCCGCCTGACCATGGTGCGCATCTTCACGCTTCTTGGAAAGGGATCCGAGATTGCGTCATCGTATCGACGACAGATGTTCAACTACATGCACTGATGCGCCATGCCGAGCCTCGAGTGGACTGATCTGCAGTACTTCCGAGCGCTCGCGACGCTGGGTTCGTTACCCAAGGCTGCCGAGCGTCTCGGCGTGAACCGCACCACCATTTCGCGGCACGTGACCAATCTCGAACAGAGCTTGGGGGCGGCGCTGTTCGAACGCCGTGGTCGCAATCTCGTACTCACCGCCGCCGGCCGCGATGTGCTGTCCGCGAGCGACAGGGTCGATGGCGAAATCGACGCGTTGACCCGTCAGGTTTTCGGCCGCGATCGCAATTTGGAAGGTGCGATACGCATCACCGCAACCTCGGCGATGGCGAAGTTGATCGCGGCCGATCTGGCCGCGTTCCACTCCACGCATCCGGGCATCGTGCTGGACGTGATGGTGTCCAATACCAGCGTCGATCTCGACATGATGGAGGCCGATCTCGCCATTCGCCTGACGCGGCAACCGCCGGAGAACTTGATCGGCAAGCGACTCGCGGAAATCAATTCGGCGCTGTACGTCGCACGCAATAGCCGTCTCGACTTGGCACACGACGAGGTGCCGTACATCGGGTGGAACAACGAACGCGAGGCGCCGGCCTGGATCCGAGCGTTGGCGCCGCGCACGAGCGTCGTGGCCACGGGCAACTTCGTCGATGTCATTACCGAGCTGGTGGCGGTTGGCCTCGGCTTCGCGGAAATCCCTTGCTACGCGGCGCAATCCGACGCGCGGCTCAAGCGCATCTCAGAGCCTTCCTCGCACCGGTTCGGGTCCGCCTGGCTGCTGTACAACCCGCAGTTGCGCGGCGTGCGTCGCATTGCGGCGTTGGTCGATCACCTAAGCGGCGTGTTCGAACGTCTGCGGCCCACAGTCGAGGGTCACGGCCCGGTAGGTTGACGATGGGCAACGCGGTTTAGCCGCGCTGATGGGCGTCACCGTGCATGCGGGGCGCGGCACCGACCGGCGGCTGCCTACCAATACACCCAGCAAACGACCTCTCAAGCTGCGATAGCGAAGCAGCGCTTTCATGGCTGACTCCCTTCGACGTTCCGATTGGGCCACACTAATCGAGTCAGCGGTCGCCAACAGCCACGCTGGCGCTCCGGACGGTGCAGGAATGGCAATCGGAGTGATCTGCGCACCGCCCGGTGCAGAACTCGGCTCGATTGGTGGACGGGTTCGCGCGCAGCATGCTCCGGCCAGGTCGAGGAGGCGGGCATGCAAGGTAGTCTCGAATCCGTCGTGGCGATTGGCGTGGCCGATGCTGCAGTCGATCGGGTGTTGCGTGCCTTCCGGTCGACGGCAGCCGATGGCACGTCGCGCCGAAGTGCCGATGCGATCGTCGGTTTCTTCTTGGAACCCGGTGCCCTCACCGATCTCGCCCACGCCCTCGCGCACGTCGATGGCGCGACGGCAGCCGCGGCACTGGCGCCCCTCGAGCGCGCACTCGCCAAGGAGTTGGCGCGGCGCTATCTGGACGAAGCGGACGGCTGGCGCGGTGTTGCCACGCTGATCGTCCGCACCGGCCTCGGTGCGGCGCTCACCGATGGCGCGGGCGTCAGTACCCGTGCGCTCCACGAGATGATCGATCTGGTCGTGTTGCAGACTCGCTGGCGCGGCATGGAAAATCGGTGACAGTTACCGATTTTCGCGTGCGTGCGAATGGCCAATGCCGTCGCTCGCCAATCGGTAACTGTCACCGATTTTGAAAGTTCGCCTTCGAGGCGAAGTGACGGCGACCCACCGCTCGTGTTAAGGGTACGGCCTCGAGCGGGAGGCGCGATGGGGGTTCTGGACGGACGCGTGGCGATCGTCACGGGCGCGGGCCGCGGCATCGGCCGTGAGATCGCGCGCTACATGGCGAGCGAAGGCGCGCGCGTGGTGGTCAATGATTTGGGCGCCAATCCGGATGGCACCGGCACCGGAAGGATCGCCGACGACGTAGTGGCCGAGATAAGGGCCACCGGCGGTGAGGCAGTCGCCAATTACGACACCGTCGCCACCCTGGCCGGCGGACGCGCCATCTTCGAGACCGCGATGGATGCCTTCGGTGAGTGCAACGTGCTGGTCAACAACGCCGGTATTCTGCGCGATCGCACGCTGGTCAACATGACCGAAGCGGAATGGGATGCGGTGATGAACGTGCACCTCAAGGGTCACTTCTGCTGCACTCAGCCGTTCGCGCAATACATTCGCGCCACCAGCCGCTACGACTGCAGCATCGTCAACTTCTCGTCGACGTCCGGGTTGTTCGGCAACTTCGGCCAGACCAACTACGGCGCCGCGAAGGCCGGTATCGCGGGCTTCACACGCGTGCTTGCCCTCGAACTCATGAAGTACCAATGCGGTGTCAACACCATCGCACCAGCGGCCGCGACGCGGCTCACCATCGATCTCATGCGTGCCAGCGGCCGCGATGTGAATCCGGATGACCCGCTGCAGGGCCCACAGCAGCTCGGGCCGGTGATCACTTGGTTGGTGTCGGAGGCGGCACGCGGCATCACCAACCAGATCTTCTTCGTCTCGGGTACGCTCCTCGGCATCATGCAGCAGCCGAAAGTCGTCAGTCAGTTCGTCACCGATCACCTGTGGACGCTCGACGAACTCGACCGCGCCATTCCGCGGCTGGTGGCAGCGAAGAAGAAGCACGACACCCAAGTGGACCGGCACGCCATCGCACGCACACTGTAGGCCACTTGGCAGCGCCAGTGTGCGCTCCGTCGCGGTAATGCGAAGGTGCCGTTCGCTATCCTCACGGGGCAATCTGGTCACGATCACGGTCGCGCAGCATGGAAGCTCGCCAACTCGTATCGACGGTGCGACTGTCGCTGTCGTTCGCCGGCCGCCGGCACGCCATCGTGCTCGACGAAGGGGAATCCGTGTCGATCGGGCGCGACGAGGCATGCGACATCGTCATCGATCGGCCATTCGTGTCGCGCCACCACGCCCGTATCCAAGCGCGTCGGCAGTCGATCGTCCTCATCGACGAAAGCAGCAATGGCACGTTCGTAAGGCTCGAGGATCGCACCGTCACGTATCTGCATCGGCGCGGCAAACGGCTATGGGGCGAGGGATACGTTTCGTTCGGTGAGCCTCTGACTGTGGCGTCTGCGGTGCACTTCGAGCTCGATCAATGAGTGATTTCCAATCCATTTGGGCGGCGGCAGCTTCGACGCATGCGGGCTTGCGCCGGCGGGTGAATGAAGACTCCGTCTTGGCGTTGCCGGAAGCCGGTATGTTTGTGGTGGCCGATGGCATGGGTGGCCACCACGCCGGGGACTTCGCCGCCAATGCAATCACCGAGGCACTGGCGTTGGTGTCCAGTCGCGCCGATCTAGTCGAGCGTGTCGACCAAGTCGACGACCTTCTTGCGAGTGTGAACGGCCGGCTGCGGACGCACGCCATTACCAACTGCGGCGGCCGCACTGTCGGCAGCACGGTCGTGACGTTCTTGAGCAACGGCGAGGTCGGCGTGGCTCTCTGGGCGGGCGACAGTCGCTTGTACCGATTGCGGGGCGCCGAGCTCGTGCAAATCACGCGCGACCACAATCCCATCGCCGAGTTGGTGGACGACGGCGTCATCACCGAGCAGACGGCGCGGGCGCGCGAGACGAGCATCATCACGCGCGCCGTCGGTGGCGAACAGCACCTCAATCTCGACATCGCCGTGTTCGACGTGTGTCCGAAAGATGTTTTCCTACTCTGTAGCGACGGCCTCTATCGCGAGCTCGCCGACGCCGAGATCGGACACTTGCTGGTCGGCGAGTGCGTCGACGAGACGGTCAGACGTTTGATCGACGCGTGCCTCGCGCGCGGTGCTCGCGACAACGTGTCTGTCGTGGTCTCTCGGCGCGTGCACTGATGGCCGTCATGACGCACCGCGACGATCGCGATTCCGACACGACTGCCGACGACGTTACCGTTCTACGCGGCAATACAGGCGGGGGTGGCCGCAGCGGCGCGGAAACGCCCCGTGTGCTCAAGCAGCGATTCGTGCTCGAGCACAAGCTCGGTTCCGGCGGCATGGGTACCGTGTATCGCGCCAAGGACCTGCGCAAAGTCGAGGCACACGATCGCAATCCCTACGTCGCGATCAAGGTGCTGAACAACGACTTCCGCGCCCATCCCGATGCATTCATCGCGCTGCAGCGCGAGGCGTCGAAGAGCCAGGCGATCGCGCATCCGAATATCGTGTCGATATTCGACTTCGACAAGGATGGCGACATTCCCTACATGACGATGGAGCTGCTCGAGGGCAAGGAACTCGTCGAGCTGCTGAAGGAGTTCCCGAACGGCATGCCCGATGCGCTCGTTTGGCCGATTCTCGAGGGCATCTGTGCCGGGCTGGAGCGCGCGCACGGTGCGGGCATCGTGCACGCCGACCTCAAGCCGGGCAACGTATTCGTGACCAAAGGCGGCACGCCGAAGATCCTCGACTTCGGCATTGCGCGCGCGGTACGTACGCACCAATACGAGGGCGAAGACACGGTCTTCGATCCAGCCAAGCTCGCGGCGCTCACGCCAGCCTATGCGAGCGCTCAGATGCTCACCGGCGAGACGCCTACCGCGGCCGATGACATTTACTCGTTCGCGGTGGTGGCCTATCTGATGCTGACGGGCCGCCATCCGTTCGACCGCACACGCGCCGACGAAGCGGCGGAGCAGGGGCTTCTGGCGGAGCGCGTCAAGCGGCTAACGCCTCGCCAATGGCGCACGCTGGAACGATGCCTGGCGTTCGGCCGTGAGGAGCGGCCGGCGAGCATGCGCGAGGTGATCAATGGCCTGCTGCGACCATCACCAGCACGTCCTTGGTTGTTCGCAGGTATTGGTGCAGCTGCCATCATCACCACAATGCTTTTATGGCTCGGTCCACCGAACGTGGAGCGTGAAGAGGTCGCCCGTGACGCGCTGAGCGGCGCGCAGCTCGACCGCATCGACGCCGTGCTCGCCAATGCGACGTTCGATGCGGCGTGGCACGACCGTGTTGCGGAAGAACTGTCGGTGCTCGACGGCGTGGACAAGAACGGTGCGGCTGGCGCAGCTCGCGCGCGAGCGCTCGCTACCTACCGAGACGCGATCGCTTCGCTCGAGGACTTGGACGAAGCCGCTCGATGGCTCGCGCGTGCCGATGCGATTGCGGCGGCAGGGCGCTACGACGAAGGCCATCAACTGTTCGAGGATCGCTTGCATCGAACGCTGACGGAACGGCTCGAGGCGCGGCCGCTGGACGCGAAATGGTACGAGCGAGTGACGAGCATCCTCGATCAACATGCTGCGTTGTATGCAGCGAGTGCCCATAGACCTGCGTTGGAAGACCAAGTGGCCAGCACCTACATCGCCGTCGTGCCCGCGCTCGTCGATGCAGGCGCCGTAGAGCTCGCCCGGCAGTTGCTCGACGACGCGACGCGCTTGGGTGGCGACCCGGTAGCGATCGGGGCGTTGACGGAGCAACTCGAAGCGCGCGAAGCGACCCTGGCGCGGGCGCGCGCCGATGCTGCACGCCGCGCCGATGCGCGTGCAGTCGCGGCGGCGATCGAAGACTTCGAAGCGGTGCCGTGCGCGCGTCTCGATGTTGCCGAGGCATCTCGCCGTGCCGTTGTGCTCGGCCGCAAGTATCCGAACGAATCGCGCAACGTCGCATCGGCCTTTGCGGGTCGCATCGCTACCTGCGTCACCGAGCTCGGGCGCAGCGATGGCGATCGGGCCGTGGCGCTAAAGCGCGATGGGCTAGTGGCCTTTCCCGACTCTGCGGCTTTGCTGGCCGTCAAGCTCGACGCGTGCGCGGTCGACTATTTGCTTGGCAGCGGTACGCAGCCGGGTCGGGCAGGGTTCTGTGTCGACGAGATGACCGGCGGTACGGGCCCACGGCTGGTGGTGGTGCCGATCGACGGCAGGCGAATTGCGGTCGGCAAGTACGAAGTGAGCTTCAAGGCAATGGAACGATTCTGTGCGGAGTCGGGCCGCTGCTCACCGCGCAGCGATGAAACGCCTGCGCGCGACGTGGCGATTGAGGTCGCTCGTGCCTATGCCGAGTGGTTGTCGGCGGCGACTGGATACACGTATCGACTGCCAACCTCGGATGAATGGCGCGCCTACGCGACCGCCGACGATCCAGACCCGAACCGCAACTGTCAGCTGCGTACCGCGGGTGTCACGCGTGGTGCCGACGTGGTGGCGGTGACAGTCGGTGTCGAAAACGGGTGGGGTGTGGTGAACGCACTCGGCAACGTGCGCGAATTCGTCATCACGCAATCCGGCATTGCCGCGGCCGGCGGATCGTTCGCCGATCCACTGGCCGAGTGCGTGGCCACGACCATGGTGACGCACGACGGCGGTGCCGATCGCGCTACCGGCTTTCGGCTAGTCAGGGAGGTTTCGTGAGTCTGCTCAAGTTGTCCCCCGAGAGCGAGCGCTTGCGTCGTTTCGCGCGTGCCCATGCGGCAGGCGAGATGTCGACGCCCGAATATCGCACCGCGCGGGCGCGAGTAATCGAAGGCTTTCACGCCGACGCTACAGTCGAGCCGGGTGACGATACCCAGCGTCGCTGGCAGCCGCGCTTGGTGACCGACGACACCGAAGCAGCTGCGCCGCAACCGGTCGCACCGACCTCGAGCTCGGATCCGATCGCCGTCGAATGGGCGTGGTACAAGATCGTCGCCTACGCCATCTTGCTCGCGATCATCGCCCTTGGCGTGAGTAGCGCTGTGGCCGCGACGATTCCGGCGGTGCGCGATCGAGATCCAAATCCCGCGACGAGCCCGCGGTTGCCGGTTGCGCGGGTCTCGATTGCGAACTTCGCTGCCCTCGATTCACCGGCACTGACCGAGGCCGCGATCGACGAGTTTCTCGCCGCCGAGCTGGCCAAGGCGGTGGCGGAAAGCGCACCGGCGGCGCACGGCTTCAATGCACGGGAATTGGACGAGATTGGACATCTGCTAAATGCAATGAGCGCCGACAGCCGTGTATTGGGTGCGCAAGAGGCGGCCGAGATCAGTGCCTTGGTCGCACGTCAGCGGGCTAGTCGCGGTGTGTCGGTGGCGCAGCTCGAGCGCATCGCCGTGGCGCTGACGGCGCACTATCGAGCCAATGGTTATCCGGTCGCGGTCGCGTACCTGCCGAGCCAGGAAGTGCGCGGCGGGGAGGTCGGCCTCGCGGTGGAACTCGGTACGCTCGAAAGTGTGGTCGTGCGCGGTGAGTCGAATTATGCGCACGCGGTGTTGACCGACGCCTTCGCAGCGCAGCTCGGCGCACCGGTCGAACGAGCGGCCATCGAATCGACACTGTATCGGGTCAACGCGCTGCCTGGGCTCGAGACGCAGGCGACGTTTCGCCCGGGTGACACGGTGGGCGGCACGCGGCTCGAGCTGACTGCGATCGACGAATCCCGGTTCGCGGGCCAGCTGCGTGTAGACAATCATGGCGACGATGCAACGGGTGAGCATCGAGTAGTGATCGGCGGTCAATGGTTGAACCCCAGCGGCCGCGGTGATGCCCTCGATGGCGAGCTGGTCGCGGCTTTCGATCCGAGCAACACGATGTACGGCACGCTCGGCTATCAGTTGCCGCTGTCGGGGCTGATGACTCGAGCGATGGCCCGTTTGAGCAGCAACGTATTCGACTGGCAAGCGGACGGCGCGTCGCTCGAAGGTGACGCCCATCGTGCCTCGGCCGGCCTGCAGCACGCGTTCGTCGCGACACGTACCCGCACGAGCGCCGCCGATGCCATGTTGAGCTTCGAGCGGCTCGGGCTCGAGCAGCCGGGCGTCGGCGACCTGGTCGATCAGGACATTGCCATGCTCGACTTGGGCTACGAGCAGCTCGCGCGCTTCGATGAGACTCGGTTGAGCGTCTCCGTGCGCGGTGAGTTGGACGTCGGGCGTGTGCTCGATGGCGCCCTGACGGGCCAATCCGATGACTTCGTCCGCGTCGGCTTGGCCGTGAGTGCTTGGCGGTTGGTCGACTTCCTCGGCTTCGATGCGCCGCAGCGGATGCAGCTTTCGCTGCGTGGCCAATGGGCGAGCACGGCGCTACCGGGCAGCCTGCAGCAGTCGCTCGGTGGGCCGCAGCGCGTGCGTGCTTACGACGGTGGATTTGCGTCGTTCGACAGCGGCATGGTGGGTCGCTTCGCGTTTCGTTTCCGCGATTGGGCGCCACGCTTCGGCGATCTCGAGTTGTTCTTCGATGCTGGCTACGGCGAAGCGGAACGCACATACGACGACGAAGCGTGGGCAAAGCTCGCGGCGGTCGGCATCGGCTGGTCGGTCGCGGTGGATCGCCATTTCAGTGCCGAGCTGTCGGCGGCGTTGCCGCTGACGACTGATGGCTCGCCCGAGCGTAGCGACCAAGGTTTCAATCTGTTCTGGATGCTGCGTTATGTCCCCTGACCGTCGATGTCGAACTGTGCTGTTTACGTTGTGGTTGGCCGGTGCCGGTGCGGCGGCTGCGGATCCCGTGGTCGAGTCGCCGGCTGCCGAGCAGACCCGGCTGGAGGCACAGCATGGGATGCGCGTCGAGGTCGAGCAGAGTGAGGCACTCGACCCGCTGGTGTTTACCGAGCTGACGCCGTTCGTGGCCGACGAACCGCCGCTCGCTTTGCCGCCAGACCAGGACCTCGACTGACCGGAGTCGGTGTCCGCCAACAGTGTGATCGAGGGGTGACGAGGCTCCGCCTGAGCGACCTGACAAGCGATGTTTCGGCCAGTGCGCCGTAAGTACTTGCTCACAGCCTGGTCGATAACTGAACGGCTTGGTTATACACAGTGCGCCGCCGGCCGCCCATCGGTCGGGCGACGGATGACGATTCTTCCGGCACCATCCGAATAGACAGCGGTAACTTACTGATATTCAAGGAACCAGCCGTTCTGGTCCGGATTTTGCTCTATGACGGCTTCGTCCCGTATCTTGGCGGGCGCGGGTATTTACCCCACAGTTATCCAAAGACTTATCCACAGTGCGTACGGGAGACGACGATGACGGGGTGGTCGTGAGTGAGGGTGTTGCGAGCCTCGTTGCCCGCTATCGCGAAGCGGGTGCAGCGCGCGTCAAGATTGCCCTCACGGATATCGACGGCGTGCTGCGCGGCAAGTACGTCTCGCTCGACAAGTTCGCGAGCCTGCTCGAAGGCGGCGGCGGCTTCTGCGACTGCGTGCTCGGCTGGGACGTCGCCGATCAGTTGTACGACGATGCCGTATTCACCGGCTGGCATACCGGCTTTCCAGACGCCAAATTTCGCCTTCGCACAGGCACCGAGCGCTGGCTGCCGGACGAGGGCATCCCGTTCTTCTTGGGCGAATTCGTGACCGCCGACGATGGCGACCATCCGCTCTGCCCGCGGACGAAGCTGCGCAGCGTGCTCGAGACCGCCGCCGCCGCTGGCTATACCGCCAAGCTCGGCTTCGAGTACGAGTTCTTCGTATTCGCCGAGACGCCGCAGTCGATTCGCGCCAAGGCCTATCGCGACCTGACACCGCTGACCCCCGGCAATTTCGGTTACTCGGTGCTACGCGCCTCGGCGCAATCCGACCGTTTCTTGGGCTTGTTCGACTACGCCGCCGCGATTGGTTGTCCCCTCGAAGGGCTGCATTGCGAAACCGGTCCCGGCGTCTGGGAGGCTGCCCTCGCCGTCAGCGATGGTCTCGATGGTGCGGACCGCGCCAGTCTGTTCAAGACCTTCAGCAAAGTGTTCTTCCAGAAGCACGGCGCGATGGCGACCTTCATGGCGAAGTGGTCCATGCGCTACCCCGGGCAGAGCGGTCATTGTCACTTTTCGCTCTGGCGCGACGGTCGGAATGCGTTCTACGACGGCGCCGCACCGGCCACCATGAGCGCAATGCAGCGCCATGCCCTCGGCGGCCTCAAGCGTTATCTGCCGGAGTGGTTGGCGCTCGTCGCGCCGACAGTGAACAGCTACACCCGGCTGGTGAAGGGCGCTTGGGCGCCGGTCGCCTGGAGTTGGGGGATCGAGAATCGCACGACGGCGTTGCGAGTGATCCCCGGCGCCGAGAAGTCACAACGCTTGGAAGCGCGATTGGCCGGCGCCGATGCCAATCCATATCTTGCTGCCGCGGCGATCATCGGTGCGGCGCTGCGTGGCATCGAGGAACGGCTAGAACCCGACGCGCCAGTGACCGGAAATGCCTACGACGCGAGCGCACTGGCGTCGGCGGCCGACCGTTTCTCGCCGACGCTGCGGCATGCCGCCGAGCGATTCGCTGCCTCCGATGCGGCTCGCGAGACGTTTGGCGATGCGTTCGTGGATCACTACGTCACGAGCCGGCTGTGGGAGGCGCGCGAATACGAACGGCACGTCAACGACTGGCAGCTCGAACGCTACTTCGAGATCATTTGAATCATGCGTATCGGTATCCTCAAGGTCGACTCCGTGCGGGAGGAGTTCCAGCACGAATTTGGCGACTATCCCGCCATGTTCCGGGCTGTGCTCGCCAATGCGCTGGCGCCGGGTGAGACGATCGAGTTTCGCGACTACGACGTCGAACACGGCGAACTGCCGGCGCGGGTCGACGAGTGCGATGCTTATCTGATCACCGGCAGTCGGGAGAGCGTGTACAACGATCTGCCTTGGCTCGAGGAGCTGAAGCGCTTCATCGTCATGCTCGATGCCGCGCGCCACCCGCTAATTGGCATTTGCTTCGGTCACCAGCTGGTCGCGCACGTGCTTGGCGGTGAAACGCGCGCGGCGGCGGTGGGTTGGGGCGTTGGTGTGAAGGCAGCGGCCGTGCTCGAGGCGAAGCCGTGGATGCAGCCTTACGTGCCCACGGTCAATCTGCTCGCGAGCCACAAAGATCAGGTGGCACGTCTGCCTGCGCGGGCGCAGGTGTTTGCCGCCAGCGACTATTGCCCCTACGGTGGCTTCACGATCGACGGCCACATCTTCACGTTGCAAGGGCATCCCGAGTTTGTGAAGGACTACTCGCGGGCGCTCATGAACATGCGGCGCGAGTTGCTTGGTGAGCACGTCTACGCGACCGGCGTCGAATCCCTCGCGCAACCCACGCACGAAGGTGTGGTGGCGCGGTGGATCCTCAATTTCATTCGCCAGGCCATGGTGTGAAGGCGCGCCTGCTCGCTGCCCTCGCCGTTGCGGTGTTCGCAAGCGGCTGCGGCGTCAAGAGTGCGTACAACAACCTCGATCGCTTGATCGCGTGGGGGGCGAAAGACTTCGTCGACTTCGACAAGACGCAGATGGCATACATGCGCGGCGAGCTCGATTCTCTCCTGTATTGGCATCGCACCACTCAACTGCCGTTGTATGCGGCGGGGTTACGCGAATTGGAGTACGACGTTCGCCGCGGCCTCGACCGCGAGGCGCTATTGGAAATGGAGGGCCGATCGCGGGCATGGGGTGAGACGCTCATCGACGCCTCACTGCCGATGGTTTGCGAGTTGCTCTACTCATTGTCCGATGCGCAGATCGAGGAGCTCGAGCAGGGGTTTGCCGACGACAATCGCGAATGGCTCGAGGACTACGAGGGCCTCGATGCCGATGCGCGACGCAAGAAGTGGAGTGAGGAGTTTGGCGACACCTTCGAGTTCTTCAGCGGTCGCCTGACCGAGCCGCAGCGAAGCATCATCGAGCGCTACAGCGCGCGATGGATTCCGGATGACGTCAGTTGGCTGGGGTACCGCGAGCGTTGGCAAGCCGATGTCGTGAAGCTCATTCGAGCCCGCGGCAGCTTCGAAGCGTTTTTCCTCGGCTTCAAGGACATGGCGACCAACCGCGAACGCTGGTATGGCGACGACTACCGGGCCGCCTTCGAGCAGAACGAAGAAATGTATCGCGTGCTCACGCTGGAGCTGTTCGCAGCGCTCGGCACCGAGCAGCTCGAACGTTTGCGCGACAAGCTGCTCGACATAGCAAAGGATTTCGAGGAGTTGGCAGGTGAGCCGCGTGTCGAGCCGCCGGCCGTATGCCTGGTGACGTGTGTCCCGCAGACTCCGTCGCAGTTCGGTTCTTGAGCAATCAGAAGTAGAGGTTCAACCCGACGGTCGCTTCGTACTGCCAGAACGCATCGCTCTCGTAGCGTGCGATGCAACCGCCCGAGCAGAACACGGCCGCATCGGCATCCGTGAGCGTACCGAGCGCACGGAGGTCGATGCGCAACCCCAGATGCTCAGCCATACGAAATTTCAACCCGGTCAGGAAGGCGATACTGAACTCTGTCTCGTCGTCGTACGGCGCCTGCGGATCGAGCCTCGTCATGCCGAACCCGAAGCCCACATAAGGTCGGACTCGATCGCCTTCGACGACATAGGTGCCCGCGAAGTGCACATAGTCCACGTCGATATCGATCCGTGGCACCAGCATGCTGCCGTCGAGCTCCGTGGATTGGCGGCTCACGAATATCTGCCACTGCGTGTTGGGGCCGCTCGGGAACTCGAGCAGCGCACCGTAGGCAGGTGCCGAATCGATGTCGACGTCCGTGGCAGCCGCATCGTCGGCGTCGTTGAACCCGCCGCCCGAGCGATAGCCGTAGAACGGCGCAAACTCCCAGCCGACCGGGTCGGACGAGGCCACTTCCGCGTGTGCTGCGATGGGCGACAGCAGCAGTGCGATGAGAATCGAACGCATACCTTCGCGTCACTCGTACGTCGCGCGAGTATAGGCGATCATTCGTGGCGGCATGACGGGGAGACTGGCACATGGCTTGGTTGGAAATCGGTGGGCACGACCTGTATTACGTCGAGGCTGGCGCGGGGCAACCGCTGGTATTTCTGCACGGCATGAGTTCCTGCGGCGAGGCGTGGTGGCAGCAGTTCGCCTACTTCGCCAACCACTATCGCGTGATCGCCTACGACAGCGTGAACCACGGCCATTCGAGCAACTCGCCGCGCGACGTCGACGAGCCCGATCGCACCGACGAGCTCGAGGGCTTTCTCGATGCGCTCGGCATCGAGCAGCCTATTCTTGCGGGCAATTCGATGGGCGGTGCCACGATTCTGCGTTGGGCGGCGCGCCATCCGGGCGTTGCGCGAGCGCTGGTCGTGTCGGGTATGGGTGTTGCTGAGCGCGGTCGAGCAATGACTCGAACGGTGACGCCGCTCGATCACGAAACGCTGTTCTTGCCGATCGGCGATTCCTTGACCGAACGACTGAAGACCGAGCGGCCACGGATGTTCGAACGCTACTTGCGAATTCGCTCGACCGCGACGAGGCTCGAGTTCTTGAGGCATCCGCGACCGCGTAATCCCAAGACCATCGAAGAGGGCGCAGCGCTCATCGATACCATCGGCGTGGTGACCTCGCCGATGCTCGTGATCATCGGCGCGCTCGATGCGCTGGTGCCGCAGGCAAAGCGGCTGCACGCCACGGTTTCGCACTCCCGCTACGTGGAGATAGCCGAGGCGCCGCACAACGTCTACTGGGAGGCAGCCGACGCCTGGAATGCTGCTGTCGACCGTTTCCTCGACGAGACCGCCCAATGACCGAGCGCCTGACCACTTACTACCGCGATCACTGGGTCGAGGTCGAGCCCGAGCGCATGGCACGCTACGAGGCGATGTTTCAGTGGCGCGACGGTCACGAAGCGCTGATCGCGCCGGCTGCGATCGGTACCGGCGCGGTCGTCGCCGACTATGGGTGTGGACCGGGGGCGTTGTCGATCGAGCTGGCCCGCCGCGTCGGGGCCGCAGGGAAAGTATTCGCGCTCGACATCAATGCCGCTTTCCTCTCCCGAACGGCGGCCGCGGCCGCGAAGGCCGGCGTCGACGATCGAGTCGAGACGCGGCGCGTCGAGGGGGCTGCCATTCCACTAGCCGATGCCTCGGTAGACCGCATCGTCTGCAAAAACGTGCTCGAGTATGTCGACGACCCCGCCGCCACCATTCGCGAATTTCGTCGCGTGTTGCGCGACGATGGCATTGCACACGCGTCCGACAGCGATTGGGGCTCGGTGGTGCTGGAGCCGCTGGGTGAGCGTTTCGATGCCCTCATGTCCGCGGCGGGCATTGCGTTCCGCACGCCGCGCATCGGTCGCAAGCTGTACGGTTTCTTCAAAGCGGCTGGATTCGCCGACGTCCGGGTGCAGGTGCTCGCGGCACCAGACACGACCGGTGGGCTGCGCCCCGTCATCGCCAACATGGCTTCCTACGCGCGGCAATCGCGGCGCATGGACGGCGATGCTATCGATGCGTTCTTGGCGGACGTCGATCGGGCGATCGGCGAGGGCAGTTACTTCGCCCTCTTGCCGCAGTTCCTGGTGACAGGGTACGGTCGTAGCTGGTCGGCACAATGAGGCACCGATCGATGCAACCAATTCGCTACGTCGATGCGTTGAACCGCCATTACGCATCGCTCGGTCATCCGCCGTACCGGTGGACGATCAACGATTCCGCGCCGTTCGTGAAACTGTCGAAGCCGCTCGCGGAATGCACGGTGACGATGCTGACGTCGGGTGGCATCTCGCAGTGCTCCGCGCTGCCTTGGAACGCCGAGGCACGCAACGACCATAGGCTCGATGCCATTCCGGCGGGCGCTGCCACCGACGCCTTCCAGATACACGATGCGTACTACGACCATCGCGATGCCGACCGTGACCTCAATTGCCAGTTCCCGCTCGATCGATTGCGTGAGCTTGCCGAGGAAGGCGCGATCGGCAGAGTTGCCGATCGAGTTTGGAGCGGCTTCATGGGACGTATCTACGATCGCACGCGCGTGATCAACGAATCGGCGCCGGCATTCGCAGCCGAGCTCGAGAAGGACGAAGTCGATCTCTTGATCGCGGTGCCTGCCTGACCGCTCGATCACCAGACCGTGGGTCTGGTCGCAAGAGTCGTCGAGGAACGCGGCATTGCCACCGTGTGCATATCGACCGGGCGCGATCTCACCGCGCAAGTAATGCCACCACGGACCTTGTTCGTGAATCACCCGATGGGTAATGCGTTCGGCGCGCCCGGCGATGTCGCCATGCAACGCGCCATCCTCGAACAGGCACTCAATCTGGCCGTGAACGCCGACCATGGTGGTGTGCTGGTGGATGCGCCAGTCGCGTGGCCGACGCCGTTCACTTTCGCGCCGGCGCAATCGCGCATGTGATGCACTGGCGCCTCGCTCGTCAAGCAGCGTCGAGCGGTTTCCAGCCGAGTAGCTCGCTGCCGTAGCGCAGGTCCCGATAGCCGTAGGCGTTGTCGGAGTTGGCGAAGAAACCGTCGCAGCGGATCTCTTGCGGTGCGGCGATCGCCGCGACGATTGCGTTCACCACATCGCGTTGACTGCACC
>QJXZ01000016.1 GCA_003248125.1 Gammaproteobacteria bacterium | reverse complement strand
CTGGCGCTGCGATCCCACCTTGGCAGAGCGACTGGTCGAGGACAGCTTCCCGACACTGGCATGGATGCGCGGCCACGGCATGCGATTTCTACCGCTCTATGGCCGGCAATCGTTCGAGGTGGACGGCCGCGTATGCTTCTGGGGCGGGCTGACGGTCGAAGCCTGGGGCGGCGGGCCAGGGCTGGTCGACGCCTGGCGTGACGTCGCGCTCGCACTGGGCGTGCGTGTGCACTACGAATGTCGTGCCATCGCACTCGAGTTGCGAAGTGGCCGCATAGACGGTGTGCGCGTACGGCAGCGTTGTGACGAATCGACCATCCACGCCGACGCCGTGGTGTTGGCAAGCGGCGGTTTCGAGGCCAACGCGGCGTGGCGCGCGCGCTATCTGGGTCCGGGATGGGACCTCGCACGCGTGCGTGGTACGCGATTCAACACCGGCGATGGCATTCGCATGGCCACCGACATCGGCGCCGCCACGCGCGGCCACTGGTCTGGCTGTCATGCCGTGGGCTGGGATATGAACGCTCCGGAGTTCGGTGACCTCGCCGTCGGCGATGGTTTCCAGAAACACTCCTATCCGTTCGGCATTCTGGTCAATGCACGTGGCGAACGTTTCGTCGACGAAGGGGCCGACTTTCGCAACTACACCTATGCCCGCTACGGCGCGGAAGTTCTCGCGCAGCCCGGTCAATTCGCGTGGCAGGTCTTTGACGCCAAGGTCAAACATCTGCTGCGCGACGAGTATCGCATCAAGCAAGTGACACGCGTAGTGGCAGACGACCTACCGACGCTCGTGGCGCGAATGCAGAACGTCGACGAGCGCGCCTTTCTCGCCATGACCGCGGGCTTCAATGCAGCAGTCGACACCTCGACGCCATTCGATCCAACCGTCAAGGACGGACGTGCCGCACTCGGCCTTGCGGTGCCGAAGTCCAACTGGGCAAACACGTTGGACACACCCCCGTTCGAGGCGTATGGCATCACCTGCGGCATCACGTTCACGTTTGGAGGCCTTGCGGTGGATGCCGACGCGCAAGTGCTAGACGAAGACGGTGCGCCGATGCCCGGTTTGTATGCCGCCGGTGAACTGGTCGGCGGGCTCTTCTATCACAACTACCCCGGCGGTACCGGGCTCACGTCCGGTGCAGTGTTCGGTCGCATCGCCGGAAATCGCGCCGCGCAATCACATCGCGCGTGAGCACTTCGAAATTCAGCTCATCAACTGCGATGGCTGTCGTCGTCGCGAACATGATCGGCACGGGCGTATTCACCAGCCTCGGCTTTCAGCTCGTCGACATTCAATCGCCACTAGTGCTGATGGCACTTTGGATAATTGGCGGGCTGACCGCACTGTGCGGTGCGCTCACTTATGCCGAACTCGGCGCTGCACTCCCTCGTTCCGGAGGTGAATACAACTTCCTGACCGAGATCTATCACCCGGCCGCAGGCTTCGTCTCGGGATGGGTGTCGGCCACGATCGGATTCGCAGCTCCCACGGCGCTCGCGGCCATCACCTTCGGCAAGTATCTGCAGGCCGTCGTGCCAAGTGCGCCCGCGGTCCTGGCGGCTTGCATTCTCATCGTAGCGTTGACGTTCGCACACGCTACCAATCGGCGTAGTAGTAGCCGCGTGCAATCTGTGTTCACCGTGCTCAAGGTGTTGCTCATCGTGCTGTTCTGCGTGCTCGCCCTCGCCTATGCGAATGCGTGGCAGCCACTCGAATGGGTGCCGGAGTCCACCGACCTCCGCACGATGACGGGTGGCGCATTCGCGGTAGCGCTGATCTTCGTCAACTACGCCTACACTGGCTGGAATGCTGCCACCTACCTCACCAGCGAACTCGACGCGCCAACACGCTCGCTGCCGCGTGTGCTGGGCGTCGGCACACTCGTTGTGACGGTGCTATACGTGCTTCTGAATTTCACTTTCCTCACCGTCGCCCCCATGGATGCGATGGTCGGTCGGGTCGAGGTCGGCTACGTCGCGGCCGAGCACGCGTTCGGTACCCGCGGCGGTGCCGTCATGGGTGGCGTACTCGCATTACTCCTGATCTCGACCGTGAGCGCCATGACCCTCGCCGGCCCGCGTGTGCTACAGGTGATCGGCCAGGACTTCGCGGTGTTCCGCCCGCTCGCGCGCACGACCGCCGATGGCGTGCCCTACGTGGCCATCCTCTTCCAATCGGCACTCGCACTCGTATTGATTCTCACCGCGTCGTTCGAGACGATTCTCGTGTTCGCCGGCTTCACGCTGGGGCTCAACACCTTTTTCGCAGTGGCCGGCGTATTCATCGTGCGGCGCCGCATCCCCATCGACCGACTACCGTTTCGATCGCCACTGTATCCACTACCGGCACTCGTCTATCTGGTCGTCACAGGTTGGACGCTGTTCTACATTCTCAAGGATCGTCCCAACGAGGGATTGTGGGGGCTGGCCGTCGTCGCGGCAGGCGCAGTCGTCTACGCGGTGGTCAAGCTAGTCACGCGCGCCATCGCAACCGAAAAAGAAAAGGGGCGCTGACCGCCCCTTTCCTCGGTTGGCAAGACCAGCGTTTAGAACTGATAGATGCCGCGCGCGTACCAGAAGCCGCCGTTGAAGCCCATCGGCGAAGTCGCCGGGAACTCCGAGCCGACTTCGGTTGCCCACGGGTTCTTGTCCGGGTCTTCGTCGAACAGGTTCTGCGCACCGGCGACCAGCACCAGGTTGTCGGTGAAGTTGTATCCGAGTTCGACATCGACCGTGATCTCCTCACCCGCTTCGATCGGCAAGTCTCCGTCGTCGAGGTGAGCCTCGTAGTAGTCACCGTAGTAATTGATGCGGATCAACCCACGCCACGGACCTTGCGTGTGCGTGGCGCTCAAGTTGGCGCGCCAGTTCGGCAGGTTTTCCTCGAGCTGCTTGATGCGCGTCGGGCCGATGATGTCCTCGCCGCCGGTCTGGATGAAATCGTCGACTTCCGTGTCGGTCCAGTTGGCAGCCGCAGCGAACTCCGTGCTGCCGCCGAACAGTTCAGTCGCGTATGTCGCGACGATATCGACGCCTTGGGTGGTCGTATCGAAGCCGTTCACGAAGAACCTAACGCCCGTGAAGCTCGTGGCATCCAAGATGCCCTGTGCGAGCAATGCATCGATGTCGGCTTGATCCAGCTCGATGGTCGTCGTGAGAGCGATGCGATCGGTGACCTCGACGTTGTAGTAGTCGACCGTGACATCGACGTCGCCGACACCGAACACCGCGCCAATCGTATAGCTCACCGATTCCTCGGGCTCGAGCGGCCGACCACCGAGCTGCACCGAGATCGGATTCGTCGGCGGCAATGTCGCCTCGTCAGCAAGCTGGCCGTTCGTGAACGCCGTGGTGACGTTGCGCACGTTCGCTTGTCCGGCCGTCGGTACCCGGAAGCCCGTGCTGACTGCACCACGCACGGCAAACTCGTCCGCCACCTGCAAGCGGCCGGTCAACTTGAAGTCGGTGGTGTTGCCGAAATCCGAGAAATCCTCGTAGCGTACTGCCGCGCCGAGCAAAATGGCTTCGGTAACGTCGGCTTCGAGGTCGAGGTAGGCGGCCCAGAGGTCGCTCGAGAAGCTGCCGGCATCCTGTGGCTTGAAGCCCGGGAAGCCATTCGAGCCGATGCCGAAGCCTTGCTCCGGCAAGTCGGCGGCGGTGTCGATGTAGAACGAATTGGCATCACCGTTTGTGATCTCGAACGTTTCCTCCCGATACTCGATACCGCCAGCGACGTTCAGCGGAGAGCTGAAGCCACCGATCTCGAGCGGATAGCTCAGGTCGACGTTGAACACGCGGTCGAGCTCGGTGTACGCGCCAGGGTGGTACGAGGTCGGAATGTTTTCCTCTAGCGCCGCAAGCTGCGGGTTGATCGTGTTGTTGATGAAGTATTTCACTTCGCTGCGGCCAGCACTTCCCGAAACATCGTAGTGGATGCCACTGTCCAACTCACCGCGCACGCCGGCCGTGAAGCTCGTGTCGCTGACGTCACCGCCGAATTGCGGCGTGAAACCGCCCGGGAACACTTCGTTGAAAGCAAAGCAATCTGGATCTGCCGCAACCTGTGCGAGTGCCGCGGCATCCGGTACGTTGTCGACGATGTTGACCACAGGGCACGGCGTCACACCCGGTGTGAAGTCTGCAACTAACAAGAACGGATCCGGATCATCGCCATCGGGATCTACGCTGTAAGCGTTGAATACGCCCGCCCGTGTATTCGGGTTGCGGAAGAAGAAGCCGCCTTCCACGGTACGCTCCGACCAGTTACCGAACGCGTACGCCTCGCTACCGTTGCCGAGGTCGAGGCCAACGTTGCCCAAGAATTTGAAATCATCCCGCACTTCCGGCGAGCCCCAAATCTGCGTGGGTACGCGTACGTTGGTGTTGCCGGCGTCAATCAATGTCTGTGCATCGCTACGCTGCACGCTGCGGCTGGTCGGTTCGACGTCGTTCACTTCCAGGCTGAAGTTGGCGAAGCCGGCCTCGGTGAGGGGCACGCCGATGTTGGCCGAATAGGTCACCGATTCGCCGTCGCCTTCGTAGTATTCGCCATAGCGGGCCTCGACCGAGCCGCCTTCCGCGTCGTCCTTCAATATGAAGTTGAGCACGCCGGCAATGGCATCGGAGCCGTACTGCGCCGATGCACCGTCGCGGAGCACTTCCACTTGCTTCAGCGCGATGGCAGGAATCGAGGCCAAGTCGGGCCCTTGCGAGCCGTCGGCGATGCCGCCGCCCAAGAACGCAACTACAGCACCGCGGTGCCGGCGCTTGCCGTTGACCAGCACCAAGGTGTTGTCGGGCGGCAAACCGCGCAGGTTGGCCGGGCGCATGATGGTCGCGGCGTCGCTGATCGGCTGCGTGTTGACGTTGTAAGAAGGTACGAGGGTCGACAGCAGGCTGTTCATGTCGGTCGTACCCTGATTGACGAAGTCGTCACCGGAGATGACGTCGACCGGTACGGGGGAATCACTCACCGACCGGGCTTCACGACGAGTACCGGTGACTACCACCTCTTCGACTGCTGCTTCCGGGCTGGCCGTCTGCGCCAAGACCGTGTTCGGCACAATCCACGGCGCGAGCGCCACCGCCACGGGCAGTAGCCTCGTGTTGATGCTCTTCATAAGTTGCTCTCCATTCGTATCGATTGTTCTCGCGACCATGCCCAATATCCCCTAACGCTAGGTACGGCCACGACCTCCTCCACGGAGTGGCGCGCATGCTACGCGGGCCCGCTGGGCCCTTCAACCACGCGGAATCGGCGCTAGCGTCCGTTGCTCCGGGGCATGTTCGTTGCTCCGGGGCGCTGAGGCATCGGCTGCGGCATAATGCCGCCGTTCTGGGGGTAGTCATGACACTCACCACACCGCTCGAATTCATGGGCGCACCGGGCTCGCCGTACACGCGCAAGATGCTGGCGCTGTTGCGATTTC
>QJXZ01000126.1 GCA_003248125.1 Gammaproteobacteria bacterium | reverse complement strand
GTCAACTGTCGCGGCGTACCGCCGGCCGCTGGCACCAGGAATACCTGTGCCTCGCCGGGCTTGGCATAGCCGCTGCCGTCGGCCCGATACAGCAACCGCTCGATGACCGTCGGCGGCGGCGCCCACTGTGCGCCCTTCGGCGCCTCTGGCGGTTTGACGAATGGCTCGGGCTTTTCAGCGACACGCATCAAGAACGCGATCCGTTCACCATCGGGCGAAAACGACAACGACTGCGGGGCTTCGGTGAGCTGCGCAACATCCGTGATCGCGCCGGTCGCGAGCCACAACATACGCAGGCGTCTGCCATCACCGTTGCTTGCGACGAACGCCACGCGATCGCCTTGCGGCGCGATCCGCGCACGTGCGATTCGGCTGCCGTCCGCAACGAGGGGCACTGCCCGTGATCCGTTCGGCGCGATCGACCAAAGGCTAGTGCGAGTGCGGTCCGTCATCCGATCGTAGCCAGCACGCACGTAGACGATGCGATCGCCGCTCGCGGCTACGTCCATCTCATCGATCCACTCGAGCTCGAAGACATCATCGACCGCAAACGGCGGCAACGCGGTTGCATACGCAGCCATGGTGAACGCCAGGGCCCCGATTGCGACACATCGGCAACGAATCGACTCAGACACGGTATCCTCTCTCCGTTTCGACTTGTGATCATGGTGATCGAGCGACTGCCCATGGGCAATCCATGAACGAGCGATACGACATCTGGCTGACGAAGTTGGTGCCGAACGTCCGCCACGGCAGCCTCTTCATCGGCGTTCTCATCTTTGTCGTTCTGCTCGCCGCGCACGCGGCACTCGGCGTATTCGGCAGCGCCGATCCGCGGGTCGCACCCGAGGTTGCCGTGTTCTTCAGCGTGTTGATCGCCTACATCATTCCCGTATTCCGCTACATCACCGGGCTCACTGCAGAGGCGGTCCGCGACTTGGCGCCCGTGCTCCGAGAGGGCGACGACGCCGCCTACTACATGGGCTCCATTCGCACGCGGACCCTGCGCACACAGCTGTCGTTCGCCGCCATCGGCCTTGTTGCAGGCTTCGCGCACAATTGGCTCTTGTCGGGGTCGCTCGCCCGTTCCGCTGACTTCGTATCCAATTCTGCACCCGCCGCTGCGCTGTTCGTCGGCACGCTGACGGTGTGGCTGGTGGTGATGAGCGTAGTCCTCTTTCTGGTGGGCAACGCGCGTTTGATGCTCCGGATCGCGCGTCGGGTGAATATCGATTTGCTGCAGCCGCGTGCGTACACGCCGTTCGCACGCGTAGCGGTGAGCTCAACTTTGGCGCTGATCGGCGCGCAAGCAGCATTTCCCATCATGTGGATCAACCCCGACGTGTCGGCAGAAGCGGCGATTCCCGGCCTCATCGCCACTGCGGCGGCGATGCTGGTGTTGTTTGCGCTACCGCTGATCGGCATCCACACGCCGCTCGCGCATGCCAAACGCACGACCATCGAAACGCTCGATCGCGCAATCAAGGATGCGACCGACTCGAATGATCCGACATCGCAGCTGGCCGCGTTGAATCCGCTGCTTACCTATCGCCGCGAGATTCAAAGTGCATCGGAGTGGCCATTCGATACCAGCGTCGCCGGGCGGCTCGCGCTCTATCTCATCATTCCGCCCTTCACCTGGATTGGTGCGGCCTTGATCGAGATGCTGCTGGAACGGATGGTGTAGCGGTTCAGACGCGGTCGAGCGGCAACGGGAGCAGCAGATCGGACGGTGGCGGCTTGAGCTGCGCGAGCGCCTGGCCGAGCCAATCGTCGCGACCGATGCGGCCGCGAAACATGCGCAACTCGTTCTCCAGCCAAACGATTTCCGCTTCGCTCAAGCCGGCGATCTGGCGGAACTGATAGATGCCGAGATCGTTGAGGCGGTGTGCAAACGCCGCACCGATACCCTTGATCTGCTGCAGGTCGTCGCGCTGCGTCGGCGGCGCGGTGAACAGATTCTTGGGCCGCTGTGGCGCAGCCGCCGTTGCTTGCAACGTAACCGGCGGCGACTCACTGGTGCGCCGCTCGCGAAGCTGCGCCGCCAAGCGTTCGTTGCTGGCGCGTTCTTGTTCCAGTTGCTGCTGCAGCACTGCGATGCTTTTCTCCGTCAACGCTCGATCGCGCCCGAGCTCGGCGATCGACCGTTCGTGCGCTTCGAGTGCCGCCGTCAGCTCGCGATTCTTCTCGATTTGGTTGGCCAGCCGCACGTCGGTGCCGTCGGTCGCTTGCGTTACCGTGGACGAGGTGGATTGGAGCGCGTTGACACGTGCCTCGGTAGCCTCGAGTTGCGTACGCATTTCGTTCACGCGCGCGAGCGCCGCATCGAGTTCGGTTTGCAGCCCTTCCACACGTGATTGCGTCTCGTCGACACGGGCAAGTGCGGCTACCGCATCTGATTTCGAGGATCCAGCTTCTGCTTGCGCTCGTGTGGCGCGCTCGTTGGCCACCGCCAGCTCGGCGTCCCTGCCGTCGGCACGCGCGATGGCAACCGCAAGCTCTGCCTCAGCCGTCTCCGCGCGTGCGGTAAGGGCCCGGCACTCGGCCTCCAACCCCGCGCGGTGCTCGCTTGCAGATGCCAGTTCAGCGCCAAGACGCTGCACTTCTGCATGCGCTCGATCGGCCAGCGTCTGGACCTGCGCCAATGTCTCGGTGCGCTCCGCGATTTGGGTATCGAGGGCAACGCGCGCTTCGACACCGGCGTTGCGGGAGCTGATCGCTGCGCCGAGCTCGCGGGTCAACCGATCGATCTCGCCGTGCAGGCGATCGACTTCCTCACGGCCGAGGCGAATCGACGTGGCCAGTTTCTTGGCAAACTCGGTCTCGGCTTGCGCGATGCCGTTGCGCACCGCCAGCAGCTCGGCACCCGTTTGCACCAGCTCGTCGTTGCGTGAATCGAGTTCGCGCGCCGCCGCAGCCAGTTCTTCTCGCAGACCATCTCGATCTGTTTCGGCACGCGCAACACTCAAAGTGGCGGCGTCGAGATTGGCAGTCAGCGATGCCACTTGCGTAGCGAGCGCTTGGATGCGCGCGTCGCGCTCACGCGCCGATTCGATGAGCTTCGGCACCCGTGCCTGCCACTTTGCGGCCTGCGTGCGCTGACGTTCCAGCTCTTGGGTTTGCCGCTCGTGCTCGGCGGCGCGATCGGCGATCTCGGTTTCGAGCGCGGTCCGCTGCGCTTGCCACTCCGCGCGCTCCACCTCGTACGGCGCCAGCTGTTCGGCGAGTTCGCGGCCGCGTGCTTCCGATAGGGCGAGACGCTCGCGCAAGGTGGCGACCGCTTCCGTCTCGGGCATGGGCGATGCGTTGGCGAGATCGGCCTTCACTACCGAGAGCTCCGCATTCAGTGTCCGCAGCGCTCGATCGCGTGCGAATACATCGCGTTCCTTGGCCCGGAATTGCGTTTCCAAATCGGCAAGTCGGCGCTTGCCGTCGTCGACTTCGACGCCGAGCGCCGCAATGCGCTGCTCGCGATTGCGTACCGCAGACTCGAGCTGCGGGATCGCCGCCTTGGTGTCGAGCAGTTGGCGCTCGAGTGCCGCCTCGCGGGCTTTGGCGCGCAAGCGATACAAGCACCAACCACAGAAAAAGCTGGAGAACGCCAAGATCGCGACGGTGATCGCCTGAGCCAGCGTGAGTGTCACGTCCGTTCCTTCGACATGCGCGGCGCATCCGTTACGCCACGGCCCCCCGTATGCTGACGCCGCCCGCTGCCCGGTTCCGAAGCCAACGTCTCAATTTACGCAACCCGGAAATCGGGGCAGTTTACCTATTAGTCACTCCTAGGTTTCCAATCCTACGAGTGACTAATAGGTAGACTGTCTCGGATTTGGCCGCGTGCGGCGGTGCGGGAGCCCGGCGGCGGTGGCGTCGGTTGGTCCTCCGGCAGCCGCGCGGCAAGCGCCTCGCTGACGCCGAGCACATCCACCAGGTAGGCCATCCGCTCGTCGCCGAGCGGACTCGCGGTCTCGACGCCGGCGGCGTCGAGGGCAACGCGCTGCCCGCCAGACACGCCGATACGGCCGCCATTGCGCACCAGGTTGAAGGTGAGCTCGTAGTTGAACGGGCTCCACGTGCGCGTTCCTTCGTGCTGCCCTCGAAAGCGCGTCTCGTCGACAGACCAGCTGTCGATGCGGCAATCGAGGCCTTCGGGGCGATTCCACGGCCGCCAACGAATCATGAACGCGCCATCGACCCAATGACCGATCACGCCGTAGGCGGGATGGTCGATGCGTGTCACTTCCGCGGCATTCACGCGCAATGGCTTGAAGTGCATGATCGAGGCGTCGGTGATGAACGTTTCGGCACCGAAGCGCACCGCGACCGAGCCATGATTGGGCGGTATGCCAGGTGCCACCATCATGGTGCCAACTGCGCGCACGGCATCGAACCCGAGCGCCACCAACAAAGTGGCGAGTGCACCGTTGCCGGCCCAGCAAGTGCCGCCCACACCATGCTCGAGGAACGCGTTCAGGAAGTCTGCTGGTACGTCACCCGGCAGCGGCGACGTGTCGCCGTTTCGTACCGCGATGAGCTTGCGGATGTTGTCGAACGGCACGTTGCGACACCACGCCCGATACAGCGCTTCGAGACCAGCCGGGGATTCGTCCGGGTACGCTGGCATGTCGAACCGCTCGAGGAGACGCTCGACCATGCCGAGCGGCAAGATGTCGAGTCGCTTCATGCCTGGCCCAACTCAGCCAGGAACCTGCCGCGCACATCGGCGACGTGCTCATCGACGCTAGCGACCGCCCAGTCGCTCGTGTCGATCGGCGTCAACACCTTGACGTGGACAGTGCCCCGGCGCGCAATCAGCGCGCCCTTCGGCATCCAATCCGTGGCATTGCGGATCACCACCGGCACCATCGGTACGCCGCCCTGAATGGCGAGGTGAAATGCCCCTTTCTTGAACTTACCCAAGTGGTTGGTCGGGCTGCGGGTGCCTTCCGGCGCGATCACGATCGATGTGCCCGACTTGAGCGCGTCGACGGCCGGCTTCAAGGCAGCAATCGCCTTCGCGCTGTTGGCGCGATCGACGAAGATGATGCCCATGAGCGACGCGGCCTGACCGACGACCGGCATCGACGCGATTTCCTTCTTGCCGACACCGGTGAAATCGCGGCGCAGCAGCTTGATCATCACGACGGCGTCGAGTGCGCTCTGATGGTTGAACACGAACACCGCCGGCCGGTGTGACCATACGTGCGCTTCGCCTTCGACCTCGACTTTGAGATCGACCGCAGCGGTTGCAAGCTCGCCCCAAAGCGCATTGAACAGGTTGCGCGCCTCCCGCGCGGAACCGTTCAGCGCATAGTCGACGAGGCTGAACCCCGCTGCTGGCAACGCCGCACCCAAGGCCATGCCCATCCGGGCCAGTTCGCGGAATGACGGCGTGCCGCGGCTCTTGAATCTCGTCGCCGGCCAACCGCGCCGTCGCGCCTCCACAGCGAGGCGCACATCGGGATTCAACGGGCGCGGCTTGCCAACTGCTTCCATGAGGGGCAGGTCCTCGAAGCCATCGCTATAGAAAAAGCTTCTGGCCAGGTCGATGTCGCGTTCGCTCGCGAGCCGTTTGGCGGCCGCGGCTTTGCCAGGACCGAAGCACGCTTCGGCGACGCGACCTGTGCAGATGCCGTTCTCGACTTCGAGTCTCGTGCACATGACGTGCTCGATGCCGAGATCGCGCGCAACGGGCTCCGCTTGATACGGCGTTGCCGAGGACACGACTGCAAGGGTGTGGCCACGGCGCCGATGGGCTTCGACCAACGCCCGCGCCTCGGGATAGATGCGCTGCGCAACGCGCTTGTCGAACACCTTCTGGCCGAAGGCGAGATTGTCTGCTTCGGGTCGGCCCGCGAGATCGCGCGCGGCGCGATTCACGAACTCGACGAATTCGATCCGTCCGGTGCCGTACTCGAGTGCCGAGCCCACTGCCTCGAACAGCGAGTGCATCGCGAAGTCGCCGGCGAGCGCACGCTCGAGCAGCACGTCTTGCGCGGAGAAGCCGGCGATCAACGTCCGATCGAGATCGAAAAACGCCGCCGTGCCGGGTCCGGGCGCAGTGCCTTCGATTTCGGAGACGAGTTGGGCAAGGTTGGCCATGGCGAGACTGTGGCGCGGGCGGTCCCAGCAAATCAAGCCTCGTGTGCAAGGCAGCTTTACAGCAGGGCCGCCAAGCCGCATTAATTGTCACACGCGGGGTGGGCGCGGGGTGGCTCATGGATTTGCGCGTTTCGGTGCTGGGTGGCGGGTCGTGGGGGACTACGGTCGGCTCGCTGCTCGCCCGCAAGAAGACACCGACGCTGTTGTGGGCGCGCAATCCCGCCACGGTGGCCGAGATCAACGAGCGGCACACCAACCACCGCTATCTGGCCGATGCCAAGCTGTCACCGAAGCTCGTAGCCACCGCCGATCTCGCCCGTGCGGTGGGCGAGGCGGACGTCTTGGTGATCGGCGTCCCAGCGCAGACGTTTCGCGCAACGCTGCTCGCAATCGACGACCACATCCGGCCCTGGGTACCGATCATCAGCCTGTCGAAGGGCTTGGAACAAGGCACGCACAAGCGCATGACCGAGTTGATCGAAGAGGTGTTGCCGGGTCACCCGCCGGGGGTGTTGACCGGACCGAACCTCGCTCGCGAGATCATGGCAGGCAATGCCGCTGCCAGCGTGCTCGCCATGGAAGAGGAAACCATTGCGACAACCCTCAAGCCGCTCTTGAGCTCGGGTTTGTTTCGTGTCTACATCAATACCGACGTGATCGGCTGCGAGCTGGGTGGCGCGCTCAAGAATGTGATGGCAATCGCCGCAGGCATGGGCGACGGCCTCGGTGCCGGCGACAACACGCGGGCTGCCGTCATCACGCGCGGCTTGGCCGAGCTCACGCGATTGGGTGTAGCGCTCGGTGGGCGGCAGGAAACGTTCGCCGGACTCGCCGGCATGGGCGACATGGTCGCCACGTGCACCAGCCCGCAGAGCCGCAATCGCTACGTCGGCGAACAGCTCGGTCGCGGCCGATCGCTCGACGACATCACGACCGAGATGCACATGGTGGCCGAAGGGGTGAAAAGCGTCGCGGCGGTGATGGCGCTGGCGGATGCCCACGGCGTGCAGATGCCGATTGCACGAGAGGTGTATCGCATCGTCCATGAAGGCAGCAGCTCGAAGCAGGCCTTTCGCGGTCTGCTGCGTACCGAATCCGGCGCTGAGTCCGACCCCGGATGAATACCGCAAGCGACGTGCGCAACCGGCTGCACCACCGCGTTCACGCTCAAGGGTATGTGACTCAACCGCGCAGTGCGGCGTGCGTCTGATCCAATGTTTTGGATGCCTTGTCCACCAGCTCGTCGATCTGTGCGCGGCTAATGACCAGTGGCGGTGCGATGATCAATGATTCGTTGACGTGGCGCATGACCACGCCGTTCTTGACCGCCAAGTCGCGGGCAATCTCACCCGCCTTGCCCTTCGGCTGAAAGCGCGCCTTAGTGCCTTTGTCGGCAACCAGCTCGATCGCACCGACCAACCCGCGCGTGCGCGCCTCGCCCACGATCGGATGTTCCGCGAGTGTTGCCCAACGCGCCGCAAGATAGGGCGCAACGTCGTCATGCACGCGTTCGACGATCTTCTCGTCGCGCAAGATTTCGATCGCCTTGACCGCGACTGCGGCGCACGTGGGGTGGCCGGAATAGGTGAAGCCGTGAAAGAACTCGCCGCCTTCTGCGAGGCCTTCGGCGACCCGGTCGGAAACCATCACACCGCCGATCGGCAGATAGCCGGATGACATGCCTTTAGCCATCGGCATGAGATCCGGTTTCACGCCATAGTGGTCGGCACCGAACCACGCGCCGAGACGGCCGAACCCACAGATCACCTCGTCGACCACGAGCAAGATGCCGTGGCGATCACAAATGCGTTGAATCTCCGGCCAGTAGCTATCGGGTGGGACGATCACGCCGCCCGCGCCCTGCACCGGCTCGGCGATGAACGCCGCGACGTTGTCCGGACCAACCGACTCGATACGGCGCTCGAGTTCGCGTGCGCACTCGATCCCGAACTCGTGCTCGCTCAAGTTGCCGTCGTGCTCGAAGTAGTACGGCTGTGGAATGTGCTCGACGCCCGGGATGGGCAGTCCTCCTTGGCCATGCTGCGCGGCCATGCCGCCCAAGCTCGCAGCACCGACCGTGCTACCGTGGTAAGCGTTGATACGACTGATGATGATCTTGCGCTGGGGTTGGCCAAGCACAGTCCAGTAGTGGCGCACCATACGAATCACGGTGTCGTTCGCTTCCGAGCCGGATCCGGTGAAAAACGCATGATTGAGCTGCGGCTGTGTGATCTCGCTCAGCAACTCGGCAAGCCGTATCGCCGGCGGATGCGCACATTGAAAGAAACTGTTGTAGAAGGGCAGCTCATGCATCTGCGCGGTGGCGGCATCGATCAACTCCTGCCGGCCGTAGCCCAAATTCACGCACCATAGCCCCGACATGCCATCGAGAATCTGGTTACCGTCGTTGTCGTAGATGTAGACACCGTCGGCACGCGTGATGATGCGGCTGCCTTTGGCCGCCAGCGATTTGAAATCCGTGAATGGATGCAGGTAGTGGGCGGCATCCGCGGTCTGCCAGTCCTTCGTCGAGCGGCCCGACACGGGATCTCCTTTTACTTCAGACGTTCAGCAACAGGTACTCGCGCTCCCAGGGACTGATGACCTGGAAGAACGCTTCGTATTCGACTTTCTTGATGCCGCAGTAGAGCCTGACGAATTCCTCGCCCAGCACGTCGTGAAGGGGCTTGCAGGATTCGAGCAAGTCGTGGGCTTGGAACAAGTCGCGCGCAAGGCCCTCCTTCATTTTGTAGGCGTTGCCGGCGAACGCTTCCGTCGGCTTCAAACCCTCGACCATGCCCAGGTAGCCGCACGCCAGCGACGCCGCAATCGCAAGGTAGGGATTCACGTCGGCGCCGGGGATGCGATTCTCGACGCGCCGGTTTTCCGCATCCGAGTTCGGCACGCGCAAGCCGACCGTGCGGTTGTCATATCCCCACTGCACATTGATCGGCGCCGCCAGATAGCGCGTGAAGCGCCGATAGGAGTTGACGTAGGGGCCAAATACCAACAGCGCTTCCGGCACGTATCGCTGCAATCCGCCAATGAAGTGGTGAAACAGCTCACTGTCGGAACCATCGTCGTTGCTGAACACGTTCTTGCCGGAATTGACGTCGACCACGCTCTGATGCAAATGCAGTGCACTGCCCGGTTCACCTCCCATCGGCTTCGCCATGAAGGTGGCATAAATACCGTGCTTGAACGCCGCTTCGCGGACGACACGCTTGAACAGGAACACCTGATCGGCCGCCTCCAGCGGCGAGCCATGGAAGAAGTTCACCTCGAGTTGCCCCGCACCATCCTCGTGCGAGAGCGAGTCGGCATCGACCTCCATGATTTCGCAGAAGTCGTAGATGCGTTCGATGACGGGATCGAACTCGTTGACGGCATCGATGCTGTAGGCACGCCCAGCGGCTTCCTTGCGACCCGCGCGACCTACCGGTACTTCCAGTGGATAGTCGGGATCCTTGTTCTGTTGTACCAAATAGAACTCGACCTCCGGCGCGACCACGGGGCGCCAACCGCGCGCTTCGTAGAGAGCGAGCACTTTGCGCAGCACGTGGCGTGGGGAAATCTCCAGTGGCGCGCCGTCGCCCCGATACCCGTCGGCAATGACGCACGCAGTCGGCTCGTCTGCCCACGGCACCACGCGCATGGTGTTGAAGTCGGGCTGCAGGATGAGGTCCGGGTCGATGTCATAGACCTCGCTACTGAGTTCCGCGTAGTCGCCGGTGATGCCCTGAACGAAGGTGGATTCGGGAATGCGCAGTCGCTGGCGGAGAAATTTGCTCGCTGGGATGAATTTGCCGCGCGCGACGCCGGCGATGTCCGGGATCAGGACCTCGACTTCGTCGATACGGTGTTCGGCCAGCCACTTTTCGGCTTCACTGGACATACGTCCCCAGCGCAACTACGACGCAGGCAGTCTACCGGGTTGTCCGGGCCGCCCCAAATCGAGGCGCCCGGGAACGCCGCGTGGCGCGCGGCACGGGCGCCGCCAGATCGCGCGACGCTTTGGATGGCACCGTCCTAAGGGCCCCGAGCGCGTGCCCGGTGCGCGCCGCCACCCCCGGGGGCTGCCATCGTCGAACTCCTTTCGGGATCAAGCGGCTGGCCATCGTCCAAATTGACGATTCACATCGTCCGCCGCCAGGCGCTACGGTAGGCGCCATGGTCGACGTGTTCGTCAGCTATGCACGCAAGGACGCCCAGCGGGTGGCGCCCCTGGTCGAGTTGCTGGAGGCACGCGGCCTCGATGTTTGGTGGGACCGCAATCTCGCCCCGGGCAGCCGCTTCGAAGCCCAGATCGAAGCCGCCATCGATTCCGCCACGAGCGTGCTGATTGCGCTCACCGACCACGCGGGGCAGTCGGATTGGATGCGTGCGGAGGCTGCCGCCGCACAGGAGCGCGACAAGGTCATCCCAGTGTTGCTCGACGACGTCTCGTTGCCGTTGTCGCTGCGCGCCTTTCAAGTTGCCGACTTACGCCGCTGGCCCGACGTTCGCAATGACGAGGCCGACAAGCTGGTGCGCGCCCTCACGGCGCGGGCGCAGCCACGCAACCGTTCCTTCGTCGGCCGCGCTGATGCGCTCTCTACGTTTGGCGCGGCACTCGACGCGACGCTGACCGGCAGTGGTGGCACAGTCATGCTTGCCGGCGAACCTGGCATCGGCAAAACGCGCTGTGCAGAGGAGTTCGCCCGTGTCGCCGAAGACCGCGGTTCTTTGGTGCTGTGGGGTCGCTGCTACGAGCAGCCGGGGGCGCCGGCATACTGGCCGTGGGCGCAGGTACTGCGCGAATACGTCGATGCCCATACCGACGACGAGTTGCGGCTCGCAATCGGCAGCAACGCCGCGACCCTCGTGCCGCTCGTACCGGAGCTCGGCGAGCGCTTGTCCCTCGGTGCGCAATCGACCAGAGATGACAACATCGCGGACAACCAGTACCGGCTGTTCGATGCCGTCTCGCGCGTGCTCGCACGAGCGGCCAGCAACGTGCCCATCGTGGTGGTGCTGGACGATTTGCATTGGGCCGACGCATCGTCGCTTTCACTAGTCGAGTATCTCGCCAAGGACGTCCGGCGCCAGCGCTGTCTGTTGCTGTGCACCTACCGCGACGTGGAAGTCACCCGCAAGAGCCCGTTACTGGGCACACTCGGCGAGCTCGGTCGCTCGGGCCGCGTCGATCGAATTCGATTGACGGGCCTGAGCACCGAAGAAACCGCCGAGCTGTCGCGCGCCGTTTCCGGCGTTCCGATCCCGCTATCCGCCGCCGAAGCCATCCATCAGCAGACCGACGGCAATCCGCTGTTCGTCCGCGAGGTCGCGAACGTGATCGCCGAGGAACATCGGCAATCGAGCGGCGACTTCATCGCAATCGATGTGCCGGACGGCATTCGCGAAGCCATCGGTCGCAGCCTCGACCGGCTGGATGCACTCGCGAACGGGGTCTTGAGTGCTGCGTCGGTGCTCGGCCGCAACTTCGACCTGGCAGTGGTGGCCGGGGCCACCAATCATCCGCTCGCCGTGTGCGTGGATGCGATCGATGCGGCCATTCGACTCGGCATGGTGGAGCGCAGCGACAATTCCACTCGATACCGGTTCACCCACGCGGTGATTCGCGAAACCCTGTATGCGGAGATCCCTACTCTCGAGCGCCTCGAGCTGCACCGCCAAATCGCCGACACGCTGGCCGACGTCAACGCGCACCAACTCGACGACGTGCTCTCGGAACTCGCGTTTCACTACGGAGAAGCGGCGGCGCTCGGCGACCACGAGCCGGCCATACGGTTCGCGTTACGTGCAGCCGAGCATGCCGAAGCGATGTTTGCAGGCGACGAGTCCTTTCGCCACTACGAACACGCATGGCGACTGCTGAAGAGCGCGGGCAGAGAGAACGATCCGCTCGCGGCACGCTGTTTGTACGAGCAGGTTCGCGTTGCCGGTTTTCTCGCTCGCTTCGACGACGCAATCGACGCGTCCAACATCGGCATCGAATTAGCGCGACGACTCGACGACGCAACGCTATTCAACCACTTTGTGCGCTGGCAGGTGAGCAGGACCTCGTACGCGCCACAGCACCACGCGGTAGCGCTAGTTGAAGAGGGGCTGAGGCGACTGTCGCCAAACGACCTCAGTGAGCGAGCGGTCACGCTAGCACACCTCGCGTTCGCGCAACGCGCAACAGGTGATGTGGCGCTTATCGCGCAGACCGCGGCGGAGAGCATTGAGCTTGCGGATGCGCACAGCGTGCCAGCGCAACGCGTATTGGGGCTTCGTCTCGTCATCATGGCCATGCGTGGCAATCCCTCTACGCTCGAGCAACGGCTGCGCTATGGTTCAAAGGCGATTGGTTTGCTCGACCAAGTAGACACGACCGACGAGACCGCGGAAGTGATGTACTGGCAGCTGCTCAACCTCGTCGAAGTAGGCCAGCTGGACGCTTATTCGGGATTGCTCGGCCGGTACATCGCGTTCGCTCGTGAACGCAACTTCCACCGACATGATCTTCAGGCTCGGTGCTTAGCGATCGTTCTGCGCCACCTCCAAGGTCAATGGGAAGGGCTCGAGAATCTCATCGATTCCGCTCACGCGCTGGCCCAGCGACTCGGTCGGGGCCAGGATCGATTCGGTGGCGACGGTGCCTATGGCGCACAAATGTTCGCGCTCAACCGCGACACCGGCCGTCTGCGGGAAATGGCTCCCGTGCTGCGCTCAGTTGTCGAGCGCGAGGGCGCTCGAACTTGGGCGCCCGGCTTCATGGCGCTCTGCGTAGAGATCGGAGCGCTCGATGCCGCTCGATCCGCATTCGAGTCGTTTGCCGCGCAGGACTTTTCCGACCTGGCTCGCGACGACATGTGGCTGGCATCGATGGTCTATTGTGCGGAGACCTGCGCAGTTCTCGAGGACAAGGAGCGCGCTGCTCGTCTCTATGAATTGCTGAAACCGTACAGCGGCCAAACCGCGAACCACCCCACGGCGGTGTGCTTTGGCGCCGCCGATCACTATCTGGGTCTACTGTCGCGCACGACCGGCAACGTCGCACGTGCGCAGCAGCACTTGGAACAAGCGGCTGCCATGAATCGTGCAATGGGCGCGTGGCCCTATCTAGCACGCACCTTGTTTGCACGGGCGCAGACACTGCTCGGCACCGATGTCGAAGAGGACCGCGCTACTGGGCGCGCGCTCCTCACAGAAGCGGAGCAGCTCGCCGAGCGTCTCGGCATGAAAGGGCTGATTGCGGATATTGCTACATCTCTCGACCAAGACCTGAGTCAATTCCCCGATGGCCTCACCGCTCGCGAAGTCGAGGTGCTGAAGCTCCTCGCCATCGGCCGCAGCAACAAGGACATATCGAAAGCGCTCGCCATCAGCTTGAGCACGGTGGCCACCCACGTTCGAAACATCTTGACCAAGTCCGGCTCGGCGAATCGCACCGAGGCGGCGGCGTACGCGATGCGCCACGAATTGACCTAACCAACGGAGGAAGAAGTCATGGCTTTGTTCATCATCGAGCGCAACTTCGCGCAGGAACTCGAGGTGGAGACCGACGCGCTGAAGGCGTTACTCGAGATCAACGAAAATTGCGGCGTGAAGTGGCTCACGTCGTTCTTGTCTGCCGACAAACGCAAGACCTATTGCCTGTACGAGGCAAAGAACCCCGACGATCTGCGCGAGGCGGCACGGCGAGCGAACCTGCCGGCCGACGCGATCACCGAACTGTCGCGCGAACTCGATCCAGAGAAGCTGTTGGCGTAACCAAGCAACGTCGCGTTGTCGGCCGCGGACTGCGGTTCGCGTGACCGACACCTGAAGACGCCATGCCATCGGAACGTCGGCTGCGGCGGTTGTCCGGGTGCTGCAATCGTCGAGCCTCGCCACAAGAGCGCTGCTAGCATACGCGCCGGCCACCAACGGCATGACGTACCTTCCATGCACGACCCCGAGTCGTACTACGGCGCCACCGCACATGCGTTGGTGCATCAACCATCCCTCGTCGGTGACGTTCGCGCCGATGTCTGCATCATCGGTGCCGGCTATACGGGTTTGTCTGCCGCACTGCATCTGCGCAAGGCGGGCTACGACGTCGTGGTCGTCGAAGCGGAGCGCATCGGCTTCGGCGCCTCTGGCCGCAACGGCGGACAGCTCTATGGAGGTGCACGTCGCGACGTCGATTGGTTGGAGGCGAAGCTCGGCAAGACGATGGCGCGCGAGCTGTGGCGGCTCGGTGACGAAGCGCGGACGCTGGTGAAGGAACTGATCGCGACGTACGCGATCGACTGCGACCTGACACCGGGTATTGCCATCGTTGCGCATCGCAAACGCTACGTGCCCGAGTACCACGCGCTGGTCGACAAGTTGGCCGTCGACTACGGCGTCGAAGGACTCGAGAAGACCGACGCCGTGCGGGTGCGCGAACTGATCGGCACCGACGTCTACTTCGGCGGCTACGTGGACTGGCACGCAGCGCATCTGCATCCGCTCAATCTCGCGCGTGGTGTCGCGAAAGCGGCGCTCGACGCTGGTGCGCGTATCTTCGAAGGCACCCGCGCGACCCGCATTACCGAGGGGCGAGAAGTACGCGTGCAGTGTGAACACGGCAGCGTGGCTGCCGGCCACGTGTTGATCGCGACCAATGGTTATCTCGGCAACCTGTCACCGAAACTCGCCGGCCGCATCATGCCGATCAACAACTTCATTGTCGCGACCGAGCCGATGCCGGCGGAGCGTGCGTCCGCTTTGAATCCACACCGCGTCGCGGCAGGTGACTCGCGTTTCGTCATCAACTATTTCCGCGTCTCCGCGGACAATCGGCTGCTGTTCGGTGGCGGCGAGAACTACCGACGCCGATTTCCGCGCGACATCGCCAGCTTCGTACGACCGTACTTGCTAAAGATCTATCCCGGACTGGGCGATCTCGCCATCGACTACGCCTGGGGCGGCACCCTCGCGATCACGATGAACCGTATGCCGCACTTCGGGCGATTGAGTCCGCGCGTGCATTTCGCACACGGCTACTCTGGGCAGGGCGTGGCCCTCGCCCATCTGGCGGGCAAGCTGTTCGCCGAGGTGATTCGTGGTCAGAGCGAGCGCTTCGACGTGTTCGCGCGCATCCCGACGCCGCCCTTCCCCGGTGGCCGCTGGTTGCGCTGGCCGGGGCTGGTGCTCGGCATGACCTACTTCGCGCTACGCGACCGCCTGTAATTGGGGACAGTTTACCTATTAGCTACTCACAACTAGGCCGCTTGAATCAATCTCTCTGCGAGTTCTGGCTGTGAGTAGCTAATAGGTAAACTGTCCCCAACTACTTCGAGGCAAAGTTCAGCTTCGAGGTGAGCGTCGGCCGAGCAGAACGGCGCCGACGATGCCGAGGGTGACGGCGCCGATGAAGAGCGTGGCGAGTGCATTGATCTCGGGCGAGAGCCCGCGCCGTACCATCGAGAACACCACCATCGGCAGCGTGCTCGCGCCCGGTCCGGAGACGAAGCTTGCGATGACGAGGTCGTCCAAGGAGAGCGTGAAGGCGAGCAGCCAGCCGGACACCAGCGCCGGTGCGATGATGGGCAACGTGACGAGAAAGAACACACGCCACGGTGGCGCGCCGAGATCCTGCGCCGCCTCCTCTAGCGATTCATCGAAGGAGACGAGCCGCGCCTGAACCACCACCGCAACGAACGCCAACGAGAACGTGATGTGGGCAATGGTGATGGTGGCGACCCCGCGGCTCTCCGGCCAACCGATCAACGACTGCGTCGCCACGAACAGCAGCAAGAGCGATAGCCCCGTGATCACTTCCGGCATGACGAGCGGTGCCGCCACCATGCCGGTGAACAATGTCCTGCCCCTGAAGCGTGGATAGCGTACCAAGGTATAGGCGGCCAGCGTGCCGAGGACGACCGCGATGGTCGCGTTGATCGCCGCAATGCGCAGGCTCAAGAATGCCGCGGTGATCAGCTCTTCGTTGTGCAACAGCGCTTCGTACCAGCGCGTCGAGAATCCTTGCCAGACAGTGACCCGCGGGCTTGCGTTGAACGAATACACGACCAGCGCAACGATCGGCAGGTAGAGGAACGCAAGGCCGAAGCTCAGGGCCGTGAAGCGCCGAACGTTCATCGCGTCGGCCGCTCCTGATAACGCTGAAACAGCATGATGGGGATGACCAGGAACAGGAGCATCGCGATTGCGACGGCGCTGGCCACAGGCCAATCGCGGTTGGCGAAGAATTCGTTCCACAGCACGCGGCCGATCATGGCGGCATCCGGACCGCCCAATAGCTCGGGGATGACGAATTCGCCCACCGCGGGAATGAACACCAGCAGCGAGCCGGCGAGGATGCCCGGCATAGACAGCGGCAACGTGATTGCCAGAAACACGCGCAGTGGCGATGCGCCGAGATCGGCGGCTGCCTCGTCGAGGGACGCATCCAACCGCTCGAGTGCCGCGTACAGCGGCAAGATCATGAACGGTAGATACGAATAGACGATGCCGAGGTAGATGGCACCATCGGTATAAAGAATCTGCAGTGGCTGATCGATCACGCCAAGCGCCATGAGCGCGGCATTCACTGCGCCGTTGCCCTGCAGCAACACCTTCCACGCGTACACGCGAATCAGAAACGACGTCCAAAACGGCAGGATGACCAGCATCAGCAGGAAGTTGCGCCATGGCGGCTTCGAGCGTGCGATGCCGAGCGCCATCGGGTAGCCGATGAGGAGCGCAATCAATGTGGCGAAGAACGCGACCCGCAATGACCGGCCGTAGGCTTCGGCATAGAACGGATCCTCGATCAGGAAGGCATAGCTGTCGGCCGTCGCCGTGATCTCCATTTCGCCGTTATCGGTCACCTCGTACAACGGCAGATAGGGCGGCTGTGCAAGCGTTCCTTCCGAGAACGAAATCTTGAGCACGATGAAGAACGGCACGAGAAAGAACAGCAACAGCCACAGATAGGGAACTGCAATGACCGTTGCTCGCCCACGCATCACTCGAACACCAGCACGCCGCTCGCTTCCGACCACGACAACCACACCCGCTGATCCCATTCGAACGCAAGCGACAAGTCACGTTGTCGATTGGGCTGCACGGCTTGCAACACATCACCCGAGCCGGTGCGCACGCGCACGATGCAGGACGCTCCGAGATAACCGATCTCCTTCACGATGCCTTCGACTCGATTCGGCGCAGTCGGCTCGTCAATGCTGACCACGATCTTTTCGGGGCGTAGCGCGAGCGCACACACCGTGTCGACTTCGGCACTCGCCTCATCGACGATCACATTGATGCCGAGCCGGTCGACGGCGAGCGTGACACGCGTGCCATCGACGGCCACCACGCGCCCGTCGAGCAGATTCACCGAGCCGATGAAGTCGGCCACGAAGCGGTTTTGCGGTGTTTCGTAAATTTCGCGGGGCGTGCCCGTCTGCACGATACGTCCGGCCCGCATCACGCCGATGCGTGTGGCGAGACTCATCGCTTCTTCCTGATCGTGCGTGACGACGATGAACGTGATGCCCACCTCGTCCTGGATGCGCATCAGCTCGAATTGGGTCTGCTCGCGCAACCGCTTGTCGAGCGCCGCGAGCGGCTCGTCGAGCAGCAATACTCGCGGCCGCTTGATGAGCGCGCGCGCGAGCGCAACGCGCTGCCGCTGACCGCCGGAGAGCTGATCCGGTCGCCGCCCGCCAAGGCCCGTGAGTTCAACCAATCGCAGTGCTTCCTCGACGCGCGTGGCGATCTCGGCCTTCGGTAAACCGTCTTGCTTGAGGCCGAATGCCACGTTCTTCTCCACGCTCATGTGCGGAAACAGCGCGTAGCTCTGAAACATCATGTTCACCGGGCGCCGGTGCGCCGGGACGTCGGTGACGTCCTCGCCGCCGATCAGCACCCGGCCACTAGTGGGGCGCTCGAAACCAGCGAGTAATCGCAACAGCGTGGTCTTGCCGCAGCCGGAGCCGCCGAGCAGCGCAAAGAATTCGCCCTCCTCGATTTCGAGATCGACGTCGTCCACCGCGACCACGTCGCCGAATCGCTTGGTGACGCGGTCGAAGTGGACGACGGGCTCGGTCATCGACCGGCTTTCGCCTGCGTCCAAGCTCGATTGCGCATGCGCACGAAGCGCTGATTCTTTGGCCCCACGGCAATCAGCCGCTCCATGGTCTCCGGCGGCGGAAAGATCACCACGTTGTCGCGCACTTCGGGATCGAGAAATTCGCGCGAAGCGCGATTCGGGTTGGCGTAGAAGACAGCGTTGCTGATGCCGGCCACCACCTTCGGATCGAGAATGTGGTCGAGCCATGCGTACGCTTCGTCGACGTGCGGCGCATCGTTCGGAATCGCCATGATGTCGAACCAAACGATGCCGCCTTCATGCGGAATCTCGTAGGCGAGCTCGACACCTTGGCGCGCATTGCTCATCGCTTGGTAGAAGTCGCCCGACCAACCGAGCGCGACGCAGATTTCGCCGTTGGCGAGATCGTCGACCCACTGTGTGGAATGGAAATAACGAACATAGGGCTGGATGGACTTGATGACGTCGATCGCGGCCATCAAGTCGTCACGGGATTCGGAGTCTGGGTCCTTGCCGAGGTAGATGAGCGCCGACTCGACGACCTCGTCGCCCGCATCGAGGAGGGCGATGCCACAGTCGGCGAAGCGTTTTGCCACGTCCGGATCGAACACCATGCGCCAGCTCGTCACGGGTGCATCCGCCATGCGTTCGCGCACGGCCGTCACGTTGTAGCCGATGCCGGAGTTACCCCACATGTACGGAATGCCGTAGGCGTTGCCCGGGTCGAATGCCTCGATTCGCTTCATCAGGATCGGATCGAGATTGCCGTAGTTGGTAAGCCGCGATCGATCTATGGGTTGATAGAGCTTGGCCTTCAGCTGTTCGGCGAAGAAACTCCCAGTGGGTACGACGATGTCGTAGCCGGAGTTGCCGGCCAGGAGCTTGCCTTCGAGCACATCGTTGGAATCCATGAGGTCGTAGACGACCTTGATGCCGGTCTTCGCTTCGAAGGCGGGTATGGCTGCATCGTCGATGTAGTTGGTCCAGTTGAAGACGTGCACCACGCGGTCTGCGGCGTGCAGTCCCAGTGCCACTACACACAGCAAGGCAGTCACCGCAAGCGGTGCGATGCGTCGCATGAGAAGACCCCGTGATGACTCGCTTATGATCCTACTATCACAAGGGGGCTGGTCATGAGCAAGCGTGACGAAGACGGCGACATTGGCCTCGGCGCCGACATTCCACGCCGAGATTTCCTGAACGGGGTATTGGTCGGTACGGCGGCGATCGCAACCGCCAGCGGCGTGCACGCAACCAGCGCACCGACCTATCCACCCAAGCTCGACGGCCTGCGCGGCAGCCACGTTGGGTCCTTCGAAGTCGCGCATGCCCTCGCGAGGGAGGGCGCCCAGTTCAGAACCGAACTGCCCGTTGAAGAGGACGGCTACGACCTGGTCATCGTCGGCGCAGGGATCTCGGGGCTCGCTGCAGCATTCTTCCATCGCGAGCGCGACCCCAGCGCGCGCGTTCTCATCATCGACAATCACGACGACTTCGGCGGGCACGCCAAACGCAACGAGTTCGTGATCGGCGGCCGAACCTTGATCGGCTATGGCGGTAGCCAGTCCATCGATACGCCGTCGAAGTACAGCGCCGTGGCGCGCGGCGTACTCGACCGGCTCGGCATCGACCCCGAACGCTTCTACACGGCCTTCGATACCCAACTCTACTCCGGCTTCGGCATGCAACCCGGTATCCACTTCGATGCCAGCACGTTCGGTCGCAATGCGATCTCGCCGGAGGCTGCGCTAACGGGTGCCGAAGGCACCGATCGATTGCCACTCAGCGAGCGAGCGAGCGCCGATCTCGCGCGCCTGGCCACCGTCGATGTGCAACCGGAAGTGACCCCGACGGCGCGGATCGCGCACCTGCGCAAGATCTCGTATCGCGACTACTTGACCGGCATCGCGAAAGTGGCACCGGAAGTGGTGAAGTTGCTCGACCGTCGACCGAACACGTTTTGGGGGCTCAATTACGATGCGCTGTCCGCCCTCGAAGCATTCCGGCTCGGGGCACCGGGATTCACGGGCCTCGACCCGGCGATGGTCGATTCGACTTACGACCGTGAGGAGCCCTACATCTTCCACTTTCCGGACGGCAACGCCGGCATCGCTCGGTCGCTGGTACGCAAGCTGGTCGCGGGTGTGGCGCCGGGCGAGACCATGAACGACGTGGTCACTGCGCCATTCGACTATGCGCAGCTCGATCGGCCCGACAATGCGGTGCGCATTCGACTTTCGAGCACAGCCGTGCGCGTCATCCCGGGTCGCGAAGCAGTCGACGTCGTGTATGCGCGCGCGGGTGAGCTCACTCGTGTGCGCGGCAAACACTGCATCCTTGCCTGCTACTCGCGCATGATCCCGTATCTGCTGCCCGAACTCTCCCAAGCACAGCGCGAGGCGATGCAGGAAGCAGTGCGGACGCCGCTGGTGTACACGAACGTGGTGCTGCGCAACTGGCATCCGTTCATCGCGGCCGGTGCCGACCGCATCTACTGCCCGACTGGCGCCTACGCCGGCATGATGCTCGACTTTCCGGTCTCGCTCGGCAGCTACCGGTTCGTTCGATCCCCCGACGAGCCGATCGTGGTGCACCTGGCAACCGCGCCGGTGCCCGCCGATGGCACACATCCCACCCTGCAATTCAAAGCCGGGCAACGTTGGCTGCTGTCGACCTCGTTTACGGACATGGAACGCGCGCTCCGGCAACAGCTGACGATGGTTCTCGGCCAGCACGGCTTCGATGCCGCGCGCGACATCCTAGCCATCACAATCAATCGCTGGCCGCACGGCTATGCACGCGAGTTCAACGAGCTTTGGGACGACTGGGCGCCGAACGATGCCCCTTGGTTCGCAGCGCGCAAACGCTTTGGCCGGATCGCCATTGCCGGTTCGGATACGCACGGCCGGGCGTATGCCGACTCGGCGATCGATGCCGGTCACCGAGCGGTGGTCGATCTGCTCGATTCGAACTAGCGCACCTTCCGTCGACCGCGATTCCTATCGCGCGAACACGGTCTCGCCGGCGAGCAGTGTCATCACCACCTGCGCCTCGCTGATCTCGCTCGGCGGGATGTCGAACAAGTTGCGGTCGAGTACCACGAGATCCGCCAACTTGCCGGGCGCGACCGTGCCGACCTCGCGCTCTTGATGCATGAGCCAAGCCGCCTCGCGCGTATACGCCGCGAGCATGATCGGCAAGCTCACGGCTTCGTCGGCATTGAGCACACCGGCGACTTGGTGACTCGGATCCTGGCGGGTGATGGCGGTTTCGATGGCAGGCAACGGGTTCATCGATGACACCGACCAATCGCTGCCGCCGACGATGCGCACGCCGTCTCGGTAGAGCGAGCCGATGGGATACATGCGATCGACCCGAGCCTGACCCACAGCAGGTAAGTTCACGTCGGTGATGTACGAATCGGGATATGCCCACAACGGTTGAAAGTTGGCAGTTACGTCGAGCAGTGCGAAGCGCGGATAGTCGGCCGGATCGATGAGCTGCAGATGCGCGATGGTGTGCCGGTTGTCACGTACGCCGTTAGCGGCACGCGCGGCGGCAAAGGCATCGAGCGTCACCTGCACGGCGCGGTCGCCGATCGCATGCACGTGCACTTGGATGCCGCGGGCGTCGAAGTCGACCACCATGTCACGCAATGCTTCCGGCGAGTACTTCAGTTGCCCCACGACGCCACTGGCATACGGCTCGAGCAACGCCGCGGTCTCTCCTTCGAGCACGCCATCCATGTAGATCTTCACCGAATCCAATCGCAGCGCTTCACCAGAGCCGCGATCGGATGGATCGACCAAGGCATCTCTCGCGGCGTCGCGCGCAGACACCGACAGCACCACTCGCGCTGTCAGTTCACCACGCGACGCGAGCGCTCGAAAGGCGGCGACGATGTCAGCGTCGGCGCGCGCCTCGATGAACGAGGTAATTCCGAAGCCATTGGCCAGCGTGAGGCCGCGCCTGAGGCCTGCCTCGCGCTCAACCGCAGAGATGCCCGGCTTCACCGCATCCACCAGGCGCGACGCCGCTTCGCGCAATGTCCCGCTCGGTCCGCCCGTGGCATCGCGCTCAATGATGCCGTTGCGTGGGTTGGGCGTGCTGGCATCGATGCCTGCGAGCGCGAGAGTACGGGAATTCACCCAGGTTGCGTGGCCGTCGGCCGCCGCCAGCGCAACCGGACGCTCGCCGGCGATGGCGTCCAACAGTTCGCGCTTCGGATTGGCATCAGGCGCGAACAAAGAGTAGTCCCAACCGCCGCCAATCAGCCAAGCATCGGGCGGCAGCGCTTCGTGACAAGCGGCAATTGCCGTCAGCAGCGCATCGATGCTCGGAATGGCGTTCAGATCGCATTGCGCGAGCTCGACGCCGCCTTCCAACACGTGCACGTGCGCGTCGTGAAAGCCGGGCAGCACCATCATGCCGTCCAAGTTCAGGGTGTTCTTGGCGGTGTAGCGCGTCTCGATTGCGGACGCCGAGTCGACGGCAACGATGCGGCCGTTCGCGATCGCGACCGCTTCCGCCCAAGGCTGCGATGGCTCGAGGGTGTACACCGCGCCCCCCGTGAGGATCAAATCGACCGGCTCCTGCCGCGCACACGCAAAGAGGCAGACCGCGACAACGAGCCAACGAGCGCGACGCATCGAAGATCATTCGGTGCAAAGGGGGCCGCACAATGACAGGGGATGGCGCGCGCCTCAAGCGCGGCTAACATGGCGCGGCCAAGGAGCACACATGATCCCGAGCCTGCCCGTCGATGCCGCGCGCGCCTTTCTCGCCACCCATGCCAATACGCGGTATGTCGACCTGTACGTGATCGACGTCGGCGGCACCCCGCGCGGCAAGCGCGTCACCGCCGACAAGCTCGAGAGTGCCTGCGCAAACGGCGTGTACCTGCCGATGTCGGTGTTCGGCTCCGACGTGCTCGGCAACACGGTACAGGGCACCGGCCTCGGTCTCTCCACCGGCGATGCCGACTACCTTTGCAAACCGATCGCAGATGCGCTGGTGCCGGCACCCTGGGACGATCGATTGGCACTCTGCCAGCTCATGATGCAGGACGCCGACGGAAAACCCGCATTCGCCGATCCCCAGAGCGTGCTCACCGCGGCAGTCGATCGGCTGGCGACGATGGGATTGCACGCCAACGTTGCAATCGAGATGGAGTTCTTCGTGTTCGCGTGCAAGCCCGGCGAGGACGCCGCGCTCACGCTGGCTCGCGGGCTGCGCTCCGGTCAGCGCCATCACCAGAATCAGGTGTACGGCCTCGCCGAGCTCGACGACTTCGCACCGTATCTCGACGCCGTACGCGCGGCTGCGACCGTGATGGGCGTGCCAGTGGAATCGATCACGTCCGAATACGGGCCGGGGCAACTGGAGATCAATGTCGAGTATCGCAGTGATGCCCATCGCGCCTGTCTCGATGCGCTACTTTTGAAACGCGCCGTGCGCACCCTGGCACCGGACTTCGGGCTCGCAGCGACGTTCATGGCCAAACCGCGCGCCGATCTGTCCGGCAACGGCATGCACGTGCATTTGAGCCTGCGACGCAACGACGGTAGTCATCCGTTCGAAGGCGAGCCGGCGCCGAACGCGACGCTCAAGCACGCGATCGGCGGCTTGCTCGCCATGCACGACGATGCGCTTTTGGTGTGCGCGCCGCACGCCAACTCCTACCGACGCTTTCAGAACTATTCCTATGCGCCGACGCTCAAGAACTGGGGACTCAACAACCGTTCGGTCGCGATTCGCATCCCGTCCGCGCGCGGCGCCGCCACGCGCTTCGAGCATCGTTTAGCGTCGGCCGACGCCAATCCGTACCTCGTGACCGCGGCGATCCTGGCCGGTGTGCATCACGGCATCACGCAACGCATCGAACCGCCGCCGCCAACCGCCGGTGATGCCTACGCCGACCAGGAGGCTCGGGCGCCGAGTTGGGAATCGGCGATCGACACCTTCGATCGCAGTCCGCTTGCCGAGGCGTACTTTTCTCGCCCCTTCGTGGATGTGTTGGTGGCCGTGAAGCGCGACGAGTGGCGCGCCTATCACCAGGCGGTGCCGGATCAGGATTACCGCTGGTATTTCTGAGAACGGTTTCTTCTACGCCGCTTCGGTACCGCCGCCGGGTGGCGGGAACCGCTCGCGCAAGAACTCGCCGAATCGCCGGCAGGCATCGGTGGCGGTGAAGATACCGGCCAGCCGGCCGTGGCCCGTGATCAGCGCGGCACCGATGTGCCGCGCAGCCATGTGCAGCAACACGTTCGACAGCGGCGTATTGATGTCGACGACGTAGGCATCCGCCACGTAGGCATCTTCGACGGTGAGCTGACGCGGATCCGGATAGTCGAGCTCCGGCCCCAACAAGAGCTTTATGTCGCGATCGGTGACGATGCCCTTGAGCTCGTGCTGCGCCGTCACCGGCAAGTGGTGCACGTGGTGCTCGAGCATCATGCGCCGCGCATCCAAGAGCGGCGCCGAGATCTCTACCGCGTACGGAAACGACGTCATCACCGATTTGATGGGCGGATCACTTTTCACGCTGCATCTCCCTGCCAAGGGTTCGACTGTCCCATGCTAGGGGAAGTCCGTATATCCGGATTGTCCACCGCCCCGCATCATCGGTCCGACTAACGCCTTCTACCTCCTCCTCCAATGGGGCGTTAGCAGGGCTCGTCGGGCAACCGGTGGGCCCTTTCCTTTTCTGGGGCGCGAGTGCCCCAATCATGCTTACTCGCGGGGAATACCTTCTCATCCGCGCGGATTGCTGCGATCGAGATCGATTCGCGCTTCCGTTGCGAACTCGCGCGCGGCCTTGCTTTGCCCCGCGCTCGCCAGCGCGGCGTACACGATCCATGGTGCCGACACCTCGAAGTGATCGCGTAGCACGTCGCGCGACTCAGACAACCCGTAGCCATCGGTACCGAGCACCGTCAGCTTGCCGGGCAACCAGGGGCTGATGGATTGCGGCAAGCTCTTCATGTAGTCGCTCGCAGCGACGAAGGTGCCGCGCTCCTCACCCATGAGGTGCTCGAGCCAGCTCTCGCGCTGGCGGCCGAGCAAGCGTTCGCGGTCGGCATCCTGCGCGTCGCGGCAGAGTTCCGTGTAACTCGTGACACTCCACACCGTCACCGGCTTGCCCATTGCCGCAAGCATGTCCGCGGCACGAAGTACCTCGGTCATGATCGCGCCGCTGCCGAGCAGATGAATCGGCGCGCCCTTGCCGGCGGTACGCCGATAGCAATAGGCACCGCGAATGATACCGGCCGTGATCGCGCCGTCGTCATCCGTCGGCATCGGCGGCATCGGATAGTTCTGATTGGTCACGGTCAGATAGTAGAAGACGTCTTCTTGGGCGTCGTACATGCGCCGAATGCCTTCGCGCACGATCACGGCGATTTCGTAGGCGAACGCCGGGTCGTAGCTCGCCAGATTCGGCACGGTGCTCGCCAGCACGTGGGAGTGGCCGTCCTGATGCTGCACGCCTTCGCCGTTCAACGTGGTACGGCCCGAAGTGCCGCCGATCAGGAAGCCTTTGGCCAACGAATCGCCGCACGCCCACACCATGTCGCCGACTCTCTGCATGCCGAACATCGAGTAGAAGATGTAGAAGGGAATCATCGGCAGGCCGTGGTTCGCATAGGCGGTGCCGGCGGCGAGGAACGACGCCATCGCACCGGTCTCACAGATCCCTTCCTGGAGTACCTGACCGTCTGCCGCCTCGCGATAGGGCGCGATCGTCCCGGCGTCGACCGGCCGGTAGCGTTGCCCTTCCGGTGAATAGATACCCGCCTGCGCAAGCAAGCCGTCCATGCCGAACGTGCGCGCCTCGTCGGGCACGATCGGCACCACGTAGCGACCGATGTCGGCATCGCGCGCCAGTTTCGAGAGCATGCGCACCACCGCCATGGTGGTGGAGACTTCGCGCCCGCCCGAGCCTGCCAGCATGTCCGCGAACAATGCGAGCGCCGGTGCCTCGAGGCGCGGGCACTGTGCGCGCCGCGCCGGCAAGAAACCACCGAGCGCCTGGCGCCGCGCGAGCAGGTAGCTACGCTCGGGTGAGTCGGCATCCGGCAAATAGAAGTCGGCGCGCGCAACTGCCTCGTCGGAGAGCGGAATGTCGAACCGCCGCGCCAGCTCGCGGCGTTCTTCGACCGACAGCTGCTTCTTCTGGTGCACTGTGTTGCGGCCTTCGGCCTTCGGCCCGAGGCCGTCGCCCTTTACCGTCTTCAGCAACACGACACAGGGCTTGCCGCGAATCTCGGCCGCCTGCTTGAAAGCGGCATAGATTTTCTGCGGATCCTGCCCGCCGCGCTTGATGGAGCGAATCTCCTCGTTGGAGAGCGTTTTCATCAGCTCCTGGAGCGCCGGCGTGTCCTCCACCCAATGCTCGCGGACGGCATCGCCCGGCGAGACGGTGTACATCTGGTAGTCGCCGTCGACCGCCTGCTCCATGCGGCGTTGCAGAATGCCGTCGACATCGCGGTCGAGCAGCGCATCCCAGCCGCCGCCCCAAATCACCTTGATGACGTGCCAATCGGCACCGCGGAACGAGCGTTCGAGCTCTTGGATGATCTTGCCGTTGCCGCGTACTGGCCCATCGAGACGCTGCAGATTGCAGTTGATCACCAGCACCAGATTGTCGAGATGCTCGCGGGACGCCATGTTGACCGTGCCGAGCACTTCCGGTTCGTCGGATTCACCGTCGCCGATGAAGGCCCAGACCTTCGCGCCGTCGGCGCGCTTGAGTCCCCGCCCCTCGAGATATTTGGCAAACCGCGCCTGATAGATCGCGCTCGGGGTCGACAGCCCCATGCTCGCGGTCGGCATCTGCCAGAAGCTCGGCATGCGGCGCGGGTGTGGATAGGAGGACAGGCCGCCGCCCGCTGCGAGCTCGCGACGGAAGTGCGCGAGCTGCTCGGTGCCCAACCGGCCTTCGAGCAGCGCGCGAGCGTACACACCCGGTGCGGCATGGGCTTGGAAGTGCACCTGATCGCCGCCGAAGCCGGGCGCCGGCGCACGAAACACATGGTTGAAACCGACCTCCATCATCGCCGCGGCCGACAAGTAGGTGGCGATGTGCCCACCCACGCCGGAACCGCTGTCGAAGGCTTTCAAGACCATGGCCACGGCATTCCAGCGGATGACGTTACCGATGCGGGTCTCGATCGCGAGGTCGCCCGGATACTGCGGCTGTTCGCGCCACGAGATGGTATTGCGGTAGGGCGTATTGAGCGCCGCCTCCGGCAGCACTAGGCCGCGGCGCGAGGCTGCTTCGTGCAAACGTTCGATCAACTCACGGGCACGGCCTTCGCCTTGCACGTCGACGACATCGTCGAGGGCGGCCAACCATTCGTCGATCTCGAGCGCCCAGTCATCGCCAAAGGTGGCCTGTCGCTGCGCTCTGCCGGCCATTCGCCGCCCATCCCTATCACGAAATTAAGGAGAGTGAATTATTTACCCCGGTCGCGCTTTTGTGCTAGTTGTTACGCAACCGTTTCCAAAGAGTTGAGATGCCGACCCCGGTGGATACTGCAACCGCATCGCCGCCGTCGACATTGTTGGCGCTCGCCGAAGGTTGGCGCGCCCTCGTCGAAGCCTCGACGCTCATCCCAACGCTACCGATCTTGGACCGCCTACCGCGCGGCGATGGCCATCCGGTATACGTGCTGCCCGGCTTCATGGCCGACAGCCAATCCACGGGCATGCTGCGGCGTTGGCTCGACCGGCTTGGCTACAACACCATTCCTTGGGGCTTCGGCCGCAACTTGGGGCCGCGCGGCAATCTGCAGGCACGCCTGACGCAGACCGTGGCCAACATCGCGCGCCACTATGATCAACCGGTATCGCTCATTGGCCAAAGCTTAGGCGGTGTGTTCGCGCGCGAGATCGCGAAGATGCTGCCCAATCAAGTGCGCCAAATCATCACGCTCGGCTCCCCGTTCGGTCAGACCGTCAGCAACGGCACCTATCCCGCCGTGCTCCGACTGTTCGAGTTGGCGACCGGACAGACCATCGACAGCCTGCGGTCGCAACTGAAGGATTTGCCGACGCCCGCGCCAGTGCCGTGCACGGCAATATTCAGCAAGACCGACGGCATCGCGCATTGGAAGACATGCATCGAACGCGATACGCCGTTGACCGACAATGTGGAAGTGGTCGCCAGCCACTGTGGCATGGGTTTCAATCCGGCCATCTACTACGTGATCGCCGATCGCCTCGCCCAGCCGCACGGCCGATGGCGCAAGTTCGATCGTTCCAGTTGGCGCGGCTTGCTCTATCCCCAGGCCGTGTATGCCGCGGCGCCGTCAGCCGAAGTCACTGCCGCCGAAGCGCCCGCATAGCACGCATAACGCCGACCGCTTACGCGCGCGGCGGCGAACTGTCTTCCGACGACCGTGCCTCGCTACCCGGACGTGCGCTCAGCAAGGTCGACAGCATCTTCTGGTAGGCATCCCAGGACTGCAGACCGCCGGTAATCAGCGAACGGGTGATGGTGGTCATGAGGCCCGCTTCGAGCCCCTTCTCCACCTGCGTCGTGATGCGGTCGATCACGAGGTTCTGAATCGGGGTGAGGTCCGGCAGCCCGAATAGCCGCCGCAGTTCCTCCGGGGTCAGATCGACATCCAGGCTGATCTTCATCACTCCTCCTCTAAATGCGTTTCTTTTCCGCACTGCGGCAAAGCGTATACCATGGCGCAGTCCTCGAAGGCTGCCGTTCGCGGCAGGGGCATGTTGCATTGCGAATATTGAAGAAATACCCCAATCGGCGTCTGTACGACACCGAGCAGAGCGCTTACGTCACGCTCGAGGACGTCCGTAAGATGATTCTCGCCAAGGACCCGGTCAAGGTCGTCGACTCGAAGACCGGCGCCGACCTCACGCGTTCCGTGTTGCTGCAGATCATCGCCGAACAGGAAGCCGAGGGCCACGAGCCGCTGTTGACCAACAAAGTGCTCGAGCAGGTGATCCGCTTCTACGGCGACTCGATGCAGGGCGTCTTATCGCGCTACCTCGAGCAGAGCATGTTCACGTTCTTGGAGCAGCAGGAGCTGTATCAGCGCCGCATGCGGGAAGTATTGAACGCCAATCCGATCAAGCTCATGCAGCGCCTCGCGGACCAGAACATCAGCTTCCTGCGTTCGCTGTTGTCGGGCGCCGCGAACGAGCCGGACAAGACGCCGGCAAACGATTCGCGGCCGTCATCGCCGAAGCCACCCGAGCAGTGAGGCCTGCTACACTGCGAAAAGCCTTAGGGCACATATAACAAATTCGACACGGGGAGGCTTTCATGACTTGTGCGCGCGCGCGCCGAGCGCTGGCGCTCGGGGCGCTTTCTTGCACATTCGCGGTCCTGACCGCCTGTTCTGAGCCAGCCACCGAGTCGGCTGCACCCACCGAGCGGCAAGCGCCAACTGCAACCAGCCGCAGCGATCGCATTACCGCGAGCACCAGCACCGTCGACGGCGCTCGCATCGTGAATGCCGACAGCGAGCCCGGCAATTGGCTCGCCCACGGCCGCACGTACGCAGAGCAGCGCTTCTCGCCGCTCACCGACATCAACACCGACACTGTGAAATCGTTGGGGCTCGTGTGGTCATGGGACACGGGCACGACGCGCGGCCTGGAGGCGACGCCCATCGTCGTCGACGGCGTGATGTACTCCACTGGTTCGTGGAGTGTGGTGTTCGCCAACGACGCCAGGACCGGTGAACTGATCTGGCAATACGACCCGCAAGTGAAACGTGAATGGGGCAAGTACGCCTGCTGCGACGTGGTCAATCGCGGCGTCGCGGTGTGGAAAGGCCGCGTCTACGTCGGCACCATAGACGGGCGCTTGATTGCCCTCGATGCTGCGACCGGCGCGCTTGCTTGGGAAAAGCTCACCATAGATCCCGAGCGTCCGTACACGATCACCGGCGCGCCGCGCATCGTCAAAGACAAAGTCGTGATCGGCAACGGCGGCGCCGAGTACGGCGTGCGCGGCTACGTGACGGCGTACGACGCCGCGACGGGCGCCGAGCATTGGCGCTTCTACACGGTACCGGGTGACCCGTCGAAACCATTCGAGGGCAAGCACCTCGAGCAAGCGGCGGGCACTTGGCGCGGCGGCAAGTGGTGGGAGGTCGGTGGCGGCGGCACCGTGTGGGATTCGATGGCCTATGACCCCGAGCTCGACCTGTTGTACATCGGCGTCGGCAACGGCTCACCGTGGAATCGTTATCTACGCAGTCCTGGCGGCGGCGACAACCTGTATCTGGCGTCGATCGTCGCCATCAAGCCCGACGATGGCACGATGGCGTGGTACTACCAAACCACACCCGGCGACACGTGGGACTATACCGCCACGCAACACATGATCTTGGCCGATCTCGAGATCGGCGGCGTGGTGCGCAAGGTGCTCATGCAAGCGCCCAAGAATGGCTTCTTCTACGTGATCGATCGTTCCAACGGCGAGTTCATTTCTGCTGAAGCATACGTGCCGGTGACGTGGGCAAGCCACGTCGACAAGGAGACCGGCCGGCCGGTTGAGAATCCCGACGCGCACTACGCCAACGAGCTGAAGAAGATTTGGCCGTCGCCGTACGGCGGGCACAACTGGCATCCGATGACCTACAGCCCGCTCACGGGGTTGGTCTACATCCCAGCGCTCGATTTCAGCTTCAAGTTTGCGCAGGACAACGCCTTTCGCTACCAACCGGGCGAGTGGAATCTAGCGGTGGACACCGACACGATGATTCCGGCCAAGACCGCCGAAGGCCAGATCGCCGATCTGCGCGAAATCAAGGGCCATCTCGCGGCATGGGATCCGGTGGCGCAGAAGGAAGTCTGGCGTGTGCAGCACAAAACGTCGTGGAACGGCGGTCTGCTGTCGACCGCGGGCAACCTCGTCTTCCAAGGTCGCTCGGATGGTTACTTCGCTGCGTACACAGCCGACACGGGCGCGCTCGCGTGGGAGACACCGGTGTACAACGGCATCATCGCCGCACCAGTGACATACACCGTCGACGGCGAACAGTACGTCGCCGTGCTCGCTGGCTGGGGCGGGGCGTTCGCACTTGCATCGGGCGTGCCCAAGCATCGCAACAACGTGCTGCAAGGCGGCCGCATTCTTGCCTTCAAGCTCGGCGGCACCGCGAGCTTGCCGGAGCCGAAGGTCACCCCCATCAACATTCCCGAACCGCCGGATCTCGGCGCCACGCCCGAACAGATTGCAGAGGGTGAATCGCTGTTCCACGCCTATTGCAGTGTCTGTCATGGCCCGGGCGCGCTGTCGAGCGGCTCGCTACCGGATCTGCGCTACATGGCACCCGCGACCCACGATGCATGGGACGCGATCGTCCGCGGCGGCGCGTTCGTCAGCAAGGGCATGGCGAGCTTTGCCGAGGTGCTCGACGAAGCGCAGGCGCAAGCCGTGCATGCGTACGTGGTGAATCAGGCGAAGACCGGCATCGCGTTCTGTCAGACCAACTATCCGAAGGAATATCCGGAGCTGTTCGAGACCGCGTGCGTACGCCGCACCGCAGCGGCGGAGTAACCGCCGCCCTGTGTCGGCCGCGATTGGCTCGCCACCAATCGCGGCCAAGGCCGCTCCCAGACGAGATCAGCGGCGCTCGCTGCGACAGCAGCAGCTCAGGCCACCGCGGCGAGCGTGTCGTGGAAAGAGCGCTCGATGCAGTCGGCATAACGCGCCGGGTCGGGCATGATCTCGCGACAACTGGTCACGCTGATACTGATGTTGCCGGCGTAGCTCAACACCGGCATGAACAGCGCCATGCTGTCCGTTATCGGCCCGAGCCCGTAGTAGCCGATCAGCTTCGCGCCATTCATGTAGAGCGGCACTTGCGGCCCCGGCACATTGGTCACCACCGCGTTGAAGATGGGGTCGATGGCATTTGCGAGCCCCCATCGCGACACGAGCCGACCGGCGAGCGCCAGCGTCGAAGCCGGGATGTGCCGATTGAGATCCGTCATCAACCGCGCGCCGTAAGCCTTCGCCAACGCCTTCGAGTTGCGTGTCGCCTCGTTCACAGCCTGTAAGCGTCGAATCGGGTCGGCGATGTCGCTGCGCATCGCTACACTCATCGCCGACACTTGATTGCCCGCGCTGCCCGCGTGCGCGTCGGTGCGCACGTTGACTGGCGCCATCGCGATCAGCGATTGCTCCGGTAGCTCACCGGTCGCCTCCAAGTAGCCGCGTACCGCACCGCCGCACACGGCAACCACAACATCGTTTATGGTCGCGCCCGGCACTGCCTTGCGGATGCGCTTGAAGCCATCCAGCGGAAACGTGCGGCCCTCGAACACGCGATGCGCGGAGATCGGGGCGTTGAACTTGGTTTTGGGCACCACACCGGATGCTTCGAGCTCGTGGCGCGCCAAACGCATCTGCGTGGAAACGAATGCCGGTGCCGCAGCGGCGAGCACGCGAAACAACTGAAACGGTTCGCGAACGTTGTTGCCGGCGGCACGCGCCAGCAGCTCGAGCGCGCTCGGTGCTTGTTCCGGATGCCAAGGTGAGTCCGGCACCATGTGCGCCGGTGTCGGCGTCAGATCATGCAGCGAAGCGGTCAGCTCGGTGCCGCTTGCACCATCGATCGCGCAATGATGAATCTTCGACAAAATCCCATAGCTACCCGGCGGAATGCCGTCGACGTTGTCGAGCCCTTCGATGACGTAGAACTCCCACAACGGCTTCGTGAGGTCGAGCATCCGCGAGTGCAAGCGCGCGACCTGAATGCAGAGCTGCCGCCAATCGCCCGGCGCCGGTAGCGCAATGTGGCGAACGTGGAACTCGAGATCGAAATAGCGATCGTTGATCCAATAGGGATAGTCCAGCTCGAACGGCACGCGCACCAGCCGTTGTCGATAGGCGCGCGCGGTGTGCAGCCGGCTTTCGATGTGACTCAAGATCTGCTTGAAACGTACCTGGCCACCGGGCGCAGTCGCCGGATCGTAGACGCTGAGCGCACCGATGTGCATGGGCGTACGCGCCGATTCGGCGTACAGAAACGTGGCGTCTTGGCCCGACAGCTGTTCCAGAACTCCCCCTTGGCTCCCATGACGCGGTGCCCATCGATTCTACGACCGCCTCACGCGCACGCAGATAAGGGCTTATGCCGAGGCGCTTACCAGGCTTCGGCCGAGGCTTTCGCTGAGGCTTTCGCCGAGGCTTTCGCCGAGGCTTTCGCCGAGGATAGGCTCACGCAGACGCCGGTGCGGCGACCGTGCGACTACTGCAAGTGTTGCGCGCCGCCGACGCCGATAGTCACGGCAATCGGCCGGTGATCGGAGACGTCGCAGTCCAACACCTCGAACTCGCGCACGCTGAGATTCGGCGTCACCAGCACGTGATCGAGTGCAACCGCCGGGCGCCAGCTCGGATAGGTGGGTTGCATCTCGTTGGCGGGCACCAGCGGCGTGTCCGACAACGGCGAGCTGAACAACAACCGCGTGAGGTGGCTGTTCATGTCGCCCATGATGACCACGCGCTCGTGCCCGTCGATGAGGGCGCGCACGTACGACAGCTGCCGTTGCCGCGAACGCTCGCCCAAAGAAAGATGCAGCAGCACCACCAGCACCTCGGTGCCCGCGAAGCCGATGCGCATGACGATGGCGCCGCGGCCCGGGATCGTGCCCGGCAGCTTGTGATCCTGCAGCTCGCGCGGTTCGAGCCGCGATAACAGGCCATTGCCGTGCTGCGCGAAGGGCCCCAGATCGCGATTCAGCTGCGCATACCAAAACGGAAAGTGCGCGCGATAGGCGAGGTACTCGACTTGATTCACGAATCCGCTGCGGAGGCTGCCGGCATCGACTTCCTGTAGCGCCACCACGTCATAGCTCGCGATCAGCTCGGCAATGCGCCGCAGATTGTCGGCCCGCGACTCGTGCGGCAGCACGTGCTTCCAACCATGTGTGAGGTAGTGCCGGAAGCGACGCGTGCTGATGCCCACCTGGATGTTGAACGATAGCAGCCTCAAGATCGGCGCCTCGGCTTCCGACTCCCCTTCGCGACACTTCACTCCGTGCGGATTGACGAGCGGCGCCACCGGCGCCCATTGCGGCTGCTGAGCCGTGCGGCTGCGGGTCAAGCCTACGAGCGTGCCGATGGCTTTGTTCATGGGGCCGGAGAAGGGTCCGAGCGGTAGCGCGTAGTCGAGTCTAGCAACCGGCTGCGTGAGCATTTGTGGCATGGCTGGCATTTCCGGCGGTTGCTTCAACGGCTCGCCACTTCCGCGCGGCATTTGTCGATGAGGTAATCGACCACCGTCAGGGGCCGGATGTTGGTGCCCTGCAGCATGCCGCCGTATACGCGGTATTTACCATCGACGATCATGGTTGGTACGCCCGTCACTCGATACATGCGGCCCTGCGCATCCGCTTGCAGGGTTTTACTCCGTACGCCGAACGACTCGAACACCTTCAGGAACTCATCCTGGTCGACGCCGGCGGCGTCGCGGAACACGGTTGCCAGCATGTTCGGGTCGTGCATGTCGAGACGACGCAGGTGCACGGCTTCGAACAACGGCGTATGCACGCGCTCACTCACGCCCAAAAGCTCGGCGCTGTAGAACGCCTGGGCGAACACTACCCAATCTTGGCGCACCATGGCGGGCATGCGTCGGAAAGCAACATCGTCCGGTAGCTGCGCAAGCCAAGCGGAGAGCGGCGTATCGAAGCTGAAGCACGCCGGACAGCCGTACGAAAAGACTTCGACGACCTCGATCTTGCCGGGCGCCATCGTGTCGACAGGAATCGGCAACACCTCGTAGTGCACGCCGGCTTCGAACTCCGCGCCGGCGGCAGGCACGGCCAGATAGGCGAGTACCAGCAGCACGGGCAGCGTCAGGCGCCGAACGGCGCGGCCGATAGTCAGTGATGTCGACATGAATACTCCCGAGACACCGAGGGGCGACACCGTCGCCCCTCGCTTGGCACTTCGACCACCCGCGGTGGGATTAGTGCAAGCCGTGCACGTAATTCGCGACTGCCTTGATCTCGCCGTCCGTCAGCCCACCGGCGATCGAGCGCATGACGCCGCCAAAATTCTCGTCGGTGGTACGGGTCGCCTCGCGATACGCCGTGAGCTGCGCCACGGTGTAGTCGACGGTCTGACCACTCAAGCTCGGAAAGCCGGCCAGACTATTGCCAGCGCCGGTGGGCGAGTGGCAAGCGGTACAGGCCGCAACACCTTTGCGCGCGATGCCGCCGCGATAAATCTGTGCACCCAAGGCCAGCGCTTCGTCTTGCGCCTGCCCGACGACAGCGGGCTGACCGGCAAAGTGGGCGGCCAAGTTGTCGAGGTCGGCCTCCGACAAGGCATCGAGCTGACCGGCCATCAGCGGTGCAGCACGCGCACCGCTCTTGATCGCCTTCAGCTGCGCCGCGAGATATTTCTCGCTTTGACCGCCGATGTTCGGATAGATCGGCAAGATCGCGGCACCGGCTTGACCATGACAAGCGCCGCACGGTGCGGCAAGCGCCGCACCGGCCGCAGCATCGCCGCCGGCAAACGCGCCAGCCGAGCCAAGAAGTCCGAGCAAACCGACGGCAAGAATCCGGGCTATACGCATAGCTTGTTAGACTGGGCGAGTGGAAAAGCGCGCGGATTATATACCAAGGTGACGCCCCTTGAAGGCACTGCAGCCACCCCGCCGGAACGCATCGACGCAACGTTCCTGACCAGCGCCCCGAGTCTTGCCGAGGCGCCACGGGACACGGCGCCGGAAGTCGCATTCGCGGGCCGTTCCAATGCCGGCAAATCGAGCGTGCTGAACCGTGTAACCGGCAACCGCCACTTGGCGCGCACCAGCAAGACCCCGGGCCGCACCCAGCTCATCAACTTCTTCGTCACAGGCTTTGGTGGCCGACTCGTGGATTTACCAGGCTACGGTTACGCGAAGGCCGCAAAGCGGGTGCAGCAGGCCTGGCAGGAACACTTGGAGGCATACCTCGCCGCCCGGCCCAATCTGGTCGCTGTCGTGCTCGTCATGGACATCCGCCATCCTTTCGAGGTGTTCGATCGACAACTCATTGCGTGGGCTCAGGCGGCGGGCATGCGCATGCACGTGCTGCTCAACAAAGCCGACAAGCTCAAGCACGGCGCGCGCATGCGCGCGCTTGCGGATGCGAAACGCGTGCTCGCCGCACCGAATTTCTCGGTCCAGCTATTCTCCGCGCAGACAGGCATGGGTCGTGACGAGTTGATCGTTCACCTCGCGGCGTGGCTGACCACCGAGGGCTCGCCTACAGCGTAGCCCGGACGCCACCACCGACACCAAAAAAAAGCCCCGGAACGATTCCATCGCGCCGGGGCAGGCTGCGGGAGCGATCGGGGAACCGCTCCCGCTTGGACCACCGACGCGGATTTCGGGGATGAGGGCGGTGGTCGCTCAGCCTGACACTTCAGACTGCGGACGCCTGACGAAAGTTCAATGCGCTTCGTCCCAGTTGCTGCCGACGCCGATGTCGACCACCAACTCGACGTCCAATGCGGCTGCCCCCGCCATGCGACTGCGAACCTCGGTCGCTAGCCTGTCGACCTGCTCGGCGGCCACTTCGAAGACCAACTCGTCGTGTACCTGCATGATCATGAGCGCGTCGGTACCGTCCGCCGCCAGCCAGCCATCGATGGTGATCATCGCGCGCTTGATGATGTCGGCTGCGGTGCCTTGCATGGGCGCGTTGATTGCCGTGCGTTCCGCCGCTTGCCGGCGCTGGACGTGGCGCGCATTGATCTCCGGCAGGTACAGCCGCCGGCCGAACACCGTTTCCACGTAACCGTCCTTCGCCGCTTGCGCGCGAACCCGGTCCATGTACTCGCCGACCCCCGGGTAGCGCGCGAAGTAGCGGTCGATGTATTCCTGCGCAACCGCCCGACTGACGCCCAGCTGCCGACCGAGACCGAACGCCGACATACCGTAGATCAAGCCGAAGTTGATGGCCTTCGCGCTCCGCCGTTGATCCGCGCTGACCGCCTCGAGTTCGACGCCGAACACTTCGGCCGCCGTCGCGCGATGCACGTCGAGTTCTTGCGCGAAGGCGCGCCGCAGGCCTTCGTCGCCGGATAAGTGGGCCATGATCCTGAGTTCGATCTGGGAGTAGTCGGCGGCCAGCAACTTGCGGCCCGGCGGCGCCACGAATGCTTGCCGGATGCGGCGACCTTCCTGAGTTCTGACGGGTATGTTCTGGAGATTGGGATCGGTCGAGGACAACCGTCCCGTCGCTGCCACGGCCTGATGGTAGGAGGTGTGCACGCGGCCGGTGCGTTGGTTGATCTGCGCCGGTAGCTTGTCGGTGTAGGTGCTCTTGAGCTTCGCCAGTCCGCGGTAATCCATGATCACGCGCGGCAGCTCGTACTCGAGCGCGAGCTCGGTCAACACGGGCTCCGCCGTCGAGGGCGCGCCCCCAGGGGTTTTCTTCAACACCGGCAGCGCGAGCTTGTCGTAGAGAATCGTGCCCAGCTGCTTCGGCGAATCGAGGTTGAACGGCTCGCCCGCCAGTTCATGTGCTTGCTCGATGAGCGTTTGCATGCGTTGCGCGAGTTCTTCGCTCTGCCGTACCAGCGCATCGCCATCGACGAGCGCACCGGTTCGCTCCATTCGCGACAACACCGAGAGCAACGGCATCTCGATGGTCTCGAACACCGATTTGAGCCGCGGTTCGGCCTCGAGCTTCGGCCACAGCGCGTGGTGGAGCTTGAGCGTGACGTCGGCATCTTCCGCCGCGTATGCGGCGGCTGCTTCGACCGGCACTTCGTTGAAGTCGAGCTGCTTGGCACCTTTGCCGGCGACATCCTCGTAGCGAATGGTGCGGATGGCCAAATACTTCTCGGCGAGATCATCCATGTTGTGGCGCGTGGCCACGCTGTCGAGCACGTAACTCTCGAGCATCGTGTCGAAGCGAATGCCGGTTAGGTCGATGTCGTGGCGGGCGAGCACGTTCTTGTCGTACTTGAGGTTCTGCCCGATCTTCACCACCTCGGTGCTCTCGAGCAGCGGTTTCAAGGCCGCGAGCACGCGCGCCAGTGGCAGCTGCTCCGGCGCGCCGGCGTAGTCGTGCCCGCATGGTACATAGGCAGCGCGGCCATCGATCGCGAACGAGACGCCGACGATGCGGGCATCCATGTAGTCGAGGCTGGTCGTTTCGGTGTCGAATGCGAACCGGCCCGCTGCGCGCAATTCGTCGAGCCATCGGTCGAGCACCGCCTGCTCGAAGATCGTCTCGTAGCCATCGGTTTCCGATGCTGCTTGCTTCGGGCTGGCACCACCCAACTCCTCGAGCCAACCCTTGAACTCCAGCGCCGCATACAGCTCGCGCAATCGATGCTCGTCCGGCTCGGTGGGCAGCAGATCGTCGATACCCATCTCGAGGTGCACATCGCACTTGATGGTCGAAAGCACTTTCGACAGCGGTAGAAAGTCGAGGCTGGCACGAAGATTTTCACCGATCTTGCCGCCGATCTTGTCCGCGTTCGCCATCACTTCTTCCAGCGTGCCGTATTCCGCCAACCACTTCGCCGCAGTCTTGGGCCCGACCTTCGGCACTCCCGGAATGTTGTCGACGGAATCGCCGACCAACGCGAGGTAGTCGACGATCTGTTCGGGGTAGACACCGAACTTGTCCTTGACGCCGTCTCGATCGAGCCGTGTGTCGGTCATGGTGTTGACGAGGCTGACGTGATCGGAAACGAGCTGTGCCATGTCCTTGTCGGACGTCGACACCACCACCTCGCGCTTGAGCCGTGTCGCTTCGGACGCCAGCGTGCCGATCACGTCGTCAGCCTCCACGTCGTCGACGATCAGGAGCGGTATGCCGAGCGCAGCAATGATCTCGTGTACCGGCTCTATCTGGGAGCGCAGATCGTCGGGCATCGGCGGACGATTGGCCTTGTAGTCGGCGTACATCCGATCGCGGAACGTCTCGCCCTTGGCATCGAACACGACCGCGATCGGGCTGCCTTCGTAGTCCTTCGCGAGCCGCTTCAACATGGCGATCACGCCGCGCACCGCGCCCGTCGGCCGGCCATCGGAGGTACTCAACGGCGGCAACGCATGGAACGCACGAAACAGGTACGACGAGCCGTCGACCAAGATCAGCGGCGTGGCGCCCCACGGTGCGGTCGCCGACGTAGCGACGCCCGACGTTGCGACGCCCGACGTTGCGACGCCCGACGTTGCGACGCCCGACGGTTTGTCGTTGGTCATCGATTCGGTCAAGATGGGCGAGGCGATCGACTCTACCATAGGCTCACGACACGGGTGGTCATGCGGCAGGCTAACCGGCTCTTCGTTACCTGTTCACTGGTGCTCGTGCTGACCGCGGCGTTGTCGCCCAGGTCCGCGATTGCCGCACCCGCGGCCACCAATGCCACTGGTCCCGATGTGACCATCATCGAGGGCGGTGAGCGCACCGTGTACGAATATCGACAAGGCGGGCAGCTGCGTATCATCAAGGTCGTGCCGAAGATCGGCCCGTCCTACTACCTCGTACCACGCGATGAGACCCGCGGCTTCGGTGACCTCGAAAACGCCGACATGCTGGTGCCGCGCTGGGTGCTCATCGAGTTCTGATGGCGGCGGCAACTCCTCTGCCGGAACGCGAGCTGGTCGCTTTGCTCGGCCGCTACGACTTGGGCGTGCTCGAGACGTACTGGCCCGCCGCACACGGCATCGAGAACAGCAACTACTTCGTGCGCGTCGTCGACCCGCGGGGCAGCCAGGAAATCGTGCTGACCTTACTCGAGCAGCCACCGGCGGCCAGCGAGCTGTTGATATCACTGCTCGATACTTGCGACGCCGCCGGGTTGCCGATCGCGCCGATCATCCGCAATCGCACCGGCCACGCGAACGATCAGCTGCTCGGCAAGCCGACTCTGCTGGCGCCGCGCTTACTCGGCCGCCACGTTCTCAACCCCACGGAGCGCCACTGTAGATCCGTTGGACGGTTTCTCGCTAGATTTCATCGCATCGCACGTCACTTGGCAGATCGTGCCGCGCCGCATCCGCGAGACGCCGACTGGCTGACGAGACGGGCCGCCGAGGTGCGGCCGCACTTGCCGTATGCAACCGCCGATCTGCTCGACGGCGCGATCGAGGCCGTCACCTCGCTGCTCGCACGGCGCGACGTCGCCGCGTTGCCCTACGGCGTGCTCCACGGCGATCTATTTCGTGACAACGTGCTGTTCACCGAGCGGGGCTTGACCGGCGTGCTCGATTTCCACCACGCATCGGCCGGCCATCTGCTCTACGACGTGGCAGTTGCGATCAACGATTGGTGCACCGACTCGAGCGGCCGCGCCGATCGCGAGCGGCTGAAGGCACTGCTCGGCGCATACCACGACATTCGTCCGCTGACCGCTCAAGAGCTGTGGTTCGTCGGGCCGTTCGCGCTGTATGCGGCGTGCGCTTTCTGGCTATCGCGGCTCACCGCCGCCGAGCGCCACGCCGCCGATCAGAACGTACGATTCAAAAACCCCGAGGACTTCCGCCGGATCGTCCAGCAGCACTTCGGCCACACACCCTACTTCGACGTTCGGGAAATCGAGCTTCGCTGACCGCTCGCGATTGGGGCAGATTGAGCAATCGCGGCCAAGGCCTGTGCCCATCGAGCCTCACCAGGCACTGGCAAATGCGCGGTATGCAGCCAGCACTTTGTCGCGCTCGTGCGGCACCTTGATGAACGCGTGGTAGTGACCCCTGGGGTTGATGACGATGATGTTGCCGGTGTGGTCGACTGTGTAGCCCTCGCCGCTCGGTACCTTCATGAACGCGGCATTCAATTGCCGAGCAAACTCGGCGAGCGCCGCTTGATCGCCGCGCACCCCGGTAAACCGCGGCGAGAACGATGTGACGTATTTGGCGAGGGTCGCGGCATCGTCGCGTTCCGGGTCGACCGTGACCAGCACGCCATGGAATGCATCGAAGAGTTCATCGTCGCCCCGTTCGGCGAGCTCGCGTTCGACTTGCGACAGCACCGACATGGCGAGCGGACACACGTCCGGGCAGGACGTGAAGCCGAAGAACAAGAACGTCCACCGGCCTTCGAGGTCAGCAGTGGTGAATGCTTCACCGTCGGTATCGACGAGTCCATCGAGCACGATCTCCCGTGGCGTGGGCAGCACGAACGTGCCTTGCTCGCGCAGCTGCTGCGTCGTCAGCACCGGCTCGCGCATCACGTTCATGACGAATCCCGCTAGCACGATCGCCACGAACAAGAGCGATAGCAAAACGGTATTGCGGACACCGCTCGTCATTGCGCAATCATCGACTCGAACGACATCGGCTGAATGCTGCTCACGGCTTGAGGCAATCCGAACGGCACGTAGTGATCCACCATCAGCGCAACGAACAGCGCTGCTAGGTAGACGATGGAGTAACGAAACGTCTCCATGGCGGCGCGCCGGTTGCGGTTCATGAGCAGGATCACGGCCCAATACACGAAGCCGATGCCGAGCGCGCCGGCGGCGAGCAGATAAATGAGCCCGCTCATGCCGATGGCAAACGGCATCAGGCTCACGGCAAGCAGGATCAACGTATAGAACAGAATGTGCCAGCGCGTATAGGCGTCACCGTGGGTCACGGGCAGCATCGGCACATCGGCGTCGCGATACTCGTCCTTGCGATCGAGCGCGAGCGCCCAGAAATGCGGCGGTGTCCAGGCGAAGATGATCAACACCAAGAGCAGCGCGCCCGGGTCGATCGAATTGGTCACGGCCGCCCATCCAAACAGTGGCGGTGCGGCACCAAAGAGACCGCCTATCACGATGTTCTGGGGTGTCGCGCGTTTGAGGAACAGCGTGTAGAGCAAGCCGTAGCCGACCCACGAGACGAGGTTGAGATAGGCGGTGAGTGGATTGACGAGCTCGTACAGCACCGCGAATCCCGCCAAGCCGGTCACGGCCGCAAACACGATGCCTTGCGTCATCGACACCCGGCCGGTCGCCACGGGCCGCGCGCGGGTGCGTGCCATGCGTGCATCGATGCTCGCGTCCGCCAAGTGGTTGACCGCTGCCGCGGAGCTCGCCACCAGCGCGATACCCAAGGTACCGAACAGCAGCGCGTCGAGCGGCACCCAGCCGGGCGTGGCGAGAAACATGCCGACCACGGCACACAGCAGCATGAGCAGCACCACGCGCGGTTTGCACATTTCGAGGAAGTCGCGCCAAGTCGGCCGTGCGACCGACGTAATGACGTGGTTCATGTGAGGGGCTCCCATGGGAGGCGCGGTAGTTTACTGACTCGCCCGTGCAACATCGACAATCAACCGATTTGGGAGACCTTGAGCAGCTTCTTCAGGTCGTCGAATATTGGACCACCTGCCGCCTCGAACTCGTAGCGCAGTACGACGTTGCCGAGCGGGTCGACGATGTAGACGCCTGGCCTGAGGTCGAGTTCACCCCGCAGCTTTTCGAAGCTCGCATCCGCGAGCGACGCGCGCCCCAGCACCCCGCGGCGCACGCGCTCGGCATCCTTTTGCAGCCGCACGTGCAGCGCTGCAAGCCGCGGCACGGCCTCGGCACAGGTGGCTTCACAGCGATCCGCGACCACCATCACGAGCCACCACCGGCCGGCGATGGCTTCACCCTGCGAATCGGCCAGATCCGCCGCACGCGGCATGGGATCGAGCAACTCGCCTTTGTTGGTCGTGCCCCAAACACCCTGCTCTTGGGCGCGTTGATAGAGCACGTAGCTCAAAAGCAGCGGCACCACCGCAATGGCGACGATGCCGATGAGTTGCAACCGGCCCCGGCCTTTGCGCGTCGGCGCGCCGCTCATCGCCGCGCCTGCCGAATACCGAACACGACGAACAGCGCGACCAGCGCCAGCGCCAAGCCGAACCACTGCACGGCATAGCCGTAGTGTGTGCCGGCCGAGATCACCGGCGTGGTGGTGGTCGGTACGAACCCGCCCGGTTGCCCGCCTTCGAGCCGGATCTCGATTGCAACGGTGTTGGGCAGCAGGGCTGCGGCGCGCTCGGTGTTTAGGCGCGAGATCCGCTTCGGCCAGCCCGGCGGCCAATCCGGTGTCTCACCCCAAGCGGGCATGCCGCCCATGTCCTGCCAGAGCACAGCGTCGATCGCCACCCGCTCGATCGGCGTTTCGACCGTGGGCAAATCGGCGCGCGAGGCCGGCGCCTCGACCCAGCCGCGATCGATCAAGAACCGGCGGCCGTCGTCGACGCGAAAGAACGTCACCACGCGATAACCGACACGACCGGCGCGAGTCTGGTTGTCGATGAGCAAGGTGTAGGGCTCGAATACGCCTTCGAACCGCACGCGCTGCAACGGGATCGCCGGGTCGAGTAGGGCGAGCGGCACCGCCGGTGCGGCTTGCCGTTCGAGGTAGGCGAGTTCGAGCGCTTCCTTCTGAGCCGCGCGATCGAGCTGCCAGAACCCGAGCGCCACCGTGGTCGGCAACAGCACCACGACGAACGCCGTCATGCGCCACCCGGGCCGAAAGCGCCCGCGCGACGATTGGGTTACAGTCGCGGCCTTCACCGAGGCCGGGCCGTCCGTCTTGCTCAAAGCACTCATCGTCATTCTGTTGATCGCGGTGATCGCGAGCTTGTTCACGGGCCTCGGCTTTCTGTTCAAGGACGCCAACGTCCCGGGCTCGAAGCGCACGCTCTATGCGTTGGGACTCAGGATCACACTGGCAGCCATGCTGCTCAGCGTGATCTTCTACGGTCTATCGACCGGCGAGCTCACCCTGCACGCTCCGTGGCACGGCCGCTGACGTCAATCGGGATCAGAGCACGTACACGAAGATGAAGAGGCATACCCACACCACGTCGACGAAGTGCCAGTACCAAGAGGCCGCCTCCAGCCCGAACTGATCGTCCGGCTTGAAATGGCCGCGGAACGCTCGCACCAACTGCATCAGCAAGATGAACGTGCCGAGTGTGACGTGGAAGCCGTGGAAACCGGTCAAGATGAAGAACGTCGAGCCGTAGATGCCCGAACCCAAGGTGAGGCCCAACTCTTGATAGGCGTGGTGGTATTCATACCCCTGCACGAACAGGAACAGCGCGCCAAGCGCCACCGTCAACCCTAGCCATGCCTTCAGGCCGCCGCGATTGTTGTTCTTCACCGCGGTATGGGCGAAGTGCACCGTGACGCTCGACGAGAGCAGAATCAGCGTATTCCAGAACGGCAAATACGAAAGCCAGTTGCCGACCCCGGGTGACGCCATCGACTCGTGCGGATTCGTGAACCGGCTCGGGTCGGGGTTGTTGACGACCGGCCAATCTGGCGTGAACTGGGGCCACAGATAGTCACCGGTAATACCTTTGTCGCCCTCCCCACCGAGCCACGATACGGCGAATACGCGGGCGTAGAACAAGGCACCGAAGAAGGCGAAGAAAAACATCACCTCGGAGAAGATGAACCAACTCATGCCCCAGACGTAGGAACGCTTGACTTGGGCATTCGGCAGACCGGCGTGGTTCTCCTGAATGACCTTGTTGAACCAGGAGAACAACACCACCGTGAGGATGATGACCCCGGCCCAGAGCACGATGAACGACGGTTCACCTCCGACCTTGATCGCGTTGAGCCACCTACCCGCACCGACCAGCAAGCAGGTGACACCCAACGCCACCCATACCGGATACCAACCGTTCTCCGGTACGTAATAGATCGATTTGTCTTCAGCGGCATTCGCCATTTTTTCCAAGCTCCGAAAATTAAGCCTCGGGGCGGGTGCGTTCCGCCGCCGCCAATTCAGTGATGTCGAACAACGAATAGGAAAGCGATACCGATTGCACGTACTTCGGCAATTCGGGCGCCAGGAAGAAGCGCATTGGCATCTCGAGCTCCTCACCCGGCTGCAATATCTGCCGCTCGAAGCAGAAGCACTCGGTCTTGTGGAAGTGCTCGGCGGCCGCGTTCGGCGCCACCGACGGCACCGCTTGGCCAACCATTGCTCGATCGGTCGGGTTCTTGACGTAGAACTTCACTTCGGTGAGTTCACCTGGATGCACACGGACCGTTGGGGTTTCGCCCCAGAATTGCCAGGGCATGCCGTCATTGGTGTTGGCGACGAAGTTGACCTTCACCAATCGCGACGTATCGACTTCGGCCTTGGCAGGCTCGTAAGCGTACGCGCCGCCGGTGCGGCCGCCCAACCCAGTGACATCGCAAAGCAGGTCGTAAAGGGGCACCAACGCGAAGGCGAAGCCGAACATCCCCACGCCGAGGAGAACCAGTTTCGTCACCGTGTTGCCGTGCCGACCCGCCATCGGCCTACGAATGCGCCTCGGCGTCGGTCACCACCGGTGGGTGCGTGAAGGAGTGATAGGGCGGCGGTGAGGGCAGCGTCCACTCGAGGCCGTGCGCACCGTCCCAAACACGATCACTGGCCGGCTCGCCGCTCTTGATGGTCTTGATCACGGTGTACAAGAGAATGAGCTGGCTGAAGCCGAAGATGAAGGCGCCGATCGACGACCACATGTTGAAGTCGGCGAACTGAATCGAGTAGTCGGGAATACGCCGTGGCATGCCTGCCAACCCGGAAAAGTGCTGCGGGAAGAACGTCAGATTAACGCCGATGAACGACAGCCAGAAATGCAGCCTGCCCATGGCTTCGTCGTACATGCGGCCACACCACTTCGGCAGCCAGTAGTACACCGCCGCGAAGATGCCGAACACGGCACCGGGCACGAGCACGTAATGAAAGTGCGCAACGACGAAGTACGTGTCGTGGTACTGAAAGTCGACCGGGGTGATGGCGAGCATCAGACCCGAAAAGCCGCCGATCGTGAACAGCACGACGAATGCAATGGCGAACAGCATCGGCGTTTCGAAGGTCATCGAACCGCGCCACATGGTGGACACCCAGTTGAACACCTTCACGCCTGTGGGAATCGCGATCAGCATGGTGGCGTACATGAAGAACAGTTGCCCGGCGAGCGGCATGCCGACGGTGAACATGTGGTGCGCCCAGACGATGAACGACAGGAAGGCGATCGACGCCACCGCGTACACCATCGAGTCGTAACCAAACAGCGGCTTGCGCGCGAAGGTGGGAATGATCTGCGAAACGACTCCGAACGCCGGCAGGATGAGGATGTATACCTCTGGGTGACCAAAAAACCAGAACACGTGCTGGAACATGACGGGGTCACCGCCACCCGCGGCGTTGAAGAAGGACGTGTGGAAGTGAATGTCGAACAGCATCATGGTCACCGCGCCTGCGAGCACCGGCATGACTGCCAGCAACAGGTATGCAGTGATGAGCCACGTCCACACGAACAATGGCATTTTCATCAACGTCATACCCGGCGCCCGCAAATTGAGGATGGTGGCGATGATGTTGATCGATCCCATGATCGACGACGCACCGAGCAGATGCACCGCGAAGATGAAGAAGGTGGTCGATGGCGGCGCGTACGTGGTCGACAGCGGTGCATAGAACGTCCACCCGAAGTTCGGACCGCCGCCGTCCATGAACAGCGTCGACACCAACAGGCCGCCGGCAAACGGCAGGATCCAAAACGACAGGTTGTTGAGTCGCGGTAGCGCCATGTCGGGCGCACCGATCATCATCGGCACCTGCCAGTTCGCGAGCCCGACCATGGCCGGCATGATCACGCCGAACACCATGATGAGACCGTGATTGGTCGTCATCTGGTTGAAGAATTCCGGGTGTACGAACTGCAGGCCCGGCTGGAACAGTTCGGCGCGGATGACCAGCGCCATCGCGCCACCGACCAAGAACATGATGAAGGAGAACCACAAGTACAGCGTGCCGATGTCTTTGTGGTTGGTGGTAAACAACCAACGCGTGATGCCCTTGCCGGGACCGTGATGATGATCGTCGTGATGAGTTTCGATGACTGCGCTCATGATGTCCTCGTTGTCCCGCTTATTGCGCTGCTGCCCAGTTCAAGATGTCGACCGGCTGAGTGACGTCGCCCACCGAGTTGCCGAGCGCGTTACGCTGGTAGTGGATCACGGCCGCAAGTTCGGCGGCATTGAGCTGCGCGCTGAACGCTTGCATTGCCGTGCCGGGACGGCCGTTGTAGACCGCGGCGATGTGTGCATCCCGTGGTCCGGTGGCGACTGGGCTGCCGCTGATCGCAGGGAACACCGGCGGCAGACCTTGGCCGTTCGCCTGATGACAGGTCGAGCAAACTTTGGTGTAAACCTGCTCGCCCATGGTCATCAGCTCGTCGGGCGAGAACGTTTGCCGCGCCATCGCTTCACGCTCGGTGTAAGCGGCACTCTGTGCCGAATACCAGTCGCGGTATTCGTCCTCCGGCACCACGCGCACGACCACGGGCATGAAGCCGTGATCTTTACCGCAGAGTTCCGTGCATTGGCCGCGGTAGATGCCGGGCTCGTCGGCGATGAACCAGATGTCGTTCAGGATGCCCGGGATCGCATCGCGCTTGACGCCGAAATCGGGCACCCACCAGGAGTGGATCACGTCGTTTGCGGTGACCAACAGACGCACTTTTTTGCCAGTCGGCACCACCAACGGATTGTCCACCTCGAGTAAGTAGTGCTCGCCCTTGATGGCTTTGTTGTGAATCTCGTCCTGGCTGGTCGCAAGGCTGCTGAAGAACGACAACGTGTTGTTGCGGTTCTCGTCCAAGTACTTGTATTGCCACTTCCATTGATAACCGCGCACTTCGACGGTCATGTCTTCGCCGCCGGTGTCGTACATTTTGATCAGCACTTGCGTGGCGGGAATCGCCATGCCGACCAGGATGAATGTCGGTATCACCGTCCAAAATATCTCGAGGCGCGTGTTCTCGTGGAACTTCGCAGCTACCGCGCCACGTGACTTGCGATGGTGGTAGATGGAATAGGCCATCGCGCCGAACACGATCACGCCGATGCCGCAACAGATGTAGAGGATGAGCATGTGCAAGCCGTACACCGACTCGCTGACTTCTGTAACGCCGACGCGCATGTTCAGCTCGTCCGCGTAGCCGCACGCCGCTGCTACGACGAGCGCTGCGCCTAGAGTTGCGCGCATGATTGCTTTTACGTTCACCGTGTTCCTTGCCTCAACAATCCGCTTGGGTCAAAACCATTCCGCGACGCCGACGGCGTCATTCCAAATTGGGCTTCGATCAACAAACCAAAATCTTGCCGCGCGTGCAGCTCGTTCTCAAAGTTGTGCTGCATCGCGCAAGGCTGCGCCGAGTGTCGTAGAAGATTGACGACAGGCGCCCCCCAAAAAAGCGCGCCGATTATAGCAACGACGAATCTTTTCACAACGCGCGCGTCACTGCCAAAAGGCAAAGTATTTCAACGCGTTAATCGTTGCGCTTGGGCTTGGCCGGGAGGATGCGCAGCGGTTTGGTCGGCGCATCGTCGTTGCGCGCCGCGCCGTCGAGCCGGCCGCGCGGCAAATGTGGCGACGTCGCCTGGACTTCCTCGTGGCCACATGCAATGCAGCGACGCATGCGCTGCGATGCCGACACCACGAGCACCGTTCGATCGACCGCATGGCAATGCGGGCAAACCGCACCGGCTATGAAGCGCGGTTTGCTCACGACCGGCGCAACGCCGCGATGACCGGACCGGTGTCGGGGCGCACGCCGCGCCAGAGATGGAACGCGACCGCCGCCTGCTCGACCAGCATGCCGAGGCCATCCACTGCGCGCACTGCACCGGCGCCGGCAGCCCACGATAGGAAACCCTGCGCTGCCTCGCCATAGGCCATGTCGTAGACGAACGCTCGCGCGATACGCGCCGGATCGATGGCGAGCGACGCCCCATCGAGCCCCGCGGCGGTGCCGTTGACCACGAGATCGTAGCGGCCGGTGAGCGCATCGAGGCGGCGCACGGCGACGCGTGGATCCTCGAGTCGATCCACAATCGCCTGCGCGCGGTCGAGCGTACGATTGGCGATGTCGATCGCGGCCGGCGCGCACCCGAGTAGCGGGCCCAGCACGCCGCGCACCGCGCCGCCGGCACCGAGCAGCAAAATCCGGGCGTTGCGCAGCACCACGCCGAGATTGCGCTCGAGGTCGGCGACCAACCCCAAGCCGTCGGTGTTGCAGCCGCGAAAAATCGCACCGCGCCGGACGATCGTGTTGACCGCGCCCGCAGCACCCGCGTACTCGTCGCGCTCGTCGACCCACCCATAGGCCGCTTCTTTGAATGGCACGGTAACGTTGAGGCCGGCGCCACCCGCGGCAAAGAACGCGTCCACGGTACCGGCGAAGTTGTCGAGGGGCGCGAGCAACTTCTCGTAGGACAAGCGTTGTCCGGTCTGGGCCGCAAAGGCGGCGTGGATCTCGGGCGAGCGGCTGTGCGCAACGGGGTTACCGACGACGGCGTAGCGGTCCACGACAGATCTCGCCCGGTTGGCGTCTGGTCAGGGGCGGCGACTATAACGCCCGTCTGCGAGCCCGACAAAACCGTCGAGCTCGAGGTGAACGAGCCCCTCTCGGGCGCGCTCAACCGGCAGCTCGGCGCGGGCGGCGATGGTCTCGAGGCTCGCCGGCTCGCCATCGACACAAGCAAGCAACGCCGCCAACCAACGGTCGAGCACCGGCCGAAGCGCGTGCGTCGGCTCGCCGAGCCCGAGTGCCGCGAACAGGTCCTCGACACTATCGACCAGCGCCGCGCCGGCCTGAATGAGCCGATGACAGCCCCGCGAGCGGCCGCCGGGCAAGCCTGGCACGGCCAACACGTCGCGTCCCTGCTCGAGCGCCAGCCGCGCAGTGATCAACGAACCACTCTTCTCCCCCGCTTCGATGACGAGCACGGCCCTGGAAAGGCCACTGATGAGGCGATTGCGCTCGGGGAACTGATGCTTCGCGGGCGGCCACGTTGGTGGGTACTCACTTATGACGGCGCCCTTGTGACTGAGTGCCTCGGCCAGTCCAGCGTGCACTCGCGGATACAACGCGGCGTGTCCTGCGCCGAGCACGCCGATCGAGATCCCGTCGCCATCGAGACAACCGCGATGCGCCGCCGCATCGATGCCGATCGCGAGCCCGCTCACCACCGGCAGGCCCGCCGCGACCAACGCACGGGCGGCGGCGAACGCCAAGTCGCAACCGGTGCGGGTGCCGCGCCGGCTGCCGACCACGGCGACGCCCGCGCAATCCGCGGCAGGCAACCGGCCGCGCACCCAGATTGCGATCGGCGGATCGGGAATGGCGGCCAATGCGAGCGGAAACCTTGGGTCGTCAAGGCCGCATGCCCAGAGACCCAACGCCTCCACGCACGCCAATTCTCGCCCGATCCAAGCCCGCGCCGGCGCCTCGATCTCGCCTCGCAACGCGCTCGGTAGATCGGCCAGGCCCGCGCCGCGCTCGATCAGTGCGGTTGCCAAGCGGCGGATGCGCAGACGCGTCGGCGCGCGCGCTCCGAGCAGCATGAGCAGCGCACGTTCGGGAGACATGAAGGGATTGCATTGCAATCGTGGGGCGAGTTCTGCCGGGCGAAGCAGCGATCGCGGGCAAGCCCGCTCCCACAGTCGACTTCAGAGTATCGCCCGGTCGCGGGCCAACCCGCCGCTCCCGCAGTGAGGTCGGCCCGCCTACAGCCCCCACATGCCCGGGCTTTAGGGGTTCTTGACCTCGTCGTCCACGGCGAGCGGCCGTTCGGTCTCGAGCACGATGCCGTAGGAAAGCTTCTCGAAGGTGCGGAACACCATCAGCAGTCCGGCGCGCTCCGAGGGTAGACGCACCTTTTCCTTGGCGATGCGATCGAGCACCAGGCCACCGCGCTTGTATATCGCGAGCACGTTGCCAACCTCGAGGCCTTCGCGTTCACCACGGTTCAAGACGACGACGTCGAATTGTCCAACCTGGGTCACACCGCCAAACACCGAGATGATGAGCCCGTTGACGGTGCCCTTCGGGGCGCTCGGGAAGAACGTCGACTCGACTTTGCGCTCCTCGGTCGGCAGCAAGCGGTCACCCACCTTGACTTCCTCGCGCGCGCCCGACACGAACACGGTACCGATGTCGGCATCTGCGGCGACTACGCGGCCGAGACCAATGTAGGTGGCTTCTTGGCCGAGCACCTCGCGGGTCTCCGGGTCGACGTACAGCGGACCCTTGCGTACGAAGTTGAACGCCTCGCCTTCCGGCATCGCACCGCGGGCGTAGACCCGATCACCGCCGCCGAGCACGATGCGACCCGCTTCGCCTTCGATCACGTAGGGCGCCGCGTCGAGCACGCGCGGCTCGACCACTCGGTTCTGCACCAGGAAGCCTTGGATGGCGCCCAAGTTGATCGCAGGAATGGCAGTTTCCAGCGGGGTTGCGCGAACTTCAGGTGACAACTTGCCTGCTGTCGACGGTGACGCCCGATAGGTGCGTCCGGCATCGCCGCGCTCCAGCACCAACGCAGGCTGGCCATCGATGTAGACCAGGCGTATGACGTCGCCGGGGTAGATGAGATGGGGATTCTCGATTTGCGGGTTGACCCGCCACACCTCCGGCCAAAGCCAAGGCTTGGCCAAAAACTGGCCGCTGATGCCCCACAGCGTGTCGCCTTTCTGCACCACGTAGGAGTCGGGATGGCCGGGTTTCAAATGCTGCTCGAGACCTGCCGATTCGGCCCAGACAGCAGCACACAGCAAGGATGCGCTCAGGAGGAGGGCGAGCGATTTCCACATGGTCCCAATCCTTTTATCATTCGCCTCGCGGCTTCTATCATCCGCCGTTTGGCTTGGGGACAGACCCACGCTGGTGCGAAAAAGTCATTAGCGTTCTGAATCTTAGCAGCCCAAATTGCACCAATACTAGAGATACATCACACCTCATGGCCCGGCTGCCGATCCTCGAATTTCCCGATCCGCGCTTGCGTACCAAGGCACAACCGGTGGCAGTCGTCGACGACCGAATTCGGCGTCTCATCGACGACCTGTTCGAGACCATGTACGCCGCCCCCGGCATCGGCCTTGCCGCCACGCAAGTGAACGTGCACGAGCGCGTCATCGTGATCGACGTATCGCCCGAGCACGATGCGCCGCACGCGTTCATCAATCCGACGATCACGCGCCTCGATGGCCTGATCGAGACCGACGAAGGCTGCCTGTCCGTCCCTGGTTTCTACGAGCCGGTGCGCCGCGCCGACGAGATCCGTGTCGAGGCGTTGGATCGCGACGGCAAACCCTTCGTGCTCGACGCCGAGGGTCTCCTCGCGGTGTGCATTCAGCATGAATGCGACCACTTGGAAGGCAAGCTGTTCGTCGACTATCTCACCCCTTTGAAGCGCGGCCGCATTCGTCAGAAGCTGACCAAGCAACAACGCATTCGAGCCTGACGTGACGTCGCTTCGGCTCGGCTTCGCGGGCTCGCCGTCGTTTGCCGCGACCGTGCTTGCCCGGCTCCACGACCAATTCCCCGTCACCGTCGTTTACGCACAGCCCGCGCGGCCTCGCGGCCGCGGCCGCAAGGTCGTCGATTGCCCGGTTGCCGCACTCGCCAAGGCGTATGGACTACCGCTCGCCACGCCCCGCACGCTGCGCGGCGCCGAGGAAGCGGCGCGCCTCGCCAAATACGAACTCGACTACCTGATCGTCGCCGCCTACGGCCTCATCCTGCCGCGCGTGATTCTGGATACGCCTCGGTACGGTTGTTTGAACGTGCATGCATCGTTGCTGCCCCGGTGGCGCGGGGCGGCGCCGATCGAGCGCGCCATCATGGCCGGCGACCGTGCGACCGGTGTGTCGATCATGGTGATGGACGACGGCATCGATACAGGTCCGGTGATCGCCCGTGCCGCCTGCCCGATCGACGAAGACGACACCGGCGGCACGCTCACGGCCAAGCTCGCCGCGCTCGGCGCGGATACCCTCATCGATTGCTTGCGGCGGGCACCCGATCTCACCAACGAGCCGCAGCAAGCACAGGACGCGAGCTATGCCGACAAGCTCACCGTGGCCGATGCCCGGATCGACTGGCAATCCCCGGCCGCGAACATTGCCCGCCAAGTGCGCGCATTGACCGACCGTATGCCAGCGTTCACGCACTATCGCGGCGAGCGTATCCGAATCCTCGCGGCGCGCGCCGAGGCGAGCACTGACTTGCAAGGGCCCCGGCCGACGCCTGGTACTGTTCTTCGCTACGACGCCAATGCACTCACGGTCGCGTGCGGTGCCGGCTCACTTGCGGTGACGCGCGTGCAACTCGCGCGCGGCAAAGGCACGCCGCTGCCGATTTCGGCGGCGCGCAACGGCTATCCCGCATTGGTCGCGGTCGGTTCGGCGTTCGATGTCGACGGCTGAGGTGCGCGCTCGCGCAGCGCGCAACGTAGCCGCCGTGCTGGCGGGGCATTCGCTCGACGAGGTACTGCTCGGCGCCGATGCACTCGAGGATCAAGCGCTCGTTGCCGAACTGTCGATCGGCACGGTACGGCATTGGTATTCGCTCACCAACGCCATCGCAGCGCTGCTCGCGCACCCACTGAAGGACAAGGACACGATCGTGCTCGCTCTGCTCGCGGTCGGCGCCTATCAGTTGCGGCACACGCGCATCCCACCTCACGCCGCGGTGAACGAGACGGTCGCAGCCGCACGTCGAGTTGGCCGACCGTGGGCGAAGGCATTGGTCAATGGCGTACTGCGCAAGCTCACCGCGGGACCCTGGCCGGAGCCCACCAATGAAGCCGCCCAATTCGATCATCCGAGTTGGTTGATTGCCCGATTGCGCGCCGCTCATCCCGACCGTTGGCGCGCGATGCTGGCGACTAGCCTGACCCGCGCGCCGCTCACACTGCGCGTCAATTTGCGCCGCGGCGAACGCAGCGCGGTGATGGCGATCCTCGATCGTGCCGGCATCCGTTGCACCGCCGGCACCGCACCCACCGCCGTGGTCATCGACAAACCGCGCCCGAGCGCCACCTTGCCGGGATTCGCGGACGGCCGCTTCAGCGTGCAAGACGAAGGTGCGCAATGGGTGACCGCGGTGCTCGGAGCGCGGCCGGGCGAGCGCGTGCTCGATGCGTGTGCGGCGCCGGGCGGCAAGACGCTCGCGTGCCTGGAAGCTGCGGACGTCGAACTCACCGCACTGGACATCGACCACGATCGATTGGCGCGCATCACAAACGAGGCCCTCCGTCTCGGCCTCGATCCGCCAACACTCATCAGCGCCGACGCGACACAACTCGATTGGTGGGACGGCCGGCCTTTCGATCGCGTCTTGATCGATGCACCGTGCTCAGGCACCGGCACGCTGAGGCGCCATCCCGACATCAAGCTCTTGAAGCGCGAAAGCGACGTCGATCAGTATCGCGCGATTCAAAGTACACTAGCGCGCACCCTGTCGGCCGTGGTCAAACCCGGCGGCACGCTCGTCTACTGCACCTGCTCGATACTCGACGAGGAGAACGACGAAGTGATCGGCGCCTTGCTCGAAGCGAAGCCTGAACTGCACATCGACGCGATCGATGCGCCGTTCGGCCGCGCTACCCGGTACGGACGCTTGATCGAGCCCACGGCCGGCGGCGCGGATGGCTTTTACTACGCGCGCCTCGTGCGCACATCACCGATACGCGGAGTGCACGGCGCATGAAGATCCTCATTCTCGGCGCCGGTCAGGTCGGCGGCACGCTGGCCGAGAACCTCGCCAACGAAGCGTTCGACGTGACGTTGGTGGACAAGGACACCAACCGCTTGCGCGAGCTGCGCGACCGATTCGACATTCAGACCGTACACGGGCTCGCGTCCCATCCGGACGTGCTCCGGCGCGCGGGCGCGGACGATGCGGACATGCTGATCGCCGTCACCAACTCCGATGAAGTGAACATGGTGGCGTGTCAGGTCTGCTACTCGCTATTCCGCACGCCGACCAAGATCGCGCGCATTCGCGCGGTCTCCTACCTGACTCGCGAGGGATTGTTCAGCCAAGAGCACATGCCGATCGATGTGCTCATCAATCCGGAGCAAGTGGTCACCGACCAGATTCGCGAACTGTTGGAATACCCCGGCGCATTGCAGGTACTCGACTTCGCCGACGGCAAGGTAAAGCTGGTGGCCATGAAGGCCGTGTACGGCGGGCCGCTGGTCGGGCAGGAACTCAAATTCCTACGCGAGCACATACCACAAGTGGACTTACGCGTCGCCGCCGTCTTCCGCCGAGGGCGCGCGATCATGCCGGAAGGCAACACCGTGATCGAAGCCGATGATGAAGTCTTCTTCATCGCCGGCAAGCAACACATCCGCACGATCATGAGCGAGCTGCGACAAGTCGAGCGGCCGTTCAAGCGCGTGATGATTGCCGGTGGCGGCCTGATCGGTGAGAAGCTCGCCCTCGGCATCGAGAAGGATTTCTCGGTCAAGGTCGTCGAGTT
>QJXZ01000048.1 GCA_003248125.1 Gammaproteobacteria bacterium | reverse complement strand
GCTACGAGGGTTGCGTGCCCGACATCCTCGACAACGCCATGGTCATCGTCGAGTTCGAGAACGGTGTGCGCGCCTCGCTCGACCTCTGCATGTTCGCCGACGGTGCGCGCACCGAGCAGGAGATCGTTGCCACCGGCAACCGTGCCCGCATCGACGTGACATTCCCGCAAGGCGAGCTCTACATCGGCACGCGCCGACCGCTCGCCGTTGAGCGCGAGCGCATCGCTGTGGACCCGGAGCTACTGAAGCTCGGTAGCCACTTCGGTGCGACGTACTTCGAACACGTCGCGTTCGCCGAAGCGATTCGAGCAGGCGGCAAGTCGCCGGTGACGCCGGAGGAAGGGCTGATGGCAGTCGCGATGGGCGCCGCGGCGCAAGCGTCGATCGCGACTGGAATGCCGGTCGAGATCGACTGAGTCGTTGATTACGCGGCGTGCAGCCTTACGGGTAACTCGGCGAACCCGCGCACGAAGTTCGACTGCACTCGCACCGGCTCGCCGACCAGTTCGACGAAGCGGAAGCGCTTCATGATCTCTTCCCAAAGCACGCGTAGCTGCATCTCGGCGAGCCGGTTGCCCATGCAGCGATGAATGCCGAAGCCGAACGACAGGTGATGACGGACGCGGTCGCGCTCGATCACGAAGTCGTCGGGCGAGTCGATCACACGCTCATCGCGATTGCCGGACAGGTACCACATGACCACCTTGTCGCCCTTCTTGATCTGCTTGCCGCCGAGCTCACTGTCCACTGTGGCGCGTCGGCGCATGTGGGTCAGTGGTGTTTGCCAGCGGATGATTTCGCACACCATGCTCGGGATCAGACTGGGGTCGACGCGTAGTTTGTCGTATTGCGCCGGGAACTGATTCAGCGCGAGCACGCCACCCGAAATGGAATTTCGCGTCGTGTCATTGCCGCCGACGATGAGCAGGATCAGATTGCCCAGAAATTCCATGGGCGGCATGTTCTGTGTCGCTTCGCCCTGCGCCAACATGCTGAGCAGGTCGGTTGGGTTGTCCCGCTTGCCACGCTCACCTCGTAACTTGGTGAAGTAGTCCAGGCATTCGAGCAGAGCCTTCTGGCGCACGGGCTCCGGTGTTGGCCCGCCGGCTGTTTCACTCGATGTCGCCATGTCGGACCAGTAGGTGAGCTTGCGGCGTTCCTCGAACGGGAAGTCGAACAGCGTGGCGAGCATCTGCGTGGTGAGTTCGATGGAGACTAAATCGACCCAATTGAAGGTCTCGCCCACGGGCAGCGAATCGAGAATGCTCGCAGCACGGCTGCGGATCGTACCTTCCAAGCGTGCGAGGTTTACGGGCGCAACTACCCCTTGTACGGTCTTGCGTTGCACGTCGTGCTTGGGCGGGTCCATGCTGATGAAGTTATCGGTCTGAAAGTTCGGCGGCCGCTCGCCGATCGTGATACCACCGACCGATGAGAACAGCTCATGGTGGCTGTCGACGTACTGAATGTCGCTGAAGCGGGTCACCGACCAATAGGGACCGAATTGACTTTCGGCGCAAAAGTGGATCGGATCTTCGTCGCGCAGTCGCTTGAAATAGGGCCGCCACGCATCATGCTGGTAGAGCTCGGTGCGGCTGACGTCGATTTCGTCGAGCGGCATGGTGTACGGATCGGGAATCTCTC
>QJXZ01000179.1 GCA_003248125.1 Gammaproteobacteria bacterium | reverse complement strand
TGGCGCGACGAGTCGGCGCCGGTGGCGGTGTATACCGATACGCTCGAACTCGAGCTCGGCAGCGTCGAGCCCAGTCTTGCCGGACCGAAGCGACCGCAAGATCGAGTCGCGATGTCGGGCATGAAGAAGGCCTTCGACGCCACGCTGGAACTTGCCGGTATCAAGGACGGCAAGCGGGTGCCCGTCCAAGGCGAAGCGTTCGATCTCGGTCATGGCGATGTCGTCATCGCTGCGATCACGTCTTGCACCAATACCTCCAATCCGGCGGTGATGCTCGGTGCCGGCTTGGTCGCGAAGAAGGCCCTCGCCAAGGGGTTGTCAGTCAAGCCGTGGGTGAAGACGTCGCTGGCGCCCGGTTCGAAGGTGGTTACGGATTATCTGGAGAAGACCGGATTGCAAGAGTCCTTGGACGATCTCGGCTTCAACTTGGTGGGTTACGGTTGTACGACGTGTATCGGCAATTCCGGCCCGCTGCCCGAGCCGATTGCCGCCGCGATCGAGAGCGGCAATCTGGTGGTGTCGTCAGTGTTGTCGGGCAATCGCAATTTCGAAGGCCGCGTGCACCAACTTGTGCGCGCCAATTGGCTCGCTTCACCGCCGTTGGTGGTCGCATTTGCAATCGCGGGCACGACGCAGATCGATCTCACCAAGGAACCGATCGGCAAGGACAAGGATGGCAAAGACGTGTTTCTCGCCGACATCTGGCCATCGAGCAAGGAAGTAGCCGCCGTCGTGAGCCAAGTGTCTGCCGACATGTTCGAGCGCCAATACGCCGATGTCTTCACGGGCCCGGCTGCGTGGCAGGCCATCAAAGTCGATGCCAAAGGCACCTACAGCTGGGAGAACTCGACCTACATCAAGCAGCCGCCCTTCTTCAAAGTCGGTGCCGATCTCGATCAGAGTGTCGAGGTGAGCGACGCTCGGATACTGGCGTTGCTCGGCGATTCGGTGACCACCGATCACATTTCGCCGGCGGGTGAGATTCAGGCCGACAGTCCGGCCGGTCAGTACTTGCAGCAGCACGGGGTACCGGTCGCCGACTTCAACTCCTACGGCTCGCGCCGCGGCAATCACGAAGTGATGATGCGAGGCACGTTTGCCAACATTCGCATCAAGAACGAGATGGTGCCTGGTACCGAGGGCGGTTACACGAAGCACATCTCGAGCGGCGAGCAGTTGTCGATCTACGATGCCGCTGTGCGCTATCAGGGCGAGGGTGTGCCGCTCGTGGTGATTGCGGGCAAGGAGTACGGCACCGGCTCGAGCCGCGATTGGGCCGCCAAGGGCACGCGCTTGCTGGGGGTGAAAGCCGTCATCTCGGAAAGCTTCGAGCGTATTCACCGCTCTAATTTGATCGGCATGGGTGTGCTGCCGCTGTGCTTCAAGGAAGGCGTGAGCCGCAAGACGCTGAAGCTGACCGGCGAGGAGAAGATCGACATACGACTGCCGAAGGGCGTGAAGCAAATCAAGCCGCAGCAGGATCTCGAGGTCGTCATCAAGCGACGGGACGGCAGCACCGAGACGATCGAGGTCACCAGCCGACTCAATACCGACAACGAGATTGCCTACTTCAAGAGCGGGGGTATCTTGCAGTACGTGCTCAACAACCTGGTGAAATCAGCGGCTTGAACGACGCGCCGGCTCCACGGGGGCTGATCTTCGACATGGACGGGCTGCTGCTCGATTCGGAGCGGCTTGCCATGGCCGCCTTCGAACGCGCGATCGTCGCGCACGGATTCCCATTCGAGCGTGAGGCCTATTTGCGCTGTGTTGGGACGCGTGACGAAGGGACGCGGCAGATTCTGATCGAGCACTACGGCCCCGAGCTGCCATACGACGCCATCGTTGCGACTTGGAGCGAGCGCTATCACGGTCATGTGATGCATCGTCCTGTGGATCGCCGGCCTGGCGCGGAAGAGATACTCGAGCTCGCGGCGGCTGCGCGGCTGCCGATGGCGCTTGCCACGTCTACCCGGCGCGCGATTACCGTTCGCAAGCTCGAGCTGGCCGGGCTCGACCGCTACTTCCGGTTCGTGATCTGCGGCGATCAGGTGCGCTCCGGTAAGCCCGATCCCGAACCTTACCAGCGAGCGGCAGCGGGGCTCGGGCTGGCGCCCAGCGCGTGTTGGGCGTTCGAGGACTCCACCAATGGCGTGCGTTCCGCGCGCGGTGCGGGTGTACCGGTCATTCAGATCCCCGACTTGGTGGCGCCCGAGGCAGAACTCGCGAATGCCGTGCTGCCGAGCTTGCGGGATGCCGCCGCCTTGTTGGCGGCGGCGTTGGCACGCTCACGCGGCGTTGTATGAACTTGTGATCTGTGACCGAGTCGAAGGACCGCAACTCGCCCCGCCGGGGAAGATTGCCGAATCCTTCAGGAGCCGTTAGCCATGATCGATCGGAGCGAATCGCGCCTGATCGCCCAGGAATCCCGCAATCGCGACACGCGCCCAGCGCCGGTGCCGCGTGCCGAGCCGCGACCGAAGCGCGCGGCCGTTAAGGCCAAACCTCACAAATAGATCGTGTCCAGCAAGTAGGTGAGCGCCGCAAGCATGATCAGCGTGAGCGGCACCCCGACTTTTACGAACTCACCGAAACGGTAGTTGCCGGCCGCCATCACCAATAGATTGGTCTGATAGGCCATCGGCGTGCAGAAGCTCATGTTGGCACCGAATAGCACGGCGAGAACGAACGGCTCGGGTGGCAGACCGAGCTTGGTTGCGATGCCGAGCGCAATCGGCGTACCGATCACTGCGGCGGCATTGTTGGACACGATGTTGGTCAGCACCGCGAGCAATGCCATCAGTCCCGACAAGGCGACAATGGAGGGAGCACCGTATGTCAGCGCGAGGAAGACATCCGTGATGTACTGCGTGGCACCGGTGTCGGTGAGCGCGCGCCCTAGCGCGAGACTCGAGACGATCACGAAGAACACCGACGGCGTTACCGCGCGCAACGCCGACGATAAGTCGAGGCAGCGCGTGAAGATCATGAGTGTTGCACCGGCAACGGCGCTCACCGCGATCGGCATGATGCCGAGCGCCGCGATTGCGACCACGCCGATCAGGATGCCGAGGGCGACGGGTGCCCGCGAGGTGTGCGGCAGTTCCATGGTGGCGTCGAGCACGAGGAAGTCGGGGCTCTGCTTGAGTTCGCTGATGTGTCCTTGCGACCCCTGTACCAGCAACACATCACCAGGCGCCAAAGCGACGTCGTGAATCTCCTCGGTTGGCGGCAGGATGTCCTTGCCGGCCCGGTGCAGAGCGACTACCGCGAGTTGATAGCGACTCAAGAACTGCGCATAGCGCAGGTTCGCGCGATCGAGTGCCGAGCCCTGCACCACTGCGATTTCCGCGAGTGTCTGACCTTCGGCGTTGAACGGGTTGTCGGCGTCGAAGATGCGATCGCCGGAATAGAGTGTCCCTTTCAGCGTGGCCTCGAAGCGCTTCAGCCGCGCCGGCGTGTCGCTGATGCGCAGTCGGTCACCGGCCCGCAAGCGCACGTCCGGCAACGGGTAGAGGAACGTTTCGCCGCGCCGAATACGAACCACCTTCATCTCGCCGTGGGTCATGGCGATGACGTCGGCCAACCGCTGGCCGACAGCCGGACTCGATTCGCCGATCTCGAGTCGCGCCTCGAAGATGCGCGGCGAGGCGTCGGACAGATCGAGTTCGCGGTGTGGCAGCAGGCGCGGTGCGATGAGCCAAAGATAGACCACGCCGATCAGTCCGGCGGCGACCGCGGGTACGGCGAAGTCGAACATGTCCAACCGCCGCATGCCGAGGTCGTGGGCGACGCTCACCACCAAGAGATTGGTGGAGGTGCCGATGGTGGTCGTCATGCCACCGATCACGGTGGCGAATCCCATGGGCATCAGCACACCCGCGGCGGGTGCCCCTGTGCGCAGACACACACCGACCAGTATCGGCAGCAACAGTACGACGATGGGTGTGTTGTTCACGAACGCAGAGAGAGCGCCGGCCAATAGCAGGGTGACGACCAGCGATAGGAAAGGTAGTTGGCCCCAGCCTTTGGACAGGATCCTGCCAAGCGGTTCTAGCGCCGCCGTCTTCACGAGCCCCTGACCGACCACCATCAACGAGCACACGGCGATCAGCGCCTCGTGGCCGAAGCCTTCGAAGAATCGTGATGGCCGCAGCGTCCGGCCGTCGGCTTCGAACGGAAACAACGTGAAGCCTACTGCCAACAGGGCGAGCAACCCCACGCTCGTCACTTCGAGCGGAAGGTCGTCGCGCGAGAACAGATACAGCGCGAACACCGTCAACGCCATTGCGGCGATGGCGTGGTCGTTGGGCAGGTCGGGAAAGTTCAGCACGTGCGTTCAGAACACGAGTGCATCGGCGGCGGCGAACGTCGAGACGAAACACGCATCGATGCCATGCCGAAGTTCACTCGGTATTCCTCGTAATCACGCCGAATTGGCGCGGGCTGAATGAGCTGCGGATTCGCCTGTGCCGCGCTACCAATAGTTTCTCCCGATTTCCCCCGGCGCGATAGATGCGGCCCGCCGGCCGGGCGAAGCCGCTGCTCGACCGCTTTCACCATGTTCATCGGTCCACACAATATGCATCGCCGTGGTTGATTCCAAGTGAGGACGCGGCTTGCTCTACATCCTATGCTGTGCTTGCATCGGGCCGCGTTTTTCGACGTCAGGAGATGTATTCGAGTGTCGCGGATCTCGCCGGCAGTCTGGGCGGTCTCCGCGCACGTGGTCTTGTTCTTGCTGTGCACGCCCGGCCTGCTGCGCCTGGAGACATCGGCAGACACCCGCGTGTTTTACGGGGACAACGTCTACCACCAAGATCTCAAGGACTTCGAATCTCGCTTCCAGCAGAACAACAACATCCTGTTGCTGCTCCGGCAAGATGGCGAGCGCATCGTCGATTCGACCGGACTCACGAACGCGATTCGCGCTGCCACGGAGGCGGGCTGGCGACTGCCATACGTGTTGCGTGTCGAGTCGCTCGCGACCCATCCGCACGTGCTCAATCGGGACGGAGAGTTCGAGCTCATACCCGTGCTCGACGTGGTGTGTCCGGCCGAGTGCGACGCCTCGCTCACCCGCGTCCTCGACGATCCTGTGCTCAAAGGCAGATTGATATCTGCCGACCTGACGACTGCAGGCGTATATCTCGCCTTCGACTTGCCCTTCGCATCACCCACCGCCGTACAAGCGATCACCAACGCCGTGCGCGGGTTGGCCGACGAGCTTCGTGCGGGGCACCCCGGGCTGACCGTGGTGTTCGTCGGCGGCATCACCATGATGGATGCCTTCAACGAAGCCGCACAGCGCGATGCGGGTTTCCTCGTGCCGTTGGTGCTATTCGTCATGAGCATCGTGCTGGTCGGCCTGCTCGGCGAGTTGAAACTGATCGGTATCCTGCTCGCGACCGGCGCTTACGGTGCCGCGATTGCGATGGGAATCGCAGGCTGGCTGTCCATTCAAGTCAACGCGGCTACCTCGATTGCGGGCGTGGTCGT
>QJXZ01000035.1 GCA_003248125.1 Gammaproteobacteria bacterium | reverse complement strand
CGCGGCGCGATTCGCGTCGACGATCGGTTTCGCACCAATGTCCCGAGCATCTACGCGCTCGGCGACGTGATCGATCGCAAGCAATTGACTCCGGTCGCAATCGCCGAGGCGATGTGCGTCAGTGCCAACCTCTTCAACGGCGATCAACGCATCATGAACTACGACGACATTCCGACTGCGGTGTTCTGCCAGCCCAACATCGGTACCGTCGGCCTAACCGAAGCAGAAGCCCGACAACGCTACGGCAACATTCGTGTGTTCGAATCCGATTTCACGCCCATGAAGGCAACCATGAGCGGCCGCAACGAGTCGACGCTCATGAAGCTAGTGGTCGATGCCGCATCCGACCGCGTCGTGGGCGCGCACATGGTTGGTGCAGAGGCCGGCGAGATCGTGCAGGGCATCGCGGTCGCCATGAAAGCGGGTGCTACCAAGGCACAGTTCGACGCGACCATCGGCATCCATCCGACTGCGGCTGAGGAGTTCGTCACGATGCGCGAGCCAGTGCGATGAGAACGGTCGGACTCGCGGCGGTGTGCTTGGCATTCGTCGCCGGTTGTACTGCTGTAGCTCCGGAGCCCACACCAGGTGAGCGCGCAAAGAACGTGATTCTCTTCGTCGGCGACGGCATGGGTATTGCGACGGTGACCGCGGCAAGAATCTTCGATGGCCAATCACACGGTAGAAGCGGCGAAGAAAACAGCCTCTCCTTCGAACACTTCCCGAATGTCGCCCTGTCGAAGACCTACAGTTTCGATGCCCAGGTCTCCGAGTCGGCCGCCACGATGACGGCCATGATGAGCGGCGTGAAGACACGCTCGGTTGCGATCGGTCTCGACAGCAAGATGCGGCCCGGCGATTGCGAATCGGTAGCTGGTTCGACGGTTGCGACGTTGCTCGAACAAGCGGAGACGCGGGGTTTGGCGACGGGGGTCGTCACGACCACTCGCGTCACCCATGCGACGCCGGCTGCCACCTATGCCCATTCGCCGCATCGCAATTGGGAATTCGACGGCATGGTGCCGAAGGAGGCGCGCAAGTGCATGGACATCGCCCGTCAACTCGTCGAGTTCAAGCGTGGCGACGGCATCGACGTCGTGCTCGGCGGCGGCCAGGCGCTATTTCTACCAACCGGGGCTGGGGGCGTTCGCCGTGATGGCCGCGATCTGCTGAGCCGCTGGCAGCGGCGGTATCCTGATGGCCGGGTCGTAGGCACGGCCAGCGAACTCGAAGCGGCGATGACCGAGGGTGTCACGCGCATCTTTGGACTGTTCAATGCCGACCATCTGCAATTCGAGCACGACCGCGTGGTCAATCAGGCTGACGAACCGTCGCTCGCGACCATGACGGCCGATGCGATCCGCGTGCTGGCGAGGGACCCGGACGGCTTCTTCCTGGTGGTCGAGGCTGGCCGCATCGACCATGCCCACCATTTCGGCAACGCTTATCGCGCGCTTGGCGAAGCAGTTCAGCTCTCGGAAGCCGTCGGGCTTGCGGTGCAGCTAACCTCCGTGGAAGACACTTTGATCCTCGTTACGGCCGATCACAGCCACACGCTCACGATCGCCGGAATTGGATATCCGACTCGCGGCAACCCGATTCTGGGGCTCGCCGACGAGCGCGGCAAACTGGTGCCCGACGGCGCCGGTCGTCCGTTCACCACCCTGAGCTACGCTAACGGTCCCGGTGCACACGCAGCATCAGATACGCAGCCGGCAGGGGCGAAACACTTTCCACACGAGCCGACTTCGTTTACGGATCAAGCCACGGCGCGAGCCGACTTGACGCGGGTCGACACGACGGGCCCCGATTACCTGCAGGAAGCCGGGGTCCCACTCACGCTCGAGACTCACGCCGGCGAGGACGTGCCCGTCTACGCGCGCGGACCAGGTGCCAGCCAAGCGCACGGCGTCATCGAGCAGAACGAGATCTACCACATCATGCGCCGGGCCTTCGGGTGGTGAGCCTTCAGGGCCACTGACAGACCCTGTATAGTCCGCGTCAATTCGTTCAAGGCAGTCACGGAATCGGAGGGGTTCATGTCGCTACGCGTCACATTCGATCTGGAAGAGAAGGACTTGAAGTACTTCCGCGCGCAGATGAAGCGCGCCCAGCAAGCAGCCGACAAAGCCGACGACGACAAGATCATCGCCCGCGCGGAGGCGATGATTTCGGAGGTCTCCAGCGCCGAAGTGCCGGCGTTCGTGTCGCAGCGCATCGACAAGCTACAAGCGCTCATCGACATGCTGCGCGACAAGGAATGGGCACTACCCGAGGTGGAACGCAGAAACGTGGTGAGTGCGCTCGCATACTTTGCGGATCCGCAGGACATCATCCCTGATTCCGTGCCGGTGATCGGCTACATCGACGATGCGATCATGATCGAACTGGTGGTGAAAGAACTCTCCCACGAAATCGATGCGTTCGCCGACTTTCGCCGCTATCGAATAGAGGAAGCTTCCCGCAACCGAAATCCCAACATTTCGCGCGCTCAATACCTCGAGATCAAACGGCGCGAACTTGTTTCGCGCATGCGGCGGCGGCGCAAGACGACGGGTAGCGGCGGGCCGACGCGGACGCGATTCCGGCTGTTCTGACCCGCGCGTTGGGCGTCGCTAATCGAGGTGTCGGTGCACTCAATACAGGGCGCATCCGTCACACAGCATATACAAGTCAGCAGGGTCGTTAAGTGTTTCGAGCAGCCGCACGCTGCCTACCGCTCGCGCGGTCAATTCGGCAATCGCGCCGATGGGTGCAAGACCGAGACTTTCGCTGAGCTGGGCAAGTAACTGCTCCCGCGTCGACAACGGTTTTTCGATGTATCGCACCGTGTATTCGCTGAGTCCGGCCCGCGTTGCGGCAGCGGCTATCGCATCGTTCAAACCGCCGAGGTTGTCGACCAACCCATGGGCCTGAGCCTGGCGCCCGGTCCATACCCGGCCCTGGCCAACTGCGTCGACCGCATCGGGCAGCATATCGCGGCCGCGGGCGACGAGATTGAGAAATCGCTGATAGCCGTTCTCGACGTTGGCTTGCACGATGCGCGCCATCGCATCGCTCATACCCGAGAAGACGTCGGTCGCGCCGGCGAGCGAGGTGGAGCCGACGCCGTCGCGAGCAATGCCGAGCGCGGCCATGGTGTCCTCGAAGGTCGGCACGATGCCGAAGATGCCGATTGAGCCGGTCACCGTTGTCGGTGCGGCCCAGATTTCGTCGGCAGTCGCCGAGATCCAATAGCCCCCAGATGCCGCCACGCCCGCCATCGATACCACCAACGGCTTGCCCGACAGCTGAAAGAGCTCGAGTTCTTGCCGGATCAGCTCGGATGCGAACGCGCCCCCGCCAGGTGAATCGACGCGCAACACCGCCGCGCGCACGTCGGGGTCCAGACGCGCATCGCGAATCAGCTCCGTCAATGTATCGGCTCCGACCGTGCCGCGCGGCGCTTCGCCGTTCTGAATGACCCCCGCGGCCACGATGACGCCAACCTTTGGCCCCGGGTGAATGGGTAACGGCGAGCGGATCGACGACAAATAGTCGCGATAGCCGATCTGCAAGAAGTCGTGGTCGTGTTCGCCGACCTTGGCGATGAGCTGTGCGCGAACCGCATCGCGAGTGGCCAATTCGTCGACCAAACCGCCCTCTACGGCGAGGCGGGCCATGTCGCCAGACAGCGCGGCCAATCGTTCTGGAAATTGCTCCACGTACGCGTCGATGTCCTCGGCGGTGAGCCCGCGATTGCTTGCTACCTTGGTGATGTATGCATCCCAGAGCTCATCGACCAGCACCTGGTTCGCGGTTCGCGCTTCAGGCGACATGTCGTCGCGGATGAACGGTTCGACGGCCTCTTTGTAGGTACCGACACGGAACACATGCATCTTCACCTTGAGCTTTTCGAGGGCGCTGCGGTAGTAGCTCTGATAGGCGCCATAGCCGTGCAGCAGCACTTGGCCCATCGGATGCAGATACACCACGTCGGCATGGGAAGCGAGGTAGTACTGGGATTGCGTGTAGAAGTCGCCGCTGGCGAGTACTTCCTTGCCAGCCGCTTTGACCGCATCGATCGCGCTGCCGATCGCTTCCAAGTGCGCTGGGCTCACCCCGGTGAGCTTGTCGACATCGAGCATGACGAGCGCGATCCTTGGATCCGTACGTGCGCCGTCCAGCGCTTCGATGATGTCTCTGAGTTCGGTGTCGCTGGTAGCCGCACCGGTGCCGAGTAACGGCCCGAGCGGTGGTCCTTGCTCCCGCTGCTCGACGATCGCACCTTCCGGCGCCAGCACCAAAGCGGCACCGTCGGGCACCGTCACCGGCCGTGGCCCCGAGAACAGGAGCACGACGACCAGGACGAGGAACAGTAAAAACAGCACGTTGGCGGTAAAGCGCCGGGCGGCAGTGAATGCGCGGCCGAGGGCGGCGGCGAAGCGACGTAGTCGAGAGGGTTCAGCCATACCGGTCGATTTTTGCCTCAGTGACGGAAGCAGGGCATTGTGTCGGCGTCGAGCGGCTTTGAAAAGGGCGTACGTCTCAGGCGGGCGCCATCGACGCCGCGACCTCGAATATTGTCTAATCGTCAAATAGTTATACGCGCTTGTTGACATGACACGCGAACCCCTCTGGCGTTGGCCCGCGCTGTGCCGAGCATTGGCGCTGCCGCCATGCGACGGCCCAGATGTGAGTGGTGTCAGCATCGATTCGCGCACGTTGCGCCGCGGCGATCTGTTCGTCGCGCTGGCCGGCGATCCGGGACCACGTTTCCATACCCCCAACCGTTCCAATCGCGACGGTCACGACTTCGTCGCCGCCGCGGTTGCGGCTGGGGCGGTCGGCGTACTGGCGCACCGGCCGCTCGAACTCTCGGTGCCTGTGCTCGCGGTGGCCGATACCCTCGATGGACTCTGGCAACTCGGTGACGCGGCCCGCGCCCGGCTCGATGGGCGGGTAGTGGCGATCACCGGTAGCAGCGGCAAGACCACCGCACGCACGTTTCTCACCGCTGCACTCGACTGTCCGGGCTCCACCGGCAGCCTCAACAACTTCTGGGGCGTGCCGCTGTCGCTTGCACGGACGCCGGCGGACGCCCATGCCGCCGTGTTCGAGATCGGCACCAATCATCCGGGCGAGATCGAACCGCTCGCGCGCATGGTCGCGCCGGATGTGGCCGTGGTGTTGAACGTCGGCCAAGCACATCTCGAGAACTTCCCAGATTGGCAGGCATTGCGCCGGGAGAAACTGGCGATTACTCGAGGCCTGAATGCGGACGGCGTTGCGGTGTTGCCGGACGACCTGGATCGTGACGGCATCGATTCCCGGCTCGGGATCGTAACGTTCGGGACGACGCCGACCGCCGATGTGCAGTTGCTCGACTATCGAGCGGTGGACCGGGTCGCACAGTTTCGCACCCGTGCAGGCGTCGTCGATGCGGCGGTGCCGGGAGGTGGCCGACATCGCGCACTGACGGTAGGCGCAGTGCTCGCCACGCTGATCGCGCTCGGTCGACCGCT
>QJXZ01000186.1 GCA_003248125.1 Gammaproteobacteria bacterium | reverse complement strand
ATGGGTGGTTCGAACCACAACACGAGATAGATGAGCGCACGGGTCACCTGCATGATCAAGAACAGTTGCCCAGGACGTTCGAACGGCATGAACCGCAACATCGTGAAGTTGGTGACTGCGCCGCCGCCGAAGAAGACGATCAGCACGAAGCCCAACATGGCCGCATCGCCGCCGTAGAGCTTGGTGACCATGAAAGGCACCACGAGTGAATAGGCGCCCGCGTTGAACAACATGGACGTGAAGTTGAGGAGCAGCACGTTCTTGACGAGCGCGTCGCGGCCGATCGCTTGCATGCCTTCGTAGAGGCTCCGCCATGTCGCTTGTGGCGGTGCCGGTGCACGTAGTTCTGCGGGCAGTCGCGACACGAGAACGGCGCCGAATATCAGCCCCGCCGATTGCGCGAGCAGCACGGTGACGAGCCCGAACCGGTCAATTTGCCCGGCGAGCGTGAATCCGATCACCTGTATGAGAAAACCCGCGGCGGTGGACGCGGTCACGGCCTCTTGCACGCGGCCAGCAGACGCACGATTCAAGATTGCGGCATCGGAAGCGCTCGAGAACGAACTACCCACACTCATCAACAGCGCCCACAACGTCACAGTCCAGTAGTGCAGCAGATCCATGCCGTCGACGGCTGCAAGCAGTAAGGGCACGGCGGCGGTGAAACAGTACGCGCGGATGAGCAGACCGCGGGGGTCGGTGCGATCCGCGCTGACGCCGCCCCACAGCATGAGCACCAAGCCCGGCACGCCGACGATCGCCTGCGATAGACCGACCCGCTCAGCCGACGTATCCAGCAAGCCGATGAGCAGCCATGGGATCAATAACTGTTGAATCGAAAACGTAAAACGCGCAAACGACGTTGCACCCAGGTAGGCACGGAATCGCGACTCGCGCCAGATGCTCGATGCGGGAGCGACGCTCGCGTTCATGGCGAGACCGTGAGGCTTTCGAAGGCTGAGATTCGCCGTTCGCACCGCGGTGCGCAAGTGTGGCACAGTCGGCGCCACGCTTTGAGGAATGCGAAATGAGAATCGTCGTCATTGCGACGCTGGCGCTCATGAGCGGCACATCGTCGGCGTGGGACCACTATGGCGGCAGCGAGCGCGGCCTTCAGTATTCACCGCTGGTGCAGATCGACCGCAGCAACGTCGCGACGCTGATCGAAGCCTGGCGGTATCGCACAGGCGAGATGAGCGACGGTTTGCGCCGATCGCTTGCGTTTCAAGCCAATCCCATCCTCGCCGAAGGCCGGCTGTACGTCTCGACCGCCAGCGCGATCGTCGCGGCACTCGATCCCGGCACAGGTGCCGAGCTTTGGCGATTCGATGGGCACATGGATCGCGCCCGTCCCACCTCCGAAGTGGCCAACCGAGGCGTTACGTCTTGGCTGGACCCGCTCGCGGCACCGGACGCCGAATGTCGACAGCGCATCTTCGTGGGTACGCTCGACGCTCGGCTGATCGCGCTCGATGGCGCGACCGGGGACGTTTGCCCGGCGTTCGGCGAGTCGGGCACCGTGTGGCTCAATCGTGACGTGCGCTTGGGCGATGAAAGTCAATGGATCAACTACACCGTGACATCACCGCCGGTGGTCGTTGGCGACGTGCTCGTGGTTGGCTCGGCGATCGGCGACAACCGCGGCGTGG
>QJXZ01000340.1 GCA_003248125.1 Gammaproteobacteria bacterium | reverse complement strand
TTGCCGCTCGATGCGCGAGAGTCTGGTAGTACTGGCCTGTTGCGCGGCTTTACGGAGCTGTTGGGCATGCGGTCGTTCTTACTGCTGGTTCTCTATCCGGCCTTTTCATCCATGATCTTCTTCACATTCGTTGCAGGCGCCCCGTATGTGATGGTCGAGCTGATGCAACGTCCTGCAACGGAGTACGGTCTCTATTTCATGTTGGTCGCCGGCGGCTTCATCGCCGGAAACTTCATTGCCACACGGGTGTCCACCCTCTACGGCACGCATGCCATGATGCGCCACGGCATGATCGTGGCGGTGGCGGGCGTGGCGCTCGCGATCTTGGCCAATGCACTGGGCCTGCGCGAGCCTTGGCAGTTGATCGTCCCGGTGATGATTTCCCAGGTTGGCCAGGGCATGGGACTGCCGAACGCGCAGGCGGCGGTGCTCAATCTGCTGCCACTACGGGCAGGCACCGCCTCGGCGGTCACGGGATTCTTACAATCGCTTGCGGCGGCCAGCGCAAGTCAGCTGGTGGGTGAGCTGCAAGATGGTTCGGCGTGGCCGATGCTGATGATCATGGCGGTTGGCGCGACCGGCGCCTTGACAGTGGCGGTGGTGGCTCGGACCATGCCGCAAAGGAAGGACTGATGCCGTGGCGTTTCGTTCAGATGTACGGGCGCATGCCGCTATGCGAATTCGTGGTCGCCTACGCGCTGTCCGAGAACAATCGCTGTCTGCGGTTGCTCGGTGCAGGGCCGGGTGAGTTGCACGCGGGCGGTGCCCGTCAGCTGATGATATCGGCGCATGAGCTCGAGGCCTGTTGGGAACTTGCGCGCGGCGCCTCCGGAGAGGCGGCGTATCGCGTTTGTGCCGATCGATTGGCGGATGTCGCGCAGCTGCTGCATCCGGTGGTCGACGAGGTGGTCGCAAGGCACCAGTTGCTGCGTTTGGCCGAACGTTCGGGTAAGGAGAAGTCGCGCGCGGCCTTGACCTGCGTTGAGACCGGCCTAGCTGCGCGTGCCCAGCATCGCCACATTTTCCAGCATGCATTCGATCGGTTGTCGAACGTCTTCGAAGCGGATTCCAGCGCGTGGCGTGAGCTGCCGCTGGCGGCATTCGAAGAATCCGCATGGCTCGGTGGCTTCGAACGGTGTTACGAGGGCGGTCGGGAAAGCGGCCGCCGGGTAGCCGAAGGCGGTGGCGAAACCGCGTTCGTACAGTGGGGGCGATGGGCGCGCGCCAGCTTCCATCATCTCGACATGATCCGCGCTGGTCTGTCACCCGACAACCGTGCGCGGCGTTGGTGTCTGGGCCGCATAGTCGACGGCTTCGACAAGCTCCGTGCGTTGAATGCCGTGCGGGCCGCGCTCACATCGCTCGCCCTGGACGCAAAGGATCGGATTCGCGTCGAAGCGCTGCTCGAAGCGGGCAGCGACGATTGCCATCGTCGCGCCCTGAAACTCTACCCACACGCTTACGGTCAAAGTCCGCGGACTTTTCGCGACGGTATTGCACTCGATGCAGTGCGACTCGCATACGAGTCGGAGAATCGCTGGCCGCGCTCCGCGTGAGGTCCTGCATGCGGATCCTGCGCGGTTGATTTCGCGATTTACGCTACGTTAAATGGGCCGCTTTATCGATGGGGCCAGGATGGTCAGCATCCGATCGCACATGCTTGGACGGTTGATCGTGATATCGAGCGCCGCCCTCGTGTCCGCCTGCGCCAGTGTGATGTCGTCGGTGACATCGGGCCTCTCGAACGACCTGTCGCAAGCCGTGCTGGAGAGTGAGGACGTAGCCGGTGTGCGTGACGGCGCGCCTGCGTTCCTGCTGTTGCTCGACGGGCTATTGGTCCGCGATCCAGACAATAGCGATCTACTGATGAGCGCCGCGCAGCTGAACGGTGCATATGCGACGGCATTTGTCGATGACGCATCGCGCCGAGCATTACTGTCGGACAAGGCACTGGTACTCGCGGCGCGCGCCGCGTGTGTCGAGATTCACGCCGCTTGCGGCGCCCGCACGCAGCAGTTCGAAGAGTTCTCGGGGTGGGTATCGAAGCTGCGCCCGAGCGACGTCGAAGTGGCATACGGATTGGGATCGGCGTGGGCCGGCTGGATTCAGGTGCATAGCGACGATTGGGATGCCATTGCCGAGCTTTCGCGCGTCAAGGCGTTGATGGCCAAGGTAGCGGAACTGGACGGTACGTATGATCACGGCGGCCCCTACCTGTACCTCGGTGTGCTGGAAACGTTGCTGCCGCCCGCCATGGGCGGCCGCCCAGAGCTCGGACGTGACTACTTCGAGCGTGCGATTGCCGCGTCGAACGGTCGCTATCTGATGGTGAAGGTGATGTTCGCGCGCTCTTATGCGCGGCTGCTGTTCGATCGCGAACTACACGATGAATTGCTGAACGAGGTGCTTTCAGCGCCCGTTCAGGAACCGGGACTCACACTCGTGAACGCTATCGCGCAAGAGCAGGCACGTGTGCTCTTGGCGGACGCTGACGAGTACTTCTAATGCGAGGGATGTTGATGGTCGATTCGAAAATAGCAGGTGTCTTCGCGTTGCTGCTGGCGCTTGGATGTGCGCTTCCTGCAGACGCCGTCACGTTGAAAATTGCGACGCTGTCGCCCGAAGGCTCTGCGTGGATGAAGCAGATGCGCGACGCCGGTGAACAAATCGCCGCCGCAACCGATGGCCGCGTGCGGCTCAAGTATTACCCAGGCGGGGTCATGGGTGACGACAAAGCCGTGCTGCGCAAGATTCGCTTTGGGCAACTGCAAGGTGCGGCGCTCACCGGCGGTGCGCTGACGAACACGTTCTCCGACGTGCAACTCTACAGCCTACCGATGGTGTTCAACGATCTGGGCGAGGTGGACTATGTGCGTGGGCACATGGACCACTACATTCTCGAAGGCCTGAAATCGAACGGTTTCACGGCGCTCGGCATCGCCGAAGTGGGTTTTGCTTACGCGATGAGCAACGTCAACGACGCCAGCGTCGAAGGTGCCCGTACTCAGAAGGTATGGGTGCCCGACGGCGACCCGGGCGCCGCGTATGCGGCTCAGGCGTTCGGCATCGCGCCCGTTCCGCTCACCATTGCCGACGTGTTGGCCGGTCTGCAAACCGGACTGATCAACGCGGTGGCGATGCCGCCGGTCGGCGCCGTCGCATTGCAATGGCACACGCAGCTGAAGTACCTGATCGAAATGCCGCTCTTGTACGTCTATGGCACCTTCGTACTCGCCAACCCGGCCATAGACTCGTTGCCGGACGGCGATCGGGCGATCGTCAGCCGCATCATGGCCGAGCGGCTCGGGCAGGTGGATGCGGGCAACCGAGCGGATCATACGGCGGCGCTGCGTGCGCTGGGTCGGCAGGGCGTCACTAGCATCACGCCGTCCCCCGCGCAGGCAGAGGAATGGCTAGCGCGTGCACACATGGCCACGGAGCACATGATCGACCAGGGCATCGTGAGTCGCGGCGCCTACCAGACGATGGTCGAACACCTGACGTCGTATCGGTCGGGAGCCGAACATTAGCGACGGCCCCGCACACGAGCACAGCATCGCGGGCAACGGGCTCGGTCGAGTACTCGACTCGCTGGAGCGTGCCGAGCGCGGACTGCTGGTCGTGCTCTTCTTCACCCTCGTCTTCGTTGCGGTCTATCAGATCGTCGCCCGCAATCTGTGGGGCGGCGGCATCGGCTGGGGTGATGCGTATGTGCGCGTCGCCGTGCTCTGGGTGACGGTGATCGGTGCGATGGTGGCGTCGCGCAACGACGATCACATTCGTATCGATCTCGTCGCTCGATACATGTCGGAACGGTACCGGTATCTGCTGATGCGCCTGACTTCTGCGTTCGCGGCCGCGATCAGCGGCGTGTTCGCGTGGTACGCAGCATTGTTCGTGCGGGTCGAGTACGAGTATGGGTCGATGGCATTCGGTGCCGTGCCAGCATGGGTTTGTGAAGCGATCTTGCCGGTCGGTTTCGCGATCATTGCGCTCAAGTATGCGCTGCGAGCCGTGATGGGGCCGAAGTGATAGGCGCAGCGGTCGTTGCGCTCGTGCTCATCGCCGTGGCCGGTGCCCCGCTGTTCGCGGTCGTGTTGGGCGCCGCGATGCTCGGCTTCTATGCGTCGGAGATCGATCTGTCGATCGTGACGGTCGAACTCTACCGTATTGCCGACACACCGATGCTCGTCGCACTGCCGCTGTTCACCTATTCCGGCTATGTGCTCGCGAACGCGAAGACGTCGGAGCGGCTGGTGTCGTTGTTCCAGAGTATCGCGGGTTGGATGCCGGCTGGCCTGGCCGTGGTTGCGCTGATGGTGTGCGCGTTCTTCACGGCGCTGACCGGCGCATCTGGGGTCACGATCGTCGCGCTCGGTGCGCTGCTGCTGCCGGCCCTGGTACGAGCCGGGTACGAGGAGCGGTTCAGCCTCGGTCTCGTCACCACGTCGGGCAGCCTTGGTCTCCTGATCGTGCCGTCGGTGCCGCTGATCTTGTACGGCATCGTTGCGCAGCAACTCGAAGGCGTGGAGTTCGAACTCGCCGATTTGTTCATCGCAGGCCTCGTTCCCGCGGCTCTGATGGTCGTGTTGCTGTCGTTGTGGGCGATGTTCCGTCACCGCGGCGGCAAGATCCCGCGCGCGCCATTTTCGTGGGCGCACTTATGGCGAGCGGTCGTCGCGGCGCGGTGGGAGCTACCATTGCCGGTGTTCATTCTCGGCGGCATCTACGGCGGCTTCTTTGCGATATCCGAAGCCGCTGCGGTTACGGCCCTTTATGTGACCTTGGTCGAGGTTTTCGCCTATCGCGAGGTACGGCTCGCGGATCTGGGTCGCATCGTGCGTGAGTCGATGGTGATGGTAGGGGGCATACTGCTGATACTCGGTGCCGCGCTTGCCTTCACCAACTTCTTGGTCGATGCCGAAGTACCGCAGCGCGCGTTCGAGTTCGTGCGTGCGCACATCGAGAGTCCGCTCACGTTTCTCTTGCTACTCAACGTGATGCTCCTTCTGCTCGGTGCGGTGCTCGACGTGTTCGCGGCGCTCGTCATCATGGTGCCGCTCATCCTGCCGGTCGCGATCGGCTACGGCATCGATCCAGTTCATCTCGGCATCATCTTTCTCGCCAACATGCAGATTGGATACTTCACACCGCCAATCGGCATGAATCTCTTTATTGCCAGCTATCGCTTCGAGAAACCGGTGACCGAGCTATATGCGGCAAGCTGGCCGTTCATGTGGGTGCTATTGGCGGCGCTCGTCGTCATCACCTACGTTCCCGCCGTGAGTCTCGGACTCGGAAAGCTGCTGTAGTGCGTCGGATTGAACGGCGATCGCCCGACCCACTACCATCGCGTCATGGTTCGCCGGTGACATCGATGTCGATCCGACGCCTTCTACTGGTCGCGCTACTACTGCCATGCGCGTTAGCCGCAGCCGACGATCGCGACACCGTCGAGCAGTTCAACGACACGTTGATACGAGCAATGAAATCGGGTGGCAACTTCGCTGATCGCGCGGCGATCATCGGGCCGCAGGTCGAGGTGGCGTTCGATGTGGACACGATTGCGCGCGTGAGCCTTGGTCGAACCTGGCGTGAACTCGACGACCACGGCCGAACTCAGTTCGCGGAACTACTCGAGTCGTTGATCGTCGCCACCTATGCCGACCGATTCGACCGCTTCAACGATCAACGATTCGAGACGACGGGTGTCGAAGCACCGAAGGCCGATCGCAGCGTGGTCAAGACTCGTCTGGTGCGCGTCGATGCAGATGCGGTGACGCTCGACTACTACCTGACCAACGGGCGGATCTACAACATCGTCGCCGACGGTGTGAGCGACCTGTCGCTGCGGCGCGCCGACTACACCGCAATCATCGGGCGAAAGGGATTCGATGGTTTGCTGGCCGACATCCGCAGCAAGATCGCGGCATACCGAGACGACGGGATGGACGAGGCGGCGCAGTGAAGTGGCTGCGTGTCGGGTTACTGGCGACGTCGCTCGCAGGGCTCGGCGCCTGTGCTAGCGACCCTGTGCCGGAGATGCAAGCCTATGATCCGTGGGAGGGGTTCAACCGCGCGTCCTACCGAGCGATGGATGTTGCCGACCGCGTCGCATTGCAGCCGCTGGCGCGCGGCTATGCATCGGTGTTCCCGGCGCCGGTAGAGACCGGTATCGCGAACTTCTTCCAGAACCTTCGCACCCCGTTGTCGGCATTGTGCGGTTTTCTGCAAGGCAAATTCGATCGGGGTGGCAAGGATCTAGGGCGCTTCTTGCTCAATTCCACGGTTGGACTCGCAGGGTTGATCGATGTGGCGGGCCGTGCCGGCATCGAATTCCAGGATGAGGATCTGGGACAGGTTTTTGCGACTTGGGGATACCGCCGCTCTCGGGTGCTGTATTTGCCGATCGTGGGGCCGACCACCGTGCGCGATCTGCCAGGCGACGTCTTGAACCGGTTCTTGTCGCCGCGCTGGTTGCTGGGCGACGCCTACGGTTGGCCCGTCGCTACGCTCGATTCGCTCAGTTTGCGATCGTCGGCACTCACCGCGACCGATGCGCGCGATGCCGCCGCCCTGGATCCTTACGCATTCACCCGCGAGGGCAACCACCAGCGGCGCCTCGATAAGTTGTACGACGGCGACCCGCCAGTCGAGGATTTTCTCGACGAGGCACTCGACGAGAGCGACGACGATGCGCAGTGATCTGTTCGCTTGGGTGCCGTGGCTCGTGGGTCGCGTTGCGCATGCACCTCGGATTTCGTTGCTGCTGGTTGCGTTGTCGACGGCGTTTCTCGGCTGGTTCGGTGCCGAGCGATTCCGCATGAACTCCGACCTCGGTGCGCTGATAGAGCAAGGCGCGACATGGCGCGCGGATTTCGATCGCTTCGAAGCCGAGTTTCCGATGCTGATCGATACGTTGATGGTGGTGGTGTCGGGCACCTCGTTTCAAGGCGTCGAAGACACCGCGCGGCGCATCGAGAATGCGATGACGATGCGCTCGCAAGTCTTTCAGGACGTCTATTCACCCGCCAATGATCCGTTCTTTCGTGATCACGCGCTGCTGTATCTCGACATGGACGACCTCGAGCGTCTGGTCGACCGATTGGCGGAAGCCCAGCCTATGCTGACTGCAGTCGCCGAAGATCCGAGCCTGCGCGGTGTGCTCGAGGTCGTGCGCGACGGTGTCGAAAACGAGCCGGTGGCCGGCTTCGAGCGCGTGCTCGATCTCTTGATCGAGTCGGCGCAAGGCGTATTGCATGGCGAAGGTGGCGCAATTCGTTGGACCGACGAGTTCTTCGACACGGAAGGTAAATCGATCCACCGCGTGATATTCGCCAAGGGGCGCGCCGAGTACGGTGAACCGCTACCGAACAGCACAGTGATGGCAGAGGTTCGCGAGATCATCCGTGCCACGCATGTCGATGAAGGGGTCACCGTGCGCGTCGGCGGAGAGATCGCCCTGTCCCACGAAGAGATCAGGGCGGCGCAAGAAGGTGTTGCGCTCGCGGGCGGTGTTTCGTTCGTGTTGCTCGCCGTGGTGCTGTTCTTCGGCATTCGATCGGGTCGAATGATAGTCGCGGCACTGTTGCTGCTTCTGGTCGGTGTGGTGTGGACCACCGGCTGGGCAATGCTTTCGGTTGGTGAGTTCAACACCCTGAGCCTGATCTTCCTCGCCATGTTCTTCGGCATCGGCGTCGACTTCTCGATTCACTTCAACCTGCGATACGAAGAAGCCCTGTCGCGAGGCGACGACAACGTCGCAGCGCTTCAACGCGCCGCGAGCAGTGTCGGGGGTGCGATCGTGCTGTGCAGCACCACCACCGCGCTCGGATTCTTGGCGTTCGTGCCCACCGAGTACGCTGGCCTCGCGGACCTCGGCATCATCTCGGCGGGAGGCATCGTGATCGCGGCCGCCTTGACCTTCGTGCTGCTGCCGGCCTTCTTCGCCGCATTTGGCGGGCCGCGGCGCCTGCGCTCGGTCGAAGTACCATCGGTAGACCGTTGGGTGAATGCACTCGTCCGCGCACGGCTGGTCATGTTGCCTGTGCTCGCCACGGTGTCGGCCGTGGCGATCTACATCGATAGCAAGGCGTACTTCGACTTCAGCGTACTGGCGTTGCGCGATCCGAAATCCGAGTCGATGCAGACGCTTGCGCTGTTGAACGACGAGGGGATCGTCACCGACTACTCCTTGACGGTGCTCACGGAATCGCCGGGGATGGACGAGACGCTTGCGCGTGTCGCCGCGCTCGACGTTGTCAAAGAAGTGCGAACACCGATCGACTACCTGCCGGACGACCAGGATGCCAAGCTGTCTTCGCTCGACGATCTGGCGTTCATGCTGGACAGCGCGTTGGTGCCGTTGCGGCAGGCGCCACGTCCCAGCGATGCCGAGCGCATGGACGCGCTCAACGACCTCATCGACGCGATAGCGGCGAATCCTACCAGCGACGAATCGTTCGGGCCGCGGCTGCGACGCTTCGAAAGTCTGCTCACCGAGCTGAAGGCGCGCGGTGCCGGTGCGGTGCGAAGCTTCGAACTCGGTGTGTTGACCGATCTCGAGCCCGAGCTCGACTGGCTGCGACGGGCAGTGGCGGTAGCGCCGTTGCAGTTCGACGATCTGCCGGAGCGGCTGCGCGAGCGTCTCGAGAGTCGGAACGGCGCGTTCCTCGTGCAGGTGCTGCCTGCAACCGACATTGCGCGAGTCGAGCAGCTGAAGACGTTCGTCGAGCGTGTGCGCGACATCGTCCCATCGGCCACCGGAAGACCAGTCATCGAATGGGGTGTGGGCAACATCGTGGTCGCCTCGTTCACTCAGGCGCTGGTGTTCGCCATGCTCGCGATCGGGATGGTACTGGTTTTCGCCCTACGCAGCGTCCGTGATGCCGTTTTGGTGATGGTGCCGCTGTCGTTGACTGCCGTCTTCACCGTAGCGACCGCGGTGCTGTTCGACGCGCCGTTCAACATGGCGAACATTCTGGTCTTGCCACTGATATTCGGGCTCGGGGTCGACAACGGCATTCATGTCGTGGAGCGCTTTCGCCGCGAGGGCGACGTTGGTCACCTCATGCACTCCAGCACGCCGCGTGCGGTGTTGTTGTCGACCCTTACGACTGTCGGTGCGTTCGCGGCGTTGGCGCTATCGCCGCATCGCGGCACCGCATCGATTGGGGAACTATTGACGATTGCCGTGGCGTTCTTGCTCGTATTCACGATTCTCGTGCTACCCGTGCTGCTGACGCTCGCGCACAAGAACTCGGAGGCTGAGCGACTCGGCGTATGAATCCGTTTCTGCAGGCCGTGGTGTTGCTCCTCGTGCCGATGCTCGGCGCGCGCGCGTACATGGTGTACACGCTGCCGCTCGACGTCGTGATACCAGAGCGCGCGATCTACCAAATCTGGTCTTTCGGTTTGGCAAACGATGCGCTTGCCATTGCATGGTTGTGCTTTCCGCTTGCGCTGTTGGCGCTTTGGGTGCCCCGCGCGGTTCGCTTTGCGCTCACCGCAGTCGTGATCGTCGCGTGTCTGGTTGCCGTCCTTGATGCGTTTTTTTGGTTCGAGTTCGGCAACCGCGTGGATCGGCTCGTGTTCCACTACCTGGCGTTTCCGGTCGAGGTGATGGCGTTTCTCGAGGACCAGTTCTTCATCAGCCTACTGATCGTGCCGGTAATCGCGCTGATTCTGGTGGTGCATCGGGTTCTACGGCCGCTGGCGGGTCGCTTGGCGGCCATGCCGCGACCTCAGTGGCGGCGCATTGGCGCCGCGCTCTGCGCGGCACTGCTGCTGCCGATCGTCGCCGCCGAAGCGACACCATTGCGACCGGGTCTGTCGCGTGAGGTGAACGAGGCAGCCAGCAATGGCCTAGTCAATGCCGTGCATGCGATGCGCACGGATACCAATCGCTGGGTAGGGGTGTTCCCTGCGCTCGACGAACCCACTCGCCGCGCTCTACTCGCGACCGCCGAACCGTCACCGCGTTCATTGCGCGCGGCGCCACGTCACTTGCTGCTCGTGATCGAGGAGTCGTTCGGCGGCGCTACGTGGTGGGATGCCGAAGAGCGAGCGCGATACATGCCGGCGTTCGATTCGCTGCGACACTCGGGCGTGTACTTCGACCATCTCTATGCGACCGGTACGCGCACGACGCGCGGACTCGAAGCACTGCTCAACGGATATCCGCCGTTGCCCGGAATCGCGCTCAATCAGCGGCCGGGCTTCGAACGGCTGCCGTCGCTTCCGCGTGTGCTCGCCAAGTCCGGCTTCGAGACGTTATTCGTGTACGGCGGCTGGCCAGGCTTCAGCAACTTCGAGCGCTATTGGCGTGGCATCGGCTTTCATACCGTGCTGACGAGGGACGACTTCCGCGGCGACGAATTCGAGACGTCTTGGGGTGTGGCCGACGAGTTTCTGTTCGATCGCGTTCTCGCCGAGATGGATGCGCGAACGCGCGGCGATGCTCGAGTATTTCTCGCAACCTTGACGGTATCCAATCATCGGCCATTCGACTTTCCGCCGGGCCGAATTGCGCTGCGCGCCGACGAGCGCCGGCTCGAGAATGCGATTGCCTACGCCGATTGGGCACTCGGCCAATTCATGGCGCAGGCATCGAGTCGGGATTGGTATCGCGACACGCTGTTCGTCATCGTCCCGGATCACGGGCCGCGCGCGAAGGGTAACGGTTTGATACCAGTGTCGTCGTTCCGAACGCCCGTGTTGATGATTTGGCCGGCTGGCCTCGCAGCCGGCGCGCGTTCGGAAATCGCTTCGGCCATGGATTTGCCGACGACCGCGCTCGCGTTGCTTGGAGTAGCTGCTGACGAGGGATTCTTTGGCCGTGACCTGCTACAGAACGGCGCTGGGCTTGCACCGCTCGAGCATGACTACCGCGTCGGCGTGCTCACCGATCATGGCCTGACTGTGCTGCTGCGCGACGAGTCGGCCGTCACCTTCACCGCCGCTGAATCGGGCGGTTGGATCGAGGGCGATCTGTTCGAACCGGACGCGAATCGCGCGGTCGCGCTGTTTCAGACGGCCCACGAGAGGTGGCATACGGATGCGGCCAACGGACACTCGGCTAACGCTGAGTCGAACGGCCCCGGGGTCGCATCAGAGTGACGTTCGGATCGAGAAACTTGCGCAACTCGCGCGCTGGAATCGGTCGGCTGAACAAGTAACCCTGGCCGAATTCGCATTGTTGATCGCGCAAGAAGCCGAGCTGCTCGACAGTCTCGATACCTTCAGCGACCACCTCGAGATTGAGCCGATGCGCCATCGCAATGATGGCGGTGGTAATGGCGACGTCCTCGTCGTTGTTCGGAATCTCCATGACGAAGCTGCGGTCGATCTTGATGGTGTCGATCGGCAGGCGCTTCAAGTAATGCAGCGCCGAGTAACCGGTGCCGAAGTCGTCGATGGCGATGCGAACACCGAGCTCGCGAAGGCGTTCTACCGTGTATTGTGCCGTCTCGCGGTCGTCGATGAGCATGCTCTCAGTGATCTCGATTTCGAGCTGGTTGGCTGCGAGGCCGGATTCGCGAATACAGCGACGAATGGTGCGGATGAGTTCGGGATCCTTGAATTGGCGCGCGGACAGGTTCACGCCGACCTGCAGTGGCGTGGCTGTTGCCCGAGACAAGTCCTGAACGGTGCTGCAGGCGGCTTCGATCGCCCAGCTGCCGATGCCGACGATGACACCCGTTTCTTCGGCGATGTTGATGAATTGGTCGGGTGGCAGCAGACCGCGCTCGGGATGATGCCAGCGAATGAGCGCTTCGACACCGACGATCCGGTTGTCCGCCAAGCGAACCTTCGGCTGGAAGTAGAGTTCGAATTCGTTGCGCTTCAGCGCTTGGCGCAGCTCGTTTTCGGTCTTCAGCCGTTCTTGGGCTTCGGTGTTCATGTCCTCCGAGTAGTACTGATAGTTGTTGCCGCCATGCTCCTTTGCCCGATACATCGCGAGGTCGGCGTTCTTGGTGAGCACGTTCGGCTGCGCGGAATCTTCCGGGATGACTGTGATACCGATGCTGGTGGTGACCACCAGCTGATGTCCCGAGATCGAGATGGGTAGCCGCAGCCGCTCGAGGATCTTCTCCGCGACGATGCCCGCATCGGCTGGTGAAGCGATGTCGTAGAGCAGGATCGTGAATTCATCGCCGCCTGGACGGGCTACGGTGTCTTCGTTGCGCACACAGTGCGACAGGCGGTACGCCACTTCCTTCAGAAGCTCGTCCCCGGCTTCGTGACCGAGGGTATCGTTCACTCGTTTGAATTGGTCGAGATCGAGATACAGCAGCGCCGCGTGCCGCTTGGTGCGGATGGCGTGTTGTATCGCCTGCTCGAGCCGATTGCCAAACAAGCGGCGGTTGGCGAGATCGGTGAGCGTATCGTAGAAGGCCATGCGCTCCATCATCGCCTGGCCTTGCTTGAGGTCGGTGATGTCGGCGATCTGCACGATGTAGTAGAGCGGTTCGCCCGATGCCGATCGCAGCATCACGACGTGGAAGTTGGTCCAGATCTCCGCGCCCGTGTTACTGACCAGGCGTCGCTCCGAATGGCTGACGCTCTTGTCGTGGTGCAGCATGCGGCCGAGTTCGTCCTTGAGAAGGCGGCGTTCCTCGTTCGGCACCAGGCGGCTGATGTGGGCGTCGATCAAGTCGGATTCGGAATACTCGAGTAGTTCCAACGCGAAGCGATTCGCTTGGAAGATCTGGCCGTCGGTGGCCACCAGCAACATGCCGATCGGTGCATTTTCGAACGTGCCTCGGAAGCGTGCTTCGCTGCGCTTCAACTTTTCTTCCGTCTCTCGCTGCGTACGATTGTCTTTGGCGATGCAGATCAGACTGCGCCTACCCTCGAGTTCGACCACGGTGGCTGACACCAGCGCCGGGATGTTCTCGCCGGACTTGGTCAGGAAGGAGAACTCCATGTTGCTGTAGCTGCCGGCGGACATCACCCGCTGGGTGGCGACCTTCAATTGACTCTGATCGGCGAAGATCGGCAGCTTGCCGAGTTGATGACCTACTAGCTCGTCGACTTCGAATCCGGACGCCTTCAGGAAGGCATCGTTGATGTCGAGAATGCGGCCGTCGTCGAGTCCGATGATGACGATGCCGTCGGGGCTGGCGCTGAAGATACGCGCGAACTTTTCCTCGCTGTCCTTGGCGGCCGCTTCGGCTTCGCGCCGTTTGGTGATGTCGCGACCGATGCACAGCACGCAGAGCTCGCCGTCGAGCTCGACGTATCGCAGCGAGATCTCGGTGTGCATGATTTCGCCGTTTTTGGCGACCAGCTGCGTCTCGTAGTCGAGACACTCGTGATGCCGCTCGAGCGCGGCCTGGACGCGTGTGCGATCTTGGGCATTGGACCAGATGGCGAGCGAAGGCTCGGGCCGGCCGATCGCATCCTCGCGCGTGTATCCGAGCAAGCGTGTGAAGCTCGTGTTGAAGTCGACGATGACGCTGTCGGTGTTGCGCAGAATGAGAATGGCGTCGGGGCTCGAATGAAAGACCGTGGAGAATTTCGACTCGCTGTTGCGCAGCTGTTTCTCGGTCCGCACTTGCTCGGTAGTGACGCGACCAGTGACGACGGTGCCGGATATTCCAGGGGTTTCACCGAGCCCGGTCATCTGTACGTCGAGGAACGTGTCCTCCGCGCCTTCGAGCCGCACGCGCCGCAGACGGAAGGTTTCGCGTGGTCGATGCTGCGAGCGTACGAACGTGCGGCCGAATTCGTTGCGATCGCTAGAGTGGATGAGCGGTAGCGGCCGCGCACCCACCAGCGCTGTTGCACGCACGCCGAACACATCATAGGCCTTCGGGTTTGCGTAGCTGATGCGGCCGTCGAGACCGATCACCATGGTGAGTTCGCCGGTGTTCTCGATGATGCCTCGGAAGCGTGATTCGCTCACCGCGAGGGCATGCTGTGCGCGGCGCTGCTCCGATAGATCGAGTACCTGTATGACGATGAACGCTGGTCGTCCCGATGTATCGCGTACCACGCGACTGTAGACGCTGGCCCAGATGGCGCGGCCGTCCGGTAGCGTGAACTCGCGCTCGAACTGGATGTGCTCGAGCTGCCCACGGACGAGCTGCGTGCGCTCGGCGCGCAGGTTCTCCCAGAGCATGGCGCCGAGTAGGTCGAAGAGCGGCGTATTCAGTAATCGCGTGCGTTCGACTCCGATCAATGTCGTGAAGGCGTCGTTGGCATCGAGGATGGTGCCGCCGCGGTCGGCGAGCGCCATCGGCGCTGGTGCATGCGCGAAGGCATCGGCCAACTGCCGGATGCCGACTTGTCGGCGGCGCGGATCCCACGTCAGTGACGCGGCAGCCATCCAGTACATCGCACACCAGATCACCGTGTCGACGTGCACGAGCGGCATGTCCGCGCTGTACCAATGCCAGACGCGCGGCGCGATGGTCGCCAGCGACGCGACGAGCGCAGCGCCGAGCACGATGCCCCGCTCCGGCAGGCGGCCGATCGACAGCAGTGCAATCAGGAACATCGCGGCGCCGAGCCCCGAGTCTGGAACGTGCGTGAGCGCAAGCAGCCCCAGCGCGAAACTAAGGGCCGCAACGGCGGCGGCAACGAGTTCCGGCCTGCGCAATTGCGGCGCTTGCGGCATAGGCGTCCTTTCGAGCTTTTGGTTATTCTGGGGCGATCGCCACCGTTTGAGGCGAGCGAACGCGCCATCGTCCATGAATCACCTCGTGAAGGTATCGGTATCGGGTCAGGGGCTCTATGACGTCACGCACACAGTGAGGGAAAAGGTGAGTGTGAGCGGCGTCACGGCCGGTCTTGCGACGGTGTTCATCCGCCATACGTCGGCAAGCCTGCTCGTTCAAGAGAACGCCGACCCCAGCGCTCGGCGCGATTTGGAGCGCTGGCTCGATCGCCTCGTGCCGGAGCGCGATCCGCTCTATACCCACACGATGGAAGGTCCCGACGACATGCCGGCGCACATCAAGGCAGCGCTGACGGCGGTCAGCGTGTCGGTGCCCATCGCCGATGGCGCGCTCATGCTCGGTACCTGGCAGGGCATCTTTCTCTGGGAGCATCGACACCACCGCGGAGAGCGTGAGCTGGTGGTGAACGTGATGGGCTCGAATCGGTGACAGTTACCGATTTCGTGAGTTTTTCCTCGTCGGGCGACCGTGGTTGGTGAAATCGGTAACTGTCACCGATTTCAGCGGTTGTCTTTCTGCACTTCCGCCGCCCAGCGTCGGTGACCCTCCGGGTCGAGGATCATCGAGCAGAAATACTGCAACAGCTCGCGGTGTGTGCGGCTCAGGCGGCAGCGGTCCATGGCTTGTTCGCCGGCTTTGGTATTCAGAAACCGAAAGCAGTCGGTGAGGGTTCGATCGGCGCCGAGCACACGTGCAACCGACTCGTTCAAGTAATCGTGCAGCGGTTCCAGGTCGGCTTCCGCGAGGCCGACGTCGTCCGGGTACATCACCACGTTCGACCACAACGTGGTGATGTAGACCTGGTAGAGATCCTTGTCGATGAAGCGTCCGGCAACGGCGGCGCGATGTTCGATCTCGTCGAGCACCGGCCGGAACTCCGCTTCGAATCGTGACGTCATCGATCCATTCGATCAGTGCCGCCTTAAGGACTTCAGCTCTTCGATGCTGGCCGTCAAACGCTCGAGACGAGCGCAGATCTCGGCCAGCGCCTGGTCGGCTGCGGTGTCCTTGCCGAGGCTGGCGTAGCACGCGCGCAGGCGCCGTTCGCTGTCGCGCTCTTCGGCGATGTAGCGGCCGAGCAGCTCACCAGTCTGAACGTCGATGGTCCGGTCGCTGAACACGGCCGCGAGTGGATCGTCCGTGCGCTCGCTCTTGGCGTAGCCGAGCACCGATTCGAACTTGTCGCGATCCGCAGCGTCGGATTTCGCGAATACGAGTTTTGCATCGAAGTCGCCGCGCGGCGCTTCCTTGATGCCGAATCCGAGCTCGCAGAGGCGCTTGGTGAACGCAGCGGCGTGTTCCCGTTCGCGGATGGCCACAAGATTGAGGACGGCCGCCACAGCGGCATTGGGTGTGGCCTTGGCCCATGCGTCGAGCAGCGTGTACGCGCGCCCTTCGCCGACGGCGATGGCATTGAGCAGCCCGAGATAGCTGGGTTTGTCCGCCATACGATGTACCCAGGAAGTTGGGTTCGTATGTTAGCGGGCGGCGGGGTTGCCGGCGAATCGCCGGGCGTCTAACGTAGCCCTTCCATCGGAAAAAACACCCGTTCGTGCAAGGACTGAAGTTCGACGACGTGCGCTTGCCGGCCTCGGCCGAAGCGCTCAGAGGCGAGATACGCGCCTTTCTCGCGACAGCGCTGCCCACCGGCGGCTTGCCCGATTCCGACTTCAACCAGGGTCACGATCCCGCGTTCTCACGTGCCCTGGGACGCAACGGTTTCATCGGCATGACGTGGCCAACGAAGTACGGCGGTGGTGGCCGCAGCTTCTTCGAACGCTACGTGGTCACGGAGGAATTGCTCGCGTCCGGCGCGCCGGTTTCCGCGCACTGGATTGCCGACCGCCAAAGCGGTCCGTTGCTGCTGCGCTACGGCACCGAGGCGCAGCGGCAGCGATTCCTGCCCGCCATCGTCAAGGGCGAATGTTTTTTCTCGATCGGCATGAGCGAACCCGATTCGGGGTCCGACCTGGCAAGCGTGCGCACCCACGCCGAGCGACGCGGTGACGGCTACGTCGTCAATGGCACCAAGGTTTGGACCACCGATGCGCACCGCAATCACTTCATCATCGCGCTGGTGCGAACTTCGCCGTCGAGCGACAACCGGCACGCCGGGCTGTCGCAACTCTTGATCGACTTGAAGGCACCCGGTGTGAAGGTGCGGCCGATCCGTAACCTCGCGGGCGACGAAGACTTCAACGAGGTGGTGTTCGAAGACTGCTTCGTGCCTGCGGACAATTTGGTTGGTGTCGAAGGCAACGGCTGGGAGCAGGTGACGAGCGAACTCGGCTACGAGCGCAGCGGGCCGGAGCGATTTCTGTCTTCGTTCCGGGTGCTGGTGGAATTCGTCCGTGCCGTGGGGACGGCGCCGAGTGACCATGAGGCGGCGGTGATCGGCCGACTCGTCGCCCACATCATGACGTTGCGGCAGATGTCGGTGTCGGTCGCCGGCATGTTGGAGGCGGGGCAGAACCCGGCCCTGGAAGCTGCGCTCGTGAAGGCGCTCGGCAACGACTTCGAGAAACACGTGCCCGAAGTATTGCGGCTGGCCGCCCCGCACCTGGAGGATGACAGCCGTTTTCGAGCGACGTTGGTGCAGACACTGCTGCACGCACCTTCGTTCACGCTGCGCGGCGGGACACGAGAGATCCTGCGCGGCGTCATCGCCCGCGGATTGGGACTGCGCTGATGAGCGAAACCCAACTATTGCTCGAAACTGCCGACCGCATCTTCCGCGATCATTGCGACAAGACGCTGCTCGATGCCGTTGAGCAAGGCGCCTTTCCGCGTGCGCTGTGGCAGGTGATGGTCGACAACGGCCTGCCCTTGCTCGCCACGCCGGAGATGGGGGGCACGCTTGCCGATGCCGTGCGTCTGCTCAAGGTCGCAGGTCGACACGCGTTGCCGGCGCCGCTGGCCGAGGCACTGGTGGCCAATTATTTGATGGGTATCGGCGGCTGTGAATCGCGCGCCGCGACGCTGACGCTCGGCATCGCAGATTCACACAGCGGCGAAGGGGCCGAAGTTTCGGTGCGCCTCGAGCACGTGCCTTGGGCGCGCTCGGTCGAGCAGGTTTGTTATGTGATCGGCGACCCGGTGGAGGTCATCGTCCTCGACATCGGCGACTGCGACATTGCGCCAGGCGCCAACATGGCAGGTGAGGCGCGCGATCGTGTGCAATTCTTGGGTGTGCCG
>QJXZ01000225.1 GCA_003248125.1 Gammaproteobacteria bacterium | reverse complement strand
GGGAGCTCCATCACCTCGGAAGTGCCGTCGGGATCCGGCAGCGGTGACCCACATTCGCCGCAGAAGCAAACCTCGTAGGGTGGCGGTGATTCCAGCAACGGTGCGCGATAACGCCTGATGCGGTCCCGCCCACTACGCAGCCGAAACTCGCTGCGCAGTACGGCGACACCGGCCATGAAGGCGGAACCGCTCACTTTGCGGCAGCGATTGCAGTGGCAGAGCTCGAACGGCCCGGTGGCGCGGTCGACCTCGAAAGTCACGGCGCCGCATAGACAAGACCCGCGTATCATCTTTCCGCCTCGCCCGATCGACACGAGCGATGATAGAGGATTGAGGAGCAAGGGGATGGACCAACTGTTCAGGCTCGCCGGCGGCGTCGAGCGCGACCCGGCCGTCGAGGCATGGTTCGAGCTGCAGCCGCCGATGCTCGGCGGGCTTGCGCGCGAATGGTTCGACGTCCTGCGCGCCTGCGGCCCCGACGTTCGCGAGCTGATGCACGACGGCTGCCCAACCGCGTGTGTCGGCGATGCCGCGTTCGGTTATGTCAATGCGTTTACGTCGCACGTCAACGTCGGTTTCTTTCTCGGCGCCCGTTTGAAGGATCCCTCGGGTTTGTTGCAAGGCACCGGCAAGCGCATGCGGCATGTCAAGCTGCGCCCCGACAACGAGATCGATCGCGAGGCGCTCGCGGCGCTTGTCACCGCGGGCTACCGTGAGGTCAGACGGCGTCTCTAGACGGAATCAGGCCGCGTCGGCGCGGCGTGCGAAGCGCTTCTTGCGACGGTAGGGAAATACGTCCATGACTTGTCCGCTACGTATGGTGTCCTGCAGGCCGCACCAGTATTCGGGATCGAACAGCTCGCCGTGCAGCTCGGTGAAGATGCGCTTGATCTCCGGTTTGGCGAACAGGAAGCGGCGGAATTCCTCAGGGAACACGTCATGAGGGCCGACGCCGTACCAGGCTTCGGCCGACAGCTCTTCTTCTGCCGTGCGTGCCTCGGGTAGCGCTCGGAAGTTCACATCGGTGAGGTAGCTGATTTCGTCGTAGTCGTAGAACACCACTCGGCCGTGACGCGTGACGCCGAAGTTCTTGAGCAACATGTCGCCGGGAAAAATGTTGGCGGCAGCGAGTTGTTTGATGGCGTTGCCGTACTCGTCGAGCGCATCGCGCAGCTCGCGTGGGGTTGCGGATTCGATGTAGAGATTGAGCGGCGTCATCAGTCGTTCGGTATACAAGTGCGAGATAATCACCAAATCGTCGGTGAGTGTGAGTGAGCTCGCCGCCACACGTCGTAGCTCGTTGACGAGTTCGTCCGAGAAGCGCGCGCGCGGAAACGTGAAGTGGTCGAATTCTTGAGTGTCGGCCATACGTCCAACGCGGTCGTGGGTCTTCACCGTGTAGTACTTCTCCTTCACTTCGTCGCGTGTGATGTTCTTCTGTGGCGCGAACTCGTCCTTGATCACCTTGAAGACCGTTTGGTAGGACGGCAGCGTGAACACAGACATCACCATGCCCTTGATGCCGGGCGCGATGATGAATTGGTCCTTGGTGCGCGCCAGATGCGTCAAGAATCCTCGATAGAACTCCGTCTTGCCGTGCTTGTGCATCCCGATGGAAGCGTACAACTCCGAGCGCATCTTTCCCGGCAACAACTCGTTCAAGTACTCGACCAGTGCGCTGGGATGTGGCGCGTCGGCCATGAAGTATGAACGCGTGAAGCTGAACACGACCGACAGCTCGTCTTCGTCGCAAATGAGCGTATCGACGTACAGCTCGTCGTGCTCGTTCAAAATCGCGAGCACCACCGGCCAGAAGCGATCACCGTCCAACAGCTTGCCGACCAGATATGCGCCTTTGTTGCGATAGAAGACCGTGTTCAGAATCTGCACTTCGAGTCCTGTAGTTCGCTTGATCTCGGGCCGCGCTTCGGCAAGCGAGCGCAACACGTTGCGAACGTCGCGATCGATGTCCTGCCAAGGCAGGATGAACGCGAAAGAGTCGAGCATGGCCCGGACGGTGCCGACCATGTCGCGACCGAACCGGTAGCTCGTGAAGATCGGCACGGCCGGCGCAACGGGCGCGCGCTCGAATTCGCTCCATACGAACATCTGGGTATCGTCCACTTCCCACGACTCGCTCATGTCGCGATTGATCGAATTGAAGAACGTCTCAGCGAGATCGAAGTCGGGGAGACGGCGAATGATATCGACGTAAGCATGCTTCGCGGCGCGCCAATGTGCTGGCGTCAAATTCTGCGCGGACGCGAGCCGCCGTAGGTCTTCAACCACACCGTGCGTGTGTGACTTGTACATTTCCAGTCGCTCGGCGCTCGCGATCTGGCCTTCCAGCCAGGCGGCGCGCTCGAAGCGTGGTTTTGCCGCAAGCGTGATTTCGGCGAAACGATCTCGATAGCGCTGGAAGCCGTCGCAGATCGTCTGCGCTACGAGTTGGGCGTCCATGCCTGCGCGCGCCAGGAGCAGCCGAACTAGCCGGCCGTCCGCCTCGCGGCACGCGCCTTGCGACGTGGTGCTCGCCGCGGCGGCAGCGCGTCGCGTCGTGCTTCACTGCCAAGCTCGAGAAAGCGCGCGGCGATCTTCGGGCCCGTGCCTTCGTCTTCATGCTTGAAGAACGCGAAGCCACGTGTGCCATCGTGAGCTTCCGCGCGCGTAATCCAGCGACGAAGGTCGGTATCGGCATACTGCGGCTTGCGTAGCCGTAGGTAGATCCAGTCGGTGGTTGCGCATCGGTCGGGGGCGTCGAGTTCTTCGTCCTCGCTCACACAGATCGCGCGGTCGCGCTCGGCGAGTAGGTCGTAGATTTCTTCGTCGTACCAGGACCCGTGCCGGAACTCGAAGGCGGACGGCAAATCTCGTGGTAGAACATCGAGAAACGCCGCGAGGCGGTTTGCGTCTTTGCGCAAATACGGCGGCAGCTGAAACAGCACTGCGCCCAGTTTGTCGCCGAGTGCTTCCAGCTTGCGGGCGAGGTACTCCGTTGGCTCCGCGGCATCGACCAAGCGCAGTTGGTGAGTGATACGCCGCGAGGCCTTCACCACGAACCTGAAGCTCGACGGCACGGCATCGCTCCACGCTTCCAGGACATGCGTGCGTGGCATTCGGTAGAACGTGTTGTTGATTTCGACAGCCGGCAGTCGCACGGCGTAGTAGGCGAGCATCGCGTCCGGCTTCAAGCCGTCCGGATAGAAGCTGCCGAGCCATTCCTTGTAGCTGTAACCGCTGGTGCCCGCGTACCAATGCACGGCATCCCCCTTCTCGTGTCGTTCTTCCCGATTCGGAAGCTACGGCGAAGGTGCGTGCGGGTCAATTGTCCAATTGTCGCGGTCAACCCTTCCCAGACAACGACATCAGCATCGACAACAACGTGAAAAAGCCGAGCAAGATGAAGGGCAGCTGCTTGTGCACGCCGCCGCGACCGCTGATCAAGCGGTATTGCTCGGCTTCGTCGTCGGGTTGTAGGAGCCGTGCGATGCGGATCATGCGGCTCCCTTGCTTGTAGTAAAGCCCGTTGGCGACGAGCGGCAGCCACACGGCGTAGAACCCGACGATGACGATCCAGAACAGCATGCGGCCGATGCCGGGTAAGAAGCTGTCGAGCGCAGCGCTGACGACCTGCAGCACGTATGGCAACAGAAACGAGCCGATCGCCCAACGGTACATGCGTCGGTAGACGAACCAGAGCACCCCGAAGAACAGCACCGGCCAATGCCACGAGATCGGCGGGTAGCCACGTTCATCCGCGCGTTGGAAATAGGCCAGGTAGTAGTCCTGGTTTTGTTCGCCGATGATCGCCTTGTAGAAGCGTTCGCGCGTCGCGGGAGAGATGGGGTCGATCAACTGCCTAGCTGCCACGGTTTTCTACCAGTGGAGTCGTTTGTAAAGGTCGATCGCGAGCAAGCTCGCCCGCACGAACGTGCTGCAAGCTGTCACGATGTCAGCTACCCGTGGGCACTTCGTTGAACGGAATGCCCTTGTCGACACGGATGTCGGGCGGCAATCCCAACACGCGTTCGGCGATGATGTTGCGCAGGATCTCATCGGTACCGCCGGCGATGCGATAACCGGGCGCTCCCAAGAAGTTCATCTGGAAGGCGAGACCCGCCGGTACTTTCTTGGCGTCCATGAGAATGCCGCCCATGTCCATGAGATCGAGGCCGAACGAGCCGATGTCCTGCTGTTTCACCGCGCTCACGACTTTGGTGATGGAATTCTCGGGGCCGGGTGTCTGACCGCGCGACAGGGCGCTGATGACACGGTAATTCGTGAACTTCAGTCCGCTCGCTTGACAGTACCAATCGGCGAGTTTCTCGCGTACCGCAGGATTCGCGAGCGCCGGTTTGCCGTCGATCTTGATGCTGGCGGCGAGATCGTAGATTTCGTCGAAGTCGGCGCCGCCCGCGTTGCCGACCGCCAGCCGCTCGTTCATGAGCGTGGTGATGGATACCTGCCAACCTTGGCCGACTGCACCCAATCGTTGCGCGTCTGGGATGCGAACGTCGGTGAAGTACACCTCGTTGAAGTTGGCGCCACCCGAGATCTGCTTGATGGGTTTTACTTCGATACCAGGCGAATGCATGTCGACGAAGAAGAACGTCAGACCCTTGTGCTTCGGTAGGCTCGGGTCGGAGCGAGTGACGAGAATGCCCCAATCGGAATAGTGCGCACCGGAGGTCCAGATCTTCTGGCCGTTGACGATCCATTCGTCGCCATCCTTGACGGCCCGGGTGCGGAGCGCCGCGAGATCGGAACCACCCGCAGGCTCGGAAAACAACTGGCACCAGATGACCTCACCCGAAGCCATCTTCGGTAGGTGTTCACGTTTCTGCGCTTCGGTGGCATAGGCGATCATCGTCGGCCCGCACATGCCGAGGCCGATCGCAAACGGCCCTACGGGCAGGTCGTAGCGGCTCTCCTCTTGATTCCAGATGATGAGTTCCATCGGCGTGGCGCCGCGGCCGCCGTACTCTTTGGGCCAGTTGAGACAAGCCCATCCGTTCTCGGCCTTCAGCTTCTGCCACTGTTTGCCGCGCGCGACGTATTGCGCTTCGGTTTCATTGCGTCGCGCAGCCACGTACTTCGGTGCGTTGGCATCGAGAAAGGCACGCGCTTCGGCGCGGAATGCAGCTTCCTGGGGTGTGTCGTTGAAATTCATGACAGTGACTCCTTATGCGGCTCTCGCGGCTTCGATTGAACTCACGAGTCGATCCTTCCAGCGCGGCAGGCTGCCTAGATTGACGGACAGCAGCTTGGCGCGTCGATAGTACATGTGACAATCGAACTCCCATGTGAATCCCATGCCGCCGTGGGTCTGGATGTTTTCTTTGGCGCACTCGTGGAACGCTTCGGTGGCTGAAACCCGTGCCGTGGCCGCGGCGATCGGCAGCTCTTTGGCGCCCGTCGACAACGCCCATGCACCGTAGTAGCAATTCGAGCGCGCCAACGTGGTCGCGATGTACATGTCCGCGAGCTTGTGTTTGATGGCCTGGAATGAGCCGATGGGGCGGCCAAAGGCATAGCGGCCGAGTGCATAGTCGCGACCCATGTCGAGTGCCGCCTGCGCGCCGCCGACTTGCTCGAACGCGAATAGCACTGCGGCGCGGTCGAAGACTTGCTGAAGGTGCTCGAATCCCTGGCCGCGCGTGCCGAGCAACTCCGCCGGGGCATCTTTGAAGCGGATCTCGGCGTGCGATCGTGTCGGATCGAGCGTCGCAACAGTCTTGCGCGTGACGCCGGTGCCGTTGAGATCGACGATGTAGAGTGAGGCGGTTCGCTTCTCTTCCTTGGCGAGCACGATGGCAAACTCGGCGACGTCGCCGTCGGCGACCGGAATCTTGGTGCCCTTGATCGTGTCGGCCGTTGCCTTGGTACGTAGTCGCGTGGGTCCAACGGGCGCCGCGCCTTCACCGACCGCGAGTGTCGCGATCCACTCTCCTGCGGCGAGCTTCGGCAGATAACGGCTCTTCTGCGCTGGCGAGCCGAACAGCAAGATTGCTTCTGCACCGAGATAGATCGACGACGAGAATGGTGTGGGAGCGAGGCTGCGGCCGAGTTCCTCGGCCAGCACGCAGAGCTCGAGGTAGCCGAGGCCGAGCCCTTCGTATTGCTCCGGAATGGCCGTCGCCGTCCAGCCGAGCTGGATCATGCCGCGCCACGTGGCTTCGTCGAACGGCTGCTTACCATCGAGTACTTTGCGCACTGCGCTCAAGGGGCAGGTCTTGGCGAGGAACGACTGCGCCTGCTCGCGCAATAGATTCTGCTCGTCGGAGAATTCGAAGTTCATGGCGGGCGGAGTCCTTCGGTTCGGCGCAAGGCCGGCAATGGTATCACCGGCATTCGAGCGGGGCGCCGGTGAGTTCCGCCGACAGTCGCCAGAGCCGTTCTTGCAGTGCCTCGTCGCACGCTGCCGCCGAGGCGGGAACCGCCTTGCCATCCTGGTTGAAGTAAGCGCCGTTGATGTCTTCTGCGTCGGTGCCGAGCGCGAGCGAAAGCAGCGTGCGCGTGCCGCGGTCGGGGCTCAGCATGAACTTCTTGGCGAGGGGTGCAAAGAAACTCAAGATTGGGCTATTCGCCGGAATGATGTTGGTGGCAACCACGCCGGGGTGCAGGCAGTTGACCGTCACGCCACTGCCCTCGAGCCGGCGCGCAAGCGCTTTGGTATAGAGCACATTGGCGAGCTTCGAGCGGCGATAGGCAGCCATGCCTGCGAAATGGCGTGCCAACGTCAGGTCGTCGAAATCGAATTGGCCGTGAAAGTGTGCCCGACTTGCGACATTGACGATGCGCGCCGGCGCGGAGGCAACGATCCGTTCGAGCAACGACTGCGTGAGCAAGAACGGTCCCAAGTGGTTGGTCGCGAACATGAGTTCGTGACCGTCGATCGTCAATTCTCGTTTGGCGCTCATCATGCCGGCGTTGTTGACCAATAAATGGATGTTGGGGGCGATCGCCAGAACGTTGGCTGCGCAGTCGCGCACGGAAGCGAGGCTAGCGAGGTCGAGGGTCACCACACTCACCTCGCCGTTGCCGGTCGTGTCGACGATGTCGTCACGAAGGCGTTGTCCGCGTGCGTGGTCGCGAACGGCCATGATCACGCGGTAGCCGGCGCGAGCGATCTCACGAGCGGCGACTGTGCCGATGCCGTGCGTCGTGCCGGTGATGACGCAGGTACGAATCATCGATGTTGGCGCCGCTGCGAAATGCGTGCATTTCGTGTCCCACGCACGTAGGCGATGAATCGTCTCGAGTACAGCCATAAGACCGCCGCCGCCGCGATCGCTGCGATACCCGGATAGGCCCACCCGGCGATCCAGTCGTCGGACCCCGGCGCGCTGTGAATGCCGGCGAGCAAGGCCACGGCGATAGCAACCGCTCCCAGGTGCGAAAGCGCGAGGTAGGCGCCGACCGCAAACGATGCAGGCAGCAAGAGGCGTTGCAACGCAGTGGTTGCGTCGGGTTCCCACGTCAGCAGAAACACCACCACCAACGTCAGACCCAGAGTTCGCTTGATCACGTCAATACGTCCAGCGCGCCGCCGTCGATGCGAATGTTCTGACCATGAATGGCATCGGCGCGCGGGCTCGCGAGGAATGCCACCAGATCGGCGACCTCGCTGCGGCGCACGATGCGACCAATTGGGATGTCCTTCGCAACGTGTGGTTCCACTTCGGCCCAAGTCGTGCCCCAGCCGCGGCGCTTGCCTTGCTCTAGGTAGGCGGCCTCGACTTCGGCCGTGTGAATGAGACCAGGCGAGACGAGGTTGACGCGTACACCCGTGCCAGCGACGGCTTTGGCAAGCGAGATCGTGGCGGTGGCGAGTGCACCCTTGGCAGCGTAGTAATGAGGCATGCGTGCATTGGGGCGCGTCGAGCCGACGGTGCCCAGATTGATGATCCGGCCCCAGCCATTCGCTTGCATGGTCGGTAGCAGACGCTGCACGAGGCGCACGCCGGACAGCACATTGCGGTCGTAGGCGTCGTGCCATGCTGCCGCCTCGCTCGCGGCCCAGGTGCCGGGTGAGGTGGTGCCATAGTTGTTGACGAGGATGTCGACCTCGCCAACTTGCCGGCACCCCTCGATGATTTCGTTTGCGCCTTCATCCGTCATCGGATCGCCTGCGATGGCATGTCCGGCGCCGATGTCGCTGCACGACTGAAGGGCTTGCTCAATGGTGAAACCATGCACGAGCACGGTGGCGCCTTCTTCGGCGAGCCGCGCGGCGATCACCTGACCAGTACCGCGATGCGCGCCGGTGACGAGTGCAATGCGGCCTTCGAGATCGAGCTTCATGGGCAGTAACGATGGCGTTTTGGCGGTGGCCACTATAATCGCTTCGCCATGCTGTCAGTCGCGGTGCTGGTGTTGGTGGTGTTCGTCGGCAGCTACGTCCAGGCCGTGGCCGGCTTCGCCATGGGGCTCCTCATCATTGCGTCGGCGGCAAGCTTCGGGCTCTACGATCTAAAGACCGTGGCGGCGGTGGTGAGCTTCTTGTCGTTGGTGAACATCGGCCTGTCGTTACACGGTCACTATCACCTCGTGCATGGCCGAACGCTGACGTGGCTGGTCGTTGGACAGATACCTGCGATCGTGCTCGGCGTGTGGCTGCTCGGCTATCTCAGCGCTTCGGCGAGCCGGGTGCTGGAATGGATTCTCGGCGTGTTTCTGATCGCCGGTAGCGCGTCCATGATGCTGCGGCCCCGCCTCATGGCGGCCGTATCGGGACCCGTCAGCACCTGCGCGGCTGGTGCCGCAGGTGGCTTGCTGGGCGGGCTGTTTGCGGCCTCGGGTCCGGTGATTGGTTGGTTCTGCTACCGGCAGCCGCTGCCCATTCCGGAAATTCGCGCGACGCTGCTCGGTTGTTTCGCCGCCACCACGTTCACCCGCATCGTGACTGTGACCGCGGCCGGCGACCTCACCCCGGCGATCGTCGAGCTGACCGCCGTCAGCCTACCGGCCGTGCTGCTGGGCACGTGGCTCGGCCGCCGCTTCCCGCCGGCGGTCGAGGAGCCGACCTTGCGCCGGCTGGCATTTCTGCTCCTCACCCTGCTCGGGGCGTGGATACTCATTTGACTGGCTCGTTTGGCGAGCCCCGGAGCGATCCTCGCGCCGAGCTGGGCGGTCGCCTCGAGCAGCTTTTACAACTTACTGCGGACCCTGCTGCTAATGGATTGTTAAGATTCGCGCCGGTTCGTTAGTTCAAGAACCCTTGGGGGGACATGTTTACTCGCGTTGTTACCGCTGCAGGCCTTCTATTCGCCGCGGCAGGGGCTGCCGCCGCACCGCTCGTGTTGCCCGAGTCCTCGGGCTATGCGCTCGTGGTAGTAGGCATCGTCGCGTTGGTCGCTTTGCGCCGCCGCGCGTCATGAGCCGCTCCCGGCCCCGCGGCGCGACCCGCGCCCTGGGCGTTTAGCCGCGTCCGACCCTTTTCTCGAGCCACACGACATCCCAATAGCGGCCGAACTTGCGGCCCACTTCGCTCAAGTGCGCCACCGGCTCGAAGCCGAAGCGGGCGTGTAGGGCCATCGACTCCGGATTGGGCTGCGCGATGAGGCCGTAGGCTCGATGCACGTCTTGCGCCTCGAGCGCGTCGAACAATGCGCTGTACAGCCGGCGGCCCAGACCGCGTCCGCCTTGGCCCGGCGCGAGGTAGATGCTCACCTCGACCGAGGTCTGGTAGGCGCGCTTTTCTTTGAGCGCCATGCTGGCGGCGTAGCCGACGGCGTGGTCGTTCTCGGTTGCGACCAGGCACCGATAGCGGGCGCCGTCGAACTGTGCGAACCAGGGCCGCCGCCGTTCCACCGTGAAAGGCTCGACGTCGAATGTGTAGTGCGTGGTCGCGACATAGTGGTTGTAGATCTCGACCAGCGCGGGCAAGTCGTCATCGATGGCGGCGCGGATCTCGGTTCTGACGGTATCGTTCATGGCCGACGAGCGTCGCGCGGCCGAGCGTCGGCGTCAATGTGGGCGAACCCATCGGCGGCTGGGCGGTCGCCTTGGCGACGTCGAGGGCCGCGAATCGACGATACTGTGGGTGTCCGTTGGGAGAAACGACATGAGCAAACAACCGAGGCATTGGGGCGTGGTGGCGCCCATCCCCGCGCCGTTGATTCAGATGATGGCTCAGCAGGCCGAGGCCTCTGGCATCGAAGGCGTGTTCGCCCCGCAGGTCTATGGGCCGCCCTTCATTCCGCTCGCCGTCGCGGCGGCTGCCACCAGCAAGCTGAAGGTGGCATCGGGAATCGCCATCGCGTCGGCGCGTAGTCCGTTCGAAACGGCGATGGCCGCCATCGACATGGACCGAATCTCGTCGGGGCGCTTCGTGCTCGGCCTGGGGTCGAGCATCGCGGCGTGGTCGCAACGCATTTTCGGTGCGCCGGCGCACCGACCGGTGGCGATGCTGCGCGAGACCGTTGCTGCCGTACGGCACATCGTTCGCGGCGCACACAAAGGGCTAGCGCCCTTCGCCGGGCAGTATTACCGCGCCGACTTTGCCGAGCTGTCGCCGACGGCACCGCCGGTGCGTGAAGAGATTCCGATCTGGATCGCTGCATTGCGCGCACCGCTCGTGCAGTTGGCGGGTGAAGTCGCGGACGGCGTGATAGGCCATCCCATGTGGTCGATCGAGTGGACAGTCGACGAGATGATGCCGGCACTCGACCTCGCGCTCAGCAAGGTGGGACGAAAGCGCGCCGACATCGAGGTGAACATCTGGCCGTGGGCGGCCCCCAACCCGAACGAAAGGGAAGCCATCGACGATTCGCGGCCGACCATGGCCTTCTACGGTGGCATGAAGCAGTACGAGCCGTTCTTCGCTGCCCACGGATTCGGCGACGTGGCGAAGAAGCTACAGGCTGGCGTGCAGGCCGGGAACTTCATGAGTGTCGCGCACTTGGTTCCCGACGAGATGGTGCGAACGTTCGTGGCGGTCGGCGAACCGGCCAAGGTGAAGGAACGGGTCGATCGATTGAACGCAGTTGCCGACTCGTTGTGCGTGATCGCACCGGCCTACGGTCTCAGCGTGGAGAAGCAGGCGTTCTACTCGCAAACGATCGCGGCGACGTTCTGGCGTGGCTGAGCACCTCCTCGAGGTGGTCTTCGAGCCTGGCGCAGAGTGTCTGGCGACTGACGGCGGGTAGACCGAATTCCCGCCAGGGCCGGTAGTACCGCGGTTCGTGAGCCCAGTCGAAAGCCGTGTCGAGGTCCCAATACGGATGCTGCCGGTAGCCGCCGCATGCCGATGCGTAGCTATCGAGAAAGTTCGCCGCCGGCGTCGCCCCATACATCAACGTCAGATTCGCACGGCAATGCGCGACGTCGACTCCGCGCGGACCGCGGCAGGCGTTGATCCAGTCCACCACGCCAGTCACTCGGCCCGCGCGCCACAATACGTTCGTCGGGTGGTAATCGCGGTGCAGTAGCACGTGCGCGGCCCGCGGTGGACCTTCGGCGTGAACTTCGATCGCGCGTTGCCAGAGTCGAGGCCTGCGGCTCCATGCCGGCATTGCGATTGCTGTCGGTGGCGTCCACGACCGGTAGACGAATTCGAGCGTCGGCGCGCGATGTCGATGAACGCCGGCCAGTGTGCGCGCCAATACGGAGATCCAGTCTTGGCGCGGCCGTTTCGGCAACCAAACATCGCCATCGAGATGTGTCATTAGCACGGCTGGTAACCCGGCGCGCGATCCATCGCCATCGACCGCGATCACGCGCGGTGCCGGTTGGTGCGCACGTCGAGCACTATCGAGCGCCTTCGCTTCGTGTGTGGCGGCGGCCGGCTCTTCCGCTAGCCACCGCTCGTTGGTCAACAGACGTAGCACGACGTTGCCGCGATTGGCGAGCTCGATACCAAACAGCGTCGACGATGTAGCACCGCGGAGGCGTCGGCAGCGAAGCACGCGATCGCCGAGCACCTCCGCTACCCAGGCACGGGCGCGAGTACCGAGCTTGGTGCTTTGTTGCGTCAGCGGCGACGCGCCTTGTGAAGCTTTGCCATTTGGACGAACAGTTCCGTCACGTCGTTCGGAGTGGAGTCGCCGGCGAACTCCTTGAATAGGGTTGCGACGTTGACGACGATGCGCTCGCCATCGCCCCACGAATCGTAGTCGGTCATGCCGATGTCCAGCGCGGCGTCGAGGGGTGCCATGCCCGCGTCGAAGCGTTTGCGTGCCTCGTCGCGCACGTAGGTGAGATAGTCACGTACCGCGGTCACACCACGATCATCGGTGACTGGCCCATGACCGGGCACGATCGTGTCTGCTTCGAGGCTCAACATGTAGTTGCACGCGTCGATCCAGTTCTGCACCGGTCCTGCCCAGATGATGGGATGGCCTTCGACGAACAGGATATCGCCAGTGAATATCATCTTGTCGGACGGCACGTGCACGATGACGTCGCCTTGGGTGTGAGCCGGGCCGACTTGCCGCAAACGAACTTCCTTGTCGCCGACTTTGGTGTCCAACGCGCCGACGAACGTCTTGGTCGGTCGTGTCGGGTTGATTCCTTCGAACTGGAATGCGGAGAAACAGTGTTGAAAGAACGCGCCAACTTCCCCCATTTCGGGCGCACGCCGCATCAATGCGGCCATCATCGCTGGATTTTCGTGCGCGAGTTCGTCGGCGGTAGCGCGCGACGCGATGATCTCGGCACCTTCGATGAGTCCGTTGCCGTTGCAGTGATCGCCGTTCGAATGAGTATTGACCAGTTGCCCGATGCGCGAGCGGGGGCGCGCGCCGCGCATGGCGGCGAGCATCTCGGCAGTTAGCACTTCATCGAACAAGGTATCGACGAGCAGGGCTTCGTCGCCATCGGTGACCAAACCGGCGTTCGACCAGCCCCAGCCACCATCGGGCTGCAGCCACGCGTAGGCCCCACTGCCGAGCTCGAGTAGCCCCTTCTGGTATGGCCGAGTAGCAAGTGAAGCCATGATTAGCTCTCCACGCCTACTGTTCGATAGTAGCGCACCGGAGTCTTCTATGGTCCGGACGCTTCGATTATGGTGCGCACCAGCCAATCGCTGGCACGGTGAATGGAGGCGTTCGAGGACATTCGTCCGTACCGGGACGAGGAGGTGAGTGCGGCCGTCGCTCGCCTCGCACGGAATCCGAAGCTCGTCGATCTCGCCGCTCGCTGGGTGGCGCCTTCACTCAGTCGTTGGTGCGGGCCGCTCGTACGCGCACACGTGCGCCGTACGCTCGGTCGAGCGCTGGCCGACGTCGATACGGTGCTTGCGTTTCAGCATCGCTTGGCAGTCTTGTTCGAGCAGATGGTGGCGAGCACGACCGATGGTTTCAGTGTTGCTGGCGCGGAGCACCTGGATTCTCAGCGCCGCTACTTGTTCGTATCCAACCATCGGGACATCGGGCTCGACTCCGGATTTGCCAACTTCGCTCTTCATAGAGCCGGCCACGCCACTACTCGCAATGCCATCGGCGACAACCTCCTCGCCACCGATTTTGCGGCCGAAGTGTTTCGGCTCAACAAGGCGTTCGTGGTGCGACGCAGCGCAAAGGGGGCAAAAGCAGCGTATGCCGCAATGCTAAAAACTTCACAGTTCATCCGGCAATCACTGGAATCGGATGAGTCGGTGTGGATCGCGCAACGGGAAGGGCGAGCGAAGGATGGCTGGGATCGTACGGATCCCGCGATCGTCAAGATGTTTGCGCTCGCGTTCCGCGACGAGACCGATGATCTCAGCGAGATTGTCGCGCGTCTCGGCATCGCGCCGATGAGCATTTCCTATGAGCTCGACCCGTGCGACCTCAAGAAGGCTCGCGAACTGGTCGCAATCGCACGTGACGGCAGTTACGAAAAACGAGCTGGCGAGGATCTCGCATCGGTAGTGGCCGGAATCACGGGTTACAAAGGTCGCGTGCACCTGAACTTCGGCGCACCGTTAGTTGGCCGGTTCGCCGATGCGGCGGCCGTGGCGGAGGCGATCGACCGGCAAGTCGTTGGCGGTTATCGATTGTTTCCCACCCACCTCTGGGCAGCGCGCACCACGGGTCTCGAGGGACTGCCCGCCATAGATCCCTCGACTGCACTCGATGAGCTGAAGGCGCGAGTCGATGCTGCGTCGGCCGAGTTGCGTGAGCCGTTGCTGCTGCAGTACGCCAATCCCGTGCGACGCGCCCGCGAGATGGGGTTGGTGTAGGAAAATCGGGGACAGTTTGCCGATTTCCGGAACCGCCATGTCTCGATCGGACGCCATTCGAGAACGCCGAAATAGGTAAACTGTCCCCGATTTCCTACGGTCGCAACGGCGGCTCGTCCAGCGCCGCGAGCTGCTCGCGCAAGTGCAGGATGTGGTCCGACCAGTAGCGCACGGTGCCGAACGCGGGGAAGGCGAGGGGAAAAGCGGGATCGTCCCAACGGCGCGCGATCCATGCCGCGTGATGCATGATACGCAGCGTTCGTAGGGGCTCGATCAGCACGAGTTCCGCATCGTCGAATTCGACGAACGTCTCGTAGCCTTCGAGTACCTTGCGCAAGCTATGAGTGCGCTCGTCGCGTTCGCCGCTGAGCAACATCCACAAATCCTGAACCGCTGGGCCCATTACCGTGTCGTCGAAGTCGACGTCGCCATGAATGCGCAGACGGGTTGGGATCTCGAGCCGATCGATTCGCCGCAGCAAATCCGATGTGAGCGAGGCGTAGGCGGCTTCGAGCTCGTTCGGAATGAAGCCGTGATCGAGCACGAACGCCCGACTGTCGTGGCCGAGTCGTTCGCAATCGAAGTGCGGCCGATGGGCAAAGCGGCCTGCGGCACCGACCATGTGAATGCGGCCCAGCGTGCGCCCCAACACCATTAAGTCGTCGCCGCGCTCGAGATCGGGCGCGTGCCCTCCTTGTCGCGGAAACAGTGCGAAACGGTGTTCTTCGAATCGTCGCAATGTGTCGCCCGTTGTGGTTCGAAGCGGCGCGACGACGGGGATCTCCGCCGCCAACAGCTCGTGCGTGAACGTGTGCTCTTCGATGATCGCATCGTCAGTCAAGCGTCCAGGCCGATAGAATTTGGCGATTAGCTTCGAGCCGTCCTCGATACCGACTTGATAGACCCGGTTCTCGTAGCTGTTGAGCGCCAGCAAATGGCCGTCGCATTGCACGCCCGTGCCTTCGATGGCGGCCAGTATCACGTCCGGCGTCAGTGAGTCGTACGGTGTCGCGGTGCTCATGCGAGCGCCACACTCTTGATCAGAGCCACGACTGGCATGCCGACCATCAGTCCGAGCCGTTTGCGCGAGAGTTGCGTGATGCGTGCGCGAAGCCGTTGACCGTCGCAGTCGAGCACCACCAGGCAACTGCTGCTTGTCTCCTCGGTCAGTGCCGTTACCACGGCCGGAAGGCGATTCAGGATCGAGATGTCGGCGACGTCGGCGAGCGCGATACCCACGTCTCGTGCCGCGACCAGCACGCGCACGGTGGCGCCATCGGCAACCCGGCCAGCGACGTACAGGCGGTGACTGCCGATGGCGAGCTCGGTGAGGTCGACGTCGGCCAGGTAGTGCACGGCCCGTGCACGTAGCACTTCGCCGCGGGCACCGCGCTCGTCGAGCGGGGCAATGGCGCCCGCATCATCGATGCTCTGATTGGCGATCACGCGGCCGTGGTCCAGCACCAGCACGCGGCTCGCCAGGTGATGTACCTCGTCGAGAGCGTGGGTGACGTACAGCGTCGGAATCGCGCGCGCGCGGCAGAGATCGGCGAGGTACGGGGCAATCTCGCGCCTTGCGTCGGAGTCGAGCGAAGAGAGCGGCTCGTCGAGCAACCATAAGCGCGCCGGCGCAAGCAACGCGCGCGCCAGCGCGACACGCTGGCGCTGACCGCCCGAAAGCGTTGCCGGACGCCGGTCGAGAAGCGGCGCGAGCGCAAGCGTGTCGACGACGTCGCCGAGCGCGAGCCGCGTGCCGGCGCGAGCAGCGCGCACGAGCGGGAATGCGAGGTTGTCGCGCACCGTGAGATGAGGGAACAGACGGCCATCTTGAAACACCATGCTCACCGATCGCCGGTGTGGCGGCACGAACGTGCCGTTACCTTGCCAGCACTCGCCGTCGACCTCGACTTCAATCGGCGTGGCGTCCAGGCCGGCGATGCAGCGAAGCAACGTCGATTTGCCCGCGCCCGATGCACCGAGCACGGCGGTTACGCCCTCGAGCGGCAACGCGAGATCGAACTCGGCCGTGAAGCCCGTTCGAGTGACGCTCCCGAAAACGCGCAACATCAGGTGCGCTCCCTAGGCCGTTGGGCTGTGTAGACGATGGTCAACAGCACGATCGAGAGAATCAACAAAACCGCCGCGGTTGCGTGCGCATCGGCGTAGCGCAGCGCCTCGACCTGATCGAACAATGCAATCGAGAGCACGCGCGTTTCGCCCTCGATGTTGCCGCCGATCATCAGCACGATGCCGAATTCGCCGATTGTGTGCGCAAAGCAGAGCGCTGCTGCGGCGATCATCGCGCGCCGATGCAGTGGCAATACGAGATACAGAAACCGGTCGCGTGGGCTGGCGCCGAGCACGGTTGCTGCATCGAGCAGGCCGAAGTCCATGCTGCGAAATGCGGCAGCCAAGGGTTGCACGGCAAACGGCAGTGAATAAATCACGGAGCCCACGACCAAGCCTGCGAACGAAAACGCGAGTGGCCGTCCGGTTGCCTGCATCCATGCGGCGCCGAGCAATCCGTCGGGTGCCATTGCCAACAGCAGGTAGAAGCCCATTACCGTCGGCGGCAACACGAGCGGTAGCGCGATCAGCGCCTCGATGAGCGGTTGCGTGCGTGATCGTGAGCGAGCCAGCCACCAAGCGAGGAGCGGCGCGAACGACATCAGCACCAGCGTGGTAATCGTTGCCAGGAAGAAGGTGACGAGCCCTGCAGTGGCGAGTTCGGTCATCGCGAGAGCACTGTATAACCGTGCGCGACGATCGTCGCGCGCGCTTCGTCGGTTTGTATGAAATCGAGCAAGCGCTGTGCATCGCGCTGAAACGGACCGAGCAAAGCGACTGCGGCTTGCTCGATCGGTGCGTGCAACTCGTCTGGTACCAGCCAGACGCGGTCGGTCGGCGCGCCGATTGCGATGGCCTGCGCGCGTGCCAGCAGGCCGCCGCTCGTGGCGCCGGTCGACACGAAGTGCGCCACCTGCGCGATGCTGGTGCCGATGACGATGCGCTTGTCGTCGGTCGCAACGCCGAGCGCTTCCAGCACTTGTCGTGCGGCACGACCGTACGGGGCGAGCAGCGGGTTGGCGATGGCGAGTCGGTGGTTCGCCGCGCGCAGCCAAGCGGCATTCGGCGCGGCGCCGGCCGGAACCCAGAGCGCCAGACTGCCGATGGCATAGACGAAGTGCGAGCCCGGTACCGTGAGTCCTTGCGCGTCCAGCATCGCGGGTCGTTCGACATCGGCGGACAAGAACGCGGCGAACGGTGCGCCGCTCGATATTTGGGTCGCGAGCATGCCGCTGGCGCCGAACGTCGGACGCAGGTCGATGCCGGATTCCGCCTCGAAGCGGCGGCTGAGCACTTCGAACGTGTCGCGGAAGTTGGCGGCTACGGCAATCGGCATACCCGCCGACTGCGAGTGTGCCGCGGCAGAGAGGAGCAGCCAAAACGTGAGCGTGCGCATAGATGCGCGATTCTAAGGCAGGGATGGAGTCCGAGCTGCCACCCAGACGTGAACCTCGGGTACGCCGGCAGCGAGCAACAAGCGAGCGACGGTTCGCACGGTCGTGCCGGTGGTCATGACGTCGTCGACGATGGCGATTGGGACCAATGGTGGTTGACGGCGTATCGCGAATGCGCCACGCAGGTTGCGCAGCCGCGCAGCGCGAGTCTGGCCGGTTTGCGGTGCGGTGTGGCGTATACGTCGCACGGCGTCGTGCAACACTGGAATGCCGAGCTCGCGATGGAGCGCACGCGCGATCACCGCTGCTTGATTGTGACCTCGCCGCAGTAGCCGGGTGGCGGACAGCGGCACCGGCAGCAATCGCTCCGGTAGTGGAGTGTCGCCGTAGGTGCGCTGCAGGGTGCCAGCCACCAGTCTTGCGAGCAGGCGACCGGCCACCAGATTGCGCTCGAACTTGAGGCGTGTGACGAGCGTCTGAGCGTCTTGTTCGTAGCGCAGTGCGGCGTGAACGCGCGCGAAGGGTGGCGACTTGACGAGACACTCGCCGCACACCGTCGTGTCGTGACCAAGGGGTAGCGCGCAGCGCTGGCAAGCGGCGCCGTTGAAGGGCAAGTCGTCGAGGCACACGCTGCACAAGTCGAGCGGTAGGTCGCTTGCCTGTCGGCACAGTGTGCAGCGCCCCGGCCAGAGCCGGAACGACAGTTGCTCGACACGCGTATTCGGCAAGAAGTCGTCGCAATGCATCACGTCCATTGCAGCGGCTTCACGACGGGCCTGCCAGCGACATCGACCCATCGCTACGACGGACGGCGATCGGCGCGCGGGTGAGCTTGCAGCCCGATCGGAAAGCCGGCCTTAAGCTCCGGTTCATGGCCGGCGCCGTGTTCGGCGCGAAGGCGAAGTACACTGTTGCGCTCGAAGTACACCTTGGGATCGCCGATGACCGAGTTCCGTGCTCCGCTGCGCGACGGCCGCTTCGTGCTCTACGACGTGCTAGACGGCGAATCGCACTATGCGTCGCTCGAGGCTTGCGAGCCGGTCACGCGCGATGTGCTCGATTCGATACTCGACGCGGCCGCCACTTTCAGTGAGCAGGCATTGTTCCCCTGCAATCGTGCTGGCGACGAGGAAGGTTGCCGGCTAACCGATGGCGTAGTCACTACGGCGAGCGGATTCAAGGCGGCGTTCGACGCATACCGCGAGGCCGGATGGGCCGGCATGATCGGTGACCCGGCGTACGGTGGGCAGGGTTTGCCTGCCAGCATTCGACTGTTGGCGGGCGAACCGATGACCACGGCGAACATGGCGTGGACCATGTATCCCGATTTGTCGCTGTCGGCGATTCATGCGCTCGGCATGCACGGCACCGAAGCGCAGAAGAAGAAGTTCTTGACTCGGCTACTGGCCGGTGAGTGGACCGGCACGATGTGCTTGACCGAACCACATGCGGGATCCGATGTCGGTCTGCTGCGTACCAAGGCGGAACCACAAGCGGACGGCAGCTACACGATCACGGGTACGAAGATATTCATCTCTGCCGGTGAGCACGACATGGTCGACAACATCCTGCACTTGGTGCTCGCACGCCTACCGGATGCACCGGCGGGCACCAAGGGAATTTCACTGTTCATCGTGCCGAAGTTTCTCGTCAACGACGACGGTTCGATCGGGATGCGCAACGGTGTCTCGTGCACGCGCATCGAAGAAAAGATGGGTCTGCATGGCAATGCAACGTGCGAGTTGGTGTTCGCCGATGCCATCGGCTACCGGGTTGGCGCCGAGCACCAAGGCATGCGGTGCATGTTCACGATGATGAACAGCGCTCGACTCGGTGTCGGCATGCAAGGTTTGGGTGTGATGGAACTCGCCTATCAACACGCGCTGCCGTACGCGCTGGCGCGCGAGCAAATGCGTTCGCTGTCGGGACCGAAGAACCCCGACGGTCAGGCCGATCCGATCATCGTGCATCCCGACGTGCGCCGCATGCTGCTCACCCAGAAAGCGCTGCTCGAGGGTGGTCGTGCGCTCATCTACTACGCCGCGTTCAAGTCCGACCTGTCGTTGTACGGTGCCGACGCGTCCAAAGCAGATGCGGAGGCGCTGCTCTCGTTCCTGACGCCGATCGTGAAGGCCTTTCTCACCGAAGCAGGCTTCGAGTGTGCCAACCATGCGTTGCAGATCTTCGGTGGCCACGGATTCATCCGCGACAACGGCGTAGAACAGCTCGTACGCGACGCGCGTGTAACGCTCATCTACGAGGGCACAACGCAGATCCAAGCCTTGGATCTGCTCGCCAGAAAAGTGCTGCTGACCCAGGGTAAGGCGTTGATCGCGTTCATCGCGGAAATGAAGTCGTGCGCCGCCGATGCGCGGCAGCCACTACCCGATCTGGCCGCGGCACTCGATGCGCTGGCCGAAGAGTGGGGCGCATTCGCGATGAGTATCGGCGGCCGTGCGGCGACCGATGCCGACGAACTCGGCGCGGCTGCCGTCGACTTTCTCATGTATTCCGGTTATGCGGCGCTCGCCTACTTCTGGGTTCGCATGGCGTTGGTGGCTAAGCGCAGCGCGCACCGCGACGCATTCCTGGATGGCAAGCTGGCGACAGCCGAGTTCTACATGCGGCGCATCTTGCCGCGCGCACAAGCGCACCGACTGGCTGCCGAGGCGGGCGCCGCTACGTTGATGAACCCAGCGCCGGAGGCATTCGCCCACTAAAACGGGTCGAGGGACCCCCAGTCAGGATCGCGAGACGTACACGAAGGGGTGGCTCGCCGACAGCCCGCCATCCACCGCAATCGCCTGACCATTCACGTAGGATGCGTCGTCGGACAGCAAGAAAGCCGCCATCTGCGCAATCTCTTGCGGCTGCCCAGCACGTTTCAATGGATTGAGTTGACCGATGCGATCGTCGGTTCCGCGCGCCCGCGCACGATCGAACACGGGCTTGGTCATCCCGGTTTCGATGAGGCCCGGACAAATCGCGTTGATGCGCACGCCGCTGCCGTAGAGCTGATGACTCACGGTCTGCACGAGGCTCACGACGCCGGCTTTGCTCGCGCTGTAGTCGACGCCGCCGGCATTGGCCCGTAGACCGGCAACCGAAGCCGTACACAGAATCGCACCGCCACCCTGACGAACCATATGAGGCGCGGCGTGCTTGATGGCGAGAAACGGGCCAATCAGATTCACGGCGAGGGTGCGTTGCCACTGTTCGATGGAGAGCTCGAAGAGCGGTGTCCGACCACCGCTGACGCCGGCATTGGCATAGATTCCGTCGATGCCGCCGAATTCCTCCACGCACTGGCGCACGAGGCGCGCAACCGATGGCTCGTCCGCGGCATCGGCGGTGAGACAGATCGTGGCCTTGGTGGTTGCCACGTTCTCGGACAGGTCGACGGCGAGCACACGCGCGCCTTCGCTGGTGAAGAGTTCTGCGCTCGCCCGACCGATGCCGCTGGCCGCCCCCGTGACGACGATGCGCTTGCCTGCCAATCGAGCCATGACTGCCTCCTCCCCATTCGCGAGACGCGCATGCTAGCAGGTTGGTCAGGCTGCTCGGCAGTCGCGCGCGCGTGCGTCGATGGTCGCCGTCAGAAGATGTTGTCGACGATGCTCCGCACGAATGCCGGTGCGCCGCCGGGCGCGAATCCAGAGAGATAGGTGAGTGCGCCGCCGGTAGAGCACTCGAGCCATGCCGGGCGCTTACCCACCGGCGGCGAGATCCTCGCGCTACGTCGTTCCGCGATGAACCATTCGGGATGCGTTAGCCACGCGATAGCCGCGGAGTCCCAAGGATGGAAGCCGGCATCGGCAGGGAACGACTTGGTCCAATGCCGCAGCCACGCGATCGAGTTGCGGTGCAGGTATTCGGCGATCGGCGTATTGCGTGCGGCTATGGTCGCGAGATCGGACTCGGTAACGACCACCTGCGATGTCAATTCGAATCCGGCCAGCGTCACCGACACGCCGGACGATAGCAAGATCTCGGCTGCGCGCACGTCGTTTTCGAAATTGAAGTCGCGTACCGGTCCCTTGTCGCCGATGAAGAACTGGCGTCCGGGTGAGCGCCCGGCCACGATCACGACCTCGTCGATGATGGTCGCGTAATCCGGGTAGTGGTGTAGCAACAGCCCAACGTTGGTCAGCGGCCCGATGGCGGCGATGTGACGCGCGCCATCGTCGATTGCGGTGCGCATCGCCTCGACCGCGTCGTTCGGCGGCGGCAATGCGCCGGATTCCGGCAGCGCCTCGGCGGCACCGCGGCCGACTGCGACGCTCGCATTCTTTAGCGCGACGATTTCGCGCGCCACGCGGTCGGTGTCGGCGAGCGGTGCGTTGCCGTACACGGTGGTGACGGCACGCAGATCGATCACTTCGAGGTTGAGCGCTTCGATGATGGCGAAGCCATCGTCGATGTCGCGCGGCCGGCCTTCGTGAATCACGCCGAGCGCGACGTCGGTGTCGATCAAGAGCGGCAACGTCATCGAGGGGCCTTCAATGCTCGACAGGCGGCGTCGATCCAGGCGCGTTTGCTCGGCAAGTCGGCCTCGAGCGGCAGCTGCGCGACGCCCAATAGCCGGCGCAATACCTCGACGGCGGCGTACTGCCGCGCAAGCACGATCGAGTAACCGTTCGGTGGTTGGTAATGGCCATCCACATCGACTTCGTCGAGCCGAGCGAACGCCAGGTGCGCGATGAACACACCAATGTCGAACTCGGGTACTCCGACGAAGCCGAACTCGGGATCGATGATGCGCACGGTTCCGTCTGCCGCGCGCAGAAACGACCCGGGATAGAAATCGCCGTGCAGGAGCACTGCGCGCGACTCGTGCGCAGCATCGCCGAGATAGATTTCGCCTAGCGCGCGGACGCGGCCGACGACCTCGCGGTCGCGCGCCACTGCGCGGGCGAGTTCGGCCAGGCCTGGTGTCAGCGCATCGAGGTCGAGACCGTTGTCGGTACGAAACGGGATATCGAAGATGTGCTCGTGGTTCAGTGTGCGCATCGCATGGTTGGCAATGCGGGGCGGATTCTCGATTCCGTGCAGCGCCGATAACCATTGCAGCAAATCCGGTGCGGCATCGCGCAACTCGATTGCCGCCTTGCGGTTGCGATAGGCATCGGTGAAATCGGCGCCGACACCCAAGTCCTCGAGCGCCAGCAACCGATTGTCAGCGTCGAAACCGATCACCTTCGGTAAGCGCGCCGCCACGGCCGCAGCCGTAGCGGAGGCACGGTAGAACTCGGCTTCGACCGATATGCGGTCGGCGGGGGCCGCGATGTCGGGATACTTCGCAACGAACGGCACCGATTGCTTGAGAATCAACGTGCGCTCGCCGAGATCCGCGCGCAGCGTTCGATTCATGTTGCCATCGCCGGCTTTGGCGAGTTGCTCGATTCGCTCGCCGTCTTCGATCCAGCCGTTCGCGCGCAGCAGTGATTCGATGGCCACGCGATTGTCGGCGAACAGGTCGAGCACGGTCAGCGAATGGCGACCGGGTTGATCACTGTCTGCACGGAGCCCTCGAATCTCGGCTGACCGAGCACGAACAAGAATGCCGTCGCGTTGTCCGCTGCCAGCGCTCTGGTATCCATGTTCTCGAGAATGTACACACCGTTCTTGGCGAGTAGTTCGACGTGCACCGGAAACGCCTGTGCCGGATCCTCGTGTGGAATGACCTCGACCGCCCAGTTGTCCGATCCGATCGCGACTACGCCCAAGCCGGCCAAATACGCCGCACCTTCGACACCGAGACCCGGCTCGCCGGACATGAACTGCTGCTTATCGCTGTCGGCGACGTTCAGCCACCCGGTGTGGAAGAGCACGATGTCGCCTTTGCCAATGGCGATGCCGGCTGCGTTTGCAGCCGCATCGATCTCGGCCCGATTGAATGCCGTCCCTGCCGGCACGAGGGCTTCGCCGCGCAGCTTCGCCATGTCGAGCAGCACGCCACGACCAACCATCGGCGGCAATGCGTCGACGTTGAATTTGGTGAGTCCGGTGGGTGTGACGAAGTCCTGTGCAGGCACGCCGTTGTAGAAGCGATGTTCCGTACCGAGATGGCCGAGGCCGTCGATTTGGCTGCCGATGCCCAACCAGGTGTACAGCAGATCGTCATTGCCGGTGGCCCTGTTCGTGCCGAGGGTTTGACCGGTGCCGTCGCCGGGTTGCAGAACGGTGAGCGCATATTGTCGCGGCGGATAGGCGGGTGTGTCGCGCCCCGTGACGACGCCCAACGGATAGGTCTTACCCGTCTTCACCAACTGTGCCGCCTTCACGACCGCCTCGGGTGACAGGTTGTTGATGGCGCCCAGGGTGTCGTCCGCACCATAGCGTGACGGATACCAATCGGCGCCATGCGCGGTTGCGGCGATGACGGCTGCCAGCACCAAGGCCCAATGTTTCATTCCGTCCTCCCGAGTCGTGGATCGAGCGGCGCAGTCTAGAACCTATCTCGAGATCGTTCACGCTGGCGCCGAGCGGGCACCTGGGTTATCGGCGTCCGGCAGCTTGCAGCGACGCCGCCAACTTGCGGTGAATGCCGCCGAATCCGCCATTCGACATGATCACGATGTGGCGGGCGGTCTTCGGCGGCGGCAAATTCGTGAGCGCGGCTACGAGCCGGTCGAGATCGTCGTGCAGGTGCGCGGGCACCACGCTCTCGTGCACGATCTCGGCCAGATCCCATTTGATGTTCTCACCGCGGAACCAATACACGCAGTCCGCTGCCGCGCAGCAGTTGGTGAGCTCGCTGCGCAACGTGCCGAGCGACATGGTGTGCGAACGTGGTTCGATGACCGCGACGATTTCTTCGCCGCCCACTTTGTTGCGTAGGCCCTGCAGTGTGGTGCGAATCGCGGTTGGATGATGGGCGAAGTCGTCGTACAGCTTGACATCACCGATGGTGGCGTATTGATCCATGCGCCGGGTAACGCCGCTGAAGCGGCACAGCGTATCGATCGCAACTTCGGGCGGTACGCCGGCATGCCGAGCCGCGGCGATTGCGCTCAGCGCGTTCGCGACGTTGTGCTCACCGGTCAACGTCCACCTGACGGTGCCGAGTACCGAATCGTTCAGCTGCACTTTGAACGACGTGCCATCGGCGGCTGCATCCTTGACGCGCCAGACATCATCGGTCGCCGCGCCGACCACATTGGCTTTACGTAGTCGTTTTCGACCGAGGCGGACCCGCGCAACAGGCGTCCAACAGCCCATGCGTAGCACTTGCTCGACTGCTTCGTCGTGCTCCGGTGCGATCACGAGGCCGTTGTCTGGCACGGTTCGGAGCAAGTGGTGGAACTGCGTCTGAATTGCCGCAAGATCGGGAAAGATGTCGGCGTGGTCGTATTCGAGGTTGTTGATCACCAGCGTCCGCGGCCGGTAGTGCACGAACTTAGAGCGCCGATCGAAGTAGGACGTGTCGTATTCGTCGGCTTCGATCACGAAGAATGACGTGCTGCCGAGCCGCGCCGAACGTGGGAAGTCCTTCGGTACGCCACCGATCAGGAAACCGGGGGCGAGCCCCGCTTGATCGAGAACGTAGGCAAGCATGCTCGCCGTGGTGGTTTTGCCGTGCGTGCCCGCAACGGCTAGCACCCAGCGACCCGGCAATATGTCGCGGCCGAGCCATTCGGCGCCAGAGGTGTACGGTAATCCCGAGCGCAGCACGGCTTCCACGCCCGGGTGACCGCGCGGCAGCCCCGCGTTGCCGATGATGACCAGATCTGGCGCTGGATCGAGATGTGCCGGTGTGAAGCCCTCGAATGCCTCGATACCGGCATCCGCGAGCTGCGTGCTCATCGGCGGATAGAGGCGCTTGTCCGACCCAGTGACCTTCAGGCCCGCTTCCTTTGCGAGCATGGCGATGCTGCCCATCAGCGTCCCGCCGATGCCGAGGATGTAGATGTGGCGTTGCCTGGTGGTCATGCCTGTGGGGTGGGTGCCAGCGCTGGGCCGACCGCGGCATTCGAGAGCATGAATGCGAACAGCGCCATGCCGAATGCGACGACGATGCCGATCCACACCGACACCTCCATCGCCCGATGCAGGATGAAACCATTGATGGCGATCGACCAGATCCCGACCAAGGCGAGCACACCTTGTCCTACCGGCGTGCCGACACCGCCCACCGCCAGCATCGTCACACCCACCAGTACAGTGAGGATGAGGTCGCAGCCGAACATCGCGGTGATGGTTGCGGGAAAGCGCCCATCTTTGCCTCGCAGATAGAGCGCGGTCCACGACACCGCAGCGAGTGTTGCCATCGTTACCAACAGCGAGCTCGCAAGCGCCGCGGCTGAGATCGATGCACCAAGGTGATTGGAAACTGCAAAGCTCGCGGCGAAGTTGAGGATCGCGACCGCCGCGACGAACCAAGGCAGCGTCGGCACCAGTTCGGGGCCACGACGCAACAAACAGATGTTGGCGAAGACTATGAACAGCGAACGCATATTCGAGGCGGTCGAGGGGAGAGCGGGCATTGTGGCACAAAAGCCACTACCATGAGGTGGCTCCCCACGGTTCAGAAGGAAGGCGTATTTCATGGCGAAACGCAACGCGTTCTATGCCCAATCCGGTGGTGTCACAGCCGTCATCAATGCGACTGCGTGCGGTGTCATCGAGACCGCGCGTAAGCACAAACAGCGCATTGGCACCGTGTTCGCGGGTCGCAACGGCATTCTCGGTGCGCTGCGTGAGGAATTGATCGATACCGGCAAGGAGAGCGCGGCGAGCATTGCGGCGCTGCGGCATACGCCGAGCGGTGCGTTCGGGTCGTGTCGCCACAAGCTGAAACCGATGGCCGACGATCCGCGTGAATACGAGCGCTTGATCAGCGTTTTCAAGGCGCACGACATCGGCTATTTCTTCTACAACGGTGGCGGTGATTCGCAAGACACTGCCAACAAGGTTGCCGTGGCGGGTGCGCGTCTCGACTATCCGGTGACGTGTATCGGCATTCCGAAGACGGTGGACAACGACCTACCATTCACCGACACATGTCCCGGCTTCGGCTCGGTCGCGAAATACGTGGCGGTGAGCGTGCGGGAAGCTGCACTCGACGTGGCCAGCATGTGCGAGTCGTCGACCAAGGTATTCATCATGGAAGTGATGGGCCGACACGCGGGTTGGATCGCGGCCGCCGGCGCACTTGCTCAGGTCGACGGCAAGGGCCCACCGCACATCATCTTGTTTCCGGAAATTCCCTTCGATCGCGACAAATTCCTCGCCAAGGTGAAAGCGAGCGTGGCGAAAGACGGCTACTGCGTGGTGGTGGTATCGGAGGGCACCAGCTATGCGGATGGCACGTTCCTGGCTGATGCGGGAACCAAGGATGCCTTCGGGCACACGCAGCTCGGTGGCGTTGCGCCGACAATCGCCGCGATGGTGAAGGATTCGCTCGGCTACAAATATCACTGGGCGGTTGCCGACTATTTACAGCGCGCAGCCCGCCATATCGCGTCAGCGACCGATGTCGAGCAAGCGTATGCGGTGGGCAAGGCGGCGGTCGAGTTCGCGCTAGCGGGCAAGAACAGCGTAATGCCCATCATCGTGCGCAAGCGCGCCAAGCCGTACCGGTGGGAAATCGATGCGGCACCGCTGTCGAAGATCGCCAACGTCGAGAAGACCGTGCCGCGCTCGTTCATCAGCAAAGACGGATTTGGCATCACCAAGAAGGCGCGCGAGTATCTGCAGCCTCTGATTGCCGGCGAGGATTACCCGCCGTACGAGAACGGCGTACCGAAGTACGCGCGTCTGAAGAACGTGCTGGCGAAGAAGAAGTTACCCCCGTTTCGCTGACCGAAAGAAATACCCCGGCGATTGCCGGGGTATTTCCTCGAACGGCGCTCGATCAGAGCACCGGCACCATGAGCAATGCCACGATGTTGATGATCTTGATGAGCGGGTTGACTGCAGGGCCGGCCGTGTCCTTGTAAGGGTCGCCGACGGTGTCGCCGGTGACGGCGGCCTTGTGGGCCTCCGAGCCCTTACCGCCGAAGTTGCCGTCCTCGATGTATTTCTTCGCATTGTCCCAGGCACCACCACCGGTGGTCATCGAGATGGCGACAAAGAGGCCGGTGACGATCGTGCCGATCAGGAGACCGCCGAGCGCTTTGATGCCTGCGCTCGGCCCCATCGCCAGGTTCATGACGATGACGAGCACGATCGGTACGAGAATGGGCAGCAGACTCGGCACGATCATTTCCTTGATCGCGGCGCGCGTCAGCATGTCGACAGCGCGCGAGTAGTCCGGCTTCGCGGTGCCTTCCATGATGCCTTTGATCTCGCGAAACTGACGGCGTACTTCGTTCACCACCGAGCCCGCCGCGCGCCCGACCGCTTCCATCGCCATGGCGCCGAACAGGTAGGGCACCAAGCCGCCAATGAAGAGCCCGATGATGACTGCCGGGTCGGATAGCGAGAAGGTCACCAACTTGCCGGCGGCGTCGAGGTTATGGGTGTAGTCCGCAAACAGCACGAGGGCCGCAAGGCCGGCCGAGCCGATGGCATAACCCTTGGTGACTGCCTTCGTGGTGTTGCCTACTGCATCGAGCGGGTCGGTGATGTTGCGGATCTCGCTCGGCAGTTCGGCCATCTCGGCGATACCGCCGGCGTTGTCGGTGATCGGCCCGTACGCATCGAGCGCGACGATCATACCGGTCATCGACAGCATGGCGGTTGCCGCAATTGCGATGCCGTACAGTCCAGCAAGCGCATAGGCCGCCCAAATGGCGATGCACACCGCCAGCACGGGCAGGGCGGTCGACTTCATGGAAACGCCGAGGCCGGCGATGATGTTGGTGGCGTGACCGGTCTGCGACGCCGAAGCGACATGACGAACCGGGGCATATTCCGTTGCCGTGTAGTACTCGGTGATGACCACCATGGCCGCGGTGAGCACTAGGCCAACGATGGCGGCACCGAACAGCGGCATTACCTGCTCGGCGGGCATCATCCACTGCGTTATCGGGTAGAACGCGATGCCGGCGAGCACGCCGGAGATGATCACGCCTTTGTACAGCGCGCTCATGATCTTCGCGCCTTCGCCGACCTTGACGAAGAATGTGCCGATCACGGACGCGATGATCGAAGCCCCACCGAGCACGAGCGGATAGAGCACGGCAGCCGTGCCGGCCGCCTTCATCATGAGGCCGCCGAGCAGCATGGTTGCGACGATGGTGACAGCATAGGTTTCGAACAGGTCGGCAGCCATGCCGGCGCAGTCGCCGACGTTGTCGCCGACGTTGTCGGCGATCACCGCAGGGTTGCGCGGGTCGTCTTCGGGAATACCGGCTTCGACCTTGCCGACCAAGTCGGCGCCGACGTCCGCGCCCTTGGTGAAAATGCCGCCGCCGAGTCGGGCGAAGATCGAAATCAGCGAGCCGCCGAACGCGAGACCGACAAGGGCGTGTAGAGCCTTGTCAGTGCCCGCCATCGGTTCGACGGCGGCGTAGAAGCCGGCAACCCCGAGCAGGCCCAAGCCGACCACCAACAAACCGGTGATCGCACCGCCGCGGAAGGCGACTGCGAGCGCCGGGTTGATGCCACCATAGGCAGCTTGTGCCGTGCGGACGTTGGCGCGCACCGAGATGTTCATGCCGATGTAGCCGGCGAGACCGGACAGCACGGCGCCGATCAGGAAACCGACCGCGGTGTACCAGTCGAGCGCGATGCCGAGCACGACGAACAGCACCGCGCCGACGAACGAAATGGTGGAGTACTGGCGGTTGAGGTACGCCTTCGCGCCGGCTTGAACCGCAGCCGCGATCTCCTGCATCCGCGGATTGCCCGCCGGCTGCGCCAGAATCCAGCGGATCGATACCAGCCCATAGGCCAGCGCCGCCACCGCGCAGATGAGGGCGATGATGAGTTCAGTCGACATGAATCCCCCTAGAGGTTCTTGTGGAAGCAATGCACAAAGGGAGGCGTCCGGTTTGGAGATGACCCGCCAAAACCGCCCGAAATCCGCCGGGGCCCCCGCTCAACGGCCGGCGATTCTACAACAAAATCCGGGACATAGAAGATGGCGCCCCGGAGCAACGAGTTTGCTCCGGAGCGATGTTGCCCCGGAGCAAGGGGACTGCCTCGGCGCAATGAACTCGACCCGGAACGCGAAGCCCTGTTGCGGTTTGGCGTGCGGTATGTCGTCCATGGCGCGACTCGAGTGCTGCTGATCAAGCCCCAGGGCTCGCGTCACCGCGCGCGGTCTGCAAGGCCGCCCGCTGCTCGCCGGTGACGCGCCGCCGCCATATTGCGGGCTGCCTCTGCACTGAAGCCGTCCATGGCGCAACGAGGGTGGCTTCGATGCAGCCTCAGCCCGGCCATCCATGGCCGGGCGTAGCCGCCTACGCGATCAGTGCTCGCGCAGCCCCGCGTGAGGTGTCTGGCTCGAATCCTGCCGTCCATGGCGCAACGAAGGTGGCTTCGATCCAACCCCAGCCCGGCCATCCATGGCCGGGCGTTCGCCCCTGCGCGAGCAATGCTCGCGCAGCCCCGCTTCGCGGGGCCGGGCTCACCCCTGTGCCAGAAGGCTGCGCAGGTCGATGATCGCGGCGTTGGCGCGGGCGATGTATGAGGCCATCACGAGCGAATGGTTGGCGAGCAGCCCGAAGCCGTCGCCGTTCAGCACCATCGGGCTCCATAGCGTTTCTTGCGTCGGCTCCAGCTCGCGGATGATCTGTCGCAGACTGACGCGCGCGTTCTTGCGGGTCAGCACCTCGGCGAAGTCGTGATCCACGGCGCGCAGCAAATGGATGAGTGCCCAGGTCTGGCCGCGTGCTTCGTAGAACACGTCGTCGATCTCGAGCCAGGGTGTCTTCACCTCGGCCTCGGCGGGCGCTTTGGTCGCCTGCGTCGCTGCCGCGTCGCCCGCGAGGTCGATGTTGAGTTGCCGTTTGCCGACGGCGGCGCTCAGTCGCTGGGAGAGGCTGCCGAGCCGCGTTTCGACGCCGGCCAGCCAATTGCGCAGATTGTCGGCGCGGGCATAGAACTGGGCGTCGGTCTGATCGGTGTCGGCGAGTCTCGCTAAGTAACGCTCGAGCAGCGCGATGCCGTCGCGGTATTCGCTCTCCGACGGCGGGAACGCCCAGCTCGAGTTGTCGAAGAAGAATTTACCTTCGGCCTCCGATAGGTGCGGATCCTCCGCCGATTGGCTCTGGGAGCGCGACAAATCGATGCGTAGCGCGCGCGCCATGTCGCGGATCTGCACCAGCACGCCGAATTCCCAATTCGGGATGTTGTCCATCCACACACCGGGTGGAAACAGGTCGTTCGAGAGGTGTCCGCCGCGCTTGTCGAGCAGGGTCCGCGCAAGCTCGATGAGGGTCGCGGTGGTCGTGTATCCGGTGACCGGCGGCTGATCGGAATCGCCCATTCGCGCTTGCGCCAGCGCCACGACGTCGAATTGTTCGGGCTCCGAGTCCCACCAGAACGCCAGTGCACCGCACACCAACAGATAGGTCGCGACCACGCCGGCCGCTACGCGACCGACAACGGCCACGAGCCCCGTCTCCGGTGCCAACTGCCAGAATTTCCAATTCACGACCGTCACCTCGCTCGCGACTCAACCGTAAACTCTACCGAACGCGCGCTGCCGTTGCCGAATTCCATGGTGACGGTGATGCGATCGGCCTCGCCGGCGCCGTAGCCGAACAACATGAGGTGGTGCCCGCCGGGCGCAAAGCTGACCTGCGTGCCAGGATCGACGGCCACGCTCGACAGTTTCCGCATGCGCAGCATGTCGCCGTCGTGCACGTGAGTGTGGATTTCGATCGTGCGGGCGGCACTGCTGGTCGCGCCGATCAACTCGATGGCGGCATCCGTATGGTTGGCGATCTCGAAGTAGCCGACCGCCACGTCGCCGCCGGCGATTGGTGGCCGCACGACTGCGTGCGTGATTTCGACAGCTTCTTGCGGTGCGCATGCGACGACCGCGGCAAGTAGAAGGCTGAGCGCGCTGCGTCTCACGGTATGTCGAGCGTTGCGTCGGCCAGCGCCACGAGCTCGATGCGAGGCGGCGCACCGAGTATCAGCTCGGCGCGCATGCGGCGCTCACCCGGCGCGCGGCGCAGCTGCTGGTAGATCCAACGCCCCTCGGCATCGTTGCGGGCAATGATCACCACCCATGTTCCTTCGGCCTTGGCGCGCACGCCGAGCGCCGCCAACTGGTCGCTCAGTGATTGCGAACGCGCCGCCAGCTCGGCGCTGTCGAGCGGCACACGGACGCGATTGGCGTCGGCGAACAATCGCAACTGCGCCTCGGCCATGGCGATGCCTTGATGCTCGGCGTTGATGAATTTGGCGCGTTCGAGAATGTTCTGCGCGCGGTCGTGCTGGCCACGTTGTGTGGCCTCGCTCGCCAATGCGATGTAGCGGTCCACGATACGGTCCAAGCCATGGCGCGCCGCCGGATGGTCGGGCGCCACTTGCAGCGCTTGCTGGTAGTAGTCGTAGGCGCAGTCATCGATCGGTGTCAGCAAGCGATCTTCCTTGAGCGCGTCGTCGCCCTTGGTGAGCAATTCGTCTAGCCGATCCCAATCGATTGCCGGTTCGGCAACCGGTGCGGCCGGCGGGGCCGGTGCCGGTTGCGGCTCAGCGGGCAGTGCCGGCGCGGGTTTTGGCGGGACGCTCGTGCAGCCGCCGACGGTGAGCATCAACGTCGTCATGAACATCACCGTGGAATCGGTCACGTGGGCGTGGAGGCGCACCATATAGCGCCACCCCGACGGGTACAATCGGCCGCGGAACATGGCTATCCCGCCAAGGTCGTAGGCAAGCATGAGATCGATCGTCAAAGCGCTGCTGTTCGCTGCCCTCGGCACTCTGCTGACCAGTGCAACCGGCGCGGAGCTCGGCGGCAAACGCGATTTCTCGCACCTGCTCGATGACCAGCCAGTATTTCTGCCGGTCGAGGAAGCGTTTCGCCTGACCGTGGAGCCCGCGACCGACGGCGCGGCACTGGTTCGCTTCGAGATGCCGGACGGCTACTACCTCTATCGGCACCGCTTCAATTTTCAAGTGCGGCCGCAAGACGCCATCGTGCTCGGTGCCGCCGAGATACCGCCCGGCAAGAAGAAGACCGACGAATACTTCGGCGAGGTCGAGGTGTACTACCACGACGTGCGAATCCGCGTGCCGGTCACGGTCACTGCAGATTTGCCCGCGTCTTACGAGCTCGGCGTCGGCTATCAGGGCTGTGCCGACGCGGGCCTTTGTTATCCGCCGGAAGTGCAGTGGGTGACGCTACCGGCGGCGGACACTTCGGCGCCCCCGGCAACGCCGAGTAGTGCGCCGCTGACAGAGGAACAGCGCCTCGCCGCGTTGTTGGGCGGCGGTAGCCGGCTTTGGGCGTTGTTGCTGTTCTTCGTGGCCGGCATCGGGCTCGCCTTTACGCCGTGTGTATTGCCGATGGTGCCGATATTGTCCGCCATCATCGTTGGGCAAGGCGAAAGCGTGACCCGCGGGCGTGCGGTTTCGCTGTCGCTGGCGTACGTGCTCGGCATGGCAGTGACCTACGCGATGCTCGGCGTGCTGGTCGGCTCGTTCGGTGCCAGCTTGAATCTGCAAGCGGCCCTGCAGTCGCCGCCGGTGCTGATCGGCTTCGCCGCCGTGTTCGTCGCGTTGTCGTTTGCGATGTTCGGCTTCTACGAACTCAGGCTGCCGCGGGCATTGCAAGACCGGCTCGACGCCGCGTCGAGTCGCCGCCAAGGCGGACGGCTCGGCAGTGTTGCGGTCATGGGCGCAGTGTCGAGCCTAGTCGTCTCACCCTGCGTGTCGGCACCGCTCGCCGGTGCGCTGATCTACTTGAGCACCACCGGCGATGCCGTGCTCGGCGGCAGCGCATTGCTGGCGCTCGGTTTGGGTATGGGTGTGCCACTGCTCGTGATCGGCGCGAGCGGCGGCCATTTGCTGCCCCGTGCCGGCCAGTGGATGGAGACCGTCAAGGCCGTGTTCGGCGTGCTGTTGTTGGGGGTCGCGGTCTGGTTGCTCGAGCGCGTGGTACCGGCGGCGCTTTCGTTGGCGCTGTGGGCTGGGCTCGCGATCGGAGCCGGCGTCTATCTCGGTGCACTCGATTTCTCACCGCGCAAGGGGTGGGGCCAGCTATGGAAGGCGACTGGCGCGTTCTCGTTCATCTACGGCGTGCTGCTCATGATCGGCGCAGCCAGCGGCGCGAAGGATCCGCTGGCACCCCTTGCGCCGCTCGCCGGCGGGACGCGCGCCGTCGCGGGCGGCGAAGCCGTCGCATTGCACGCGCAGTGGCGAGCAGTGAAGGGGATCGCGGGTCTCGACGCCGCGCTCGCCGACGTCGCCGCGGCGGGCAAGCCTGCCGTGCTCGATCTGTATGCCGACTGGTGTATCTCATGCAAGGTGATGGAGCGCAGCGTGTTCCCTGACCCAGCCGTTGCGGCCCGGCTGGAAGCGTTCTACCTATTGCGTGCCGACGTCACCGACAACGATGCGCTCGACCAAGCGCTGCTCGAGCGCTACGGATTGTTCGGGCCGCCGAGCTTCGTATTTTTCGATGCCAATGGCCGAGAGATCGTCGAGTTCAAGTTGCAAGGTGAGATGGATCGCGAGGACTTCGTCGCACACTTGACCGCACTGATCGCCCATCTCGATGCTAGGGCGGCGACTGCCGCCGGGCAGCTCGCCGCGCAGTGACGTTGTTGCTTTGCTGCGCGAATGAGGCACACTTGCGCGCCTTCGACTCGGGAGGCGGCCCATGGCCCTCGTCTGGGTGCTAAATGGCCCCAACCTCAACCTGCTCGGCACGCGCGAGCCGGAGATCTACGGCCGCGACACCTTGGCCGACATCGATGTGCGGCTGATGGCGCGAGCGAAAGCTGCAGGTCATACGGTGGCGTGCTTCCAGAGCAACGCCGAGCACGCCTTGATCGAGCGGATACACGCCGCCAAGAAGGCCGAGGTTGGGTACATTCTGTTCAATCCGGGTGCGTTCACGCACACCAGCATCGCGTTGCGCGATGCGCTGCTCGGCGTCGAGATTCCATTCATCGAAGTACACCTCTCGAACGTCCATGCGCGCGAAGCGTTTCGCCGCCACTCCTATTTGTCGGACATCGCCAAAGGTGTGATCACCGGGCTCGGCGCGCGTGGCTACGAGTTTGCTCTCGACTTCGCCATGGAGCGATTGGGCGAGGTTTGAGCATGGCGTGGCTCGGCCTCGCGCTGGATGTCGCGGCGGAGGATGCCGATCAGCTCGGCGATGTACTGCTCGCCGCCGGCGCTTTGTCGGTGACGCTTGCCGACGGTGGTGATACGCCCATCCTCGAGCCGGCGCCGGCTACAACACCCCTTTGGCATGCAGTACGGTTGGAAGCGGTGCTGCCGCTCGATGTGGATGTGATCGCCGTGCGCGACGCACTCGAGGCTTGCCTTCGGGCGCGTGGCCGATCGATGCCGACGCTCGAGCCGCGATTCATCGAAGCACAGGACTGGTCCGACACTTGGCGTCGATTTGCAGCGCCGGTGGTTTTCGGCGACCGACTATGCGTCGCGCCGAAGGCGACACCCGGCATGGCCGGCAGGGTGATGCTGCGGCTCGATCCGGGACTCGCCTTCGGTACCGGCTCCCATCCCACCACCGCGTTGTGCCTCGAGTGGCTTGCGACGGCCCAGCTCGACGGGTGCTCCGTGGTCGATTTCGGGTGCGGATCGGGCATCCTCGGCATCGCGGCGCTGCTGTTGGGGGCGACCAATGCCGTCTGCATCGACCATGACCGCCAAGCACACGTCGCGACCATCGACAACGCCGCCTACAATGGCCTGACAGGCGCGCGACTCGTGGTCGGCGACGTGGACGCGGCACCGGCCGATGCGGTCGATATCGTGATCGCCAACATCCTCGCCGACCCATTGGTGCTGCTGGCGCCGCGCTTGACGGCGTTGGTGCGCCACGGCGGGTCGCTCGTGCTGTCGGGCATCAAGACCGCACAGTGGCCGCGCGTGCTTGCGGCGTACCCGGCGTTCGAGTTCCGTGCGCCGCAGGTAAGGGACGACTGGATTGCCGTCGAAGGAATCAGGACGGGTGGCTGAAAGAACGCTCGAGCCGTTGATCACCGAGTGCCCGAGCTGCCGGACGCGGTTTCGCGTTAGTGAGGCGCAGCTGTCCATGGCGCAGGGTCGCGTACGCTGCGGCGCCTGTCTTTCCGTGTTCACGGCAACCGACAACTTGGTGATCGGGCTGGGTCCGCCGGCGCCGGCCAAGGCCGCACCGAGCGAGCTCGATGAGTTGCTGGACGAGCTTGCCAACGAGACCGTCAAGCAGCGCAACGAAGGCGCCGCGCCGGCGCCGGAACGGCGCCGCGAAGCGCCGCGTCCGCCACCGTCACAGCGGGCGGATGAAATCACCGTCGCCGAAGATTCCGTCGCGATCGACGATGCCGCGCCAGCCGCCGGCCCGACGATCGCTGCCGACAGCGACCGCGGGGACTTGCCGAGCGACGTCGATGGCGAAACGCCAGCCGAAGTCGACGCGGATGCCGAAGTGCAAGCCGAGCCGGCCGCGGCAGACGAGCCTGAACCCGCGCCGGCCGCGGAGCCAACGGCCGAGCCGGAAGCGCGTGCCGACGCACAACCAGAGACCGCTGAAGTCGAAGAGATCGTCATCGCTGCACCGGTCGGTGGCGGGAATGACTCGGCGCCGACCGTGGCGCCGCGCAGCTCGCGTGAGCAACGCGCGGCCGAACGGGCCGGGGCCGGCCGCGCCGAAGGGCGATTGCCGAGCTTCGAGTTGCCGCTCGAACCGTCGTTGCTCGAACTGCCGCGGAAGAAACGGCGATGGTGGTTGCTGCCTGCGACGATGGTTGCTGCGGCAGTGCTCGGTGCCCAAGTGCTGTGGTTCCAATTCGATGCTTGGTCGCGCGATCTTCGCTATCGGCCGATCTACGAGTTCGTCTGTCCCTATCTCGACTGCAAGCTGCCGGTGATGCGTGCGATTGCGTCGATTCGCTCGCGCAACTTGGTAGTGCGCTCGCATCCAGAAGTGCCGAATGCGCTCGTCGTCGATGCATTGCTCATCAATGAGGCGCCATTTCCACAACCCTTTCCGCTCGTCGAGCTACGCTTCTCGTCGATGACAGGCGCTTTGGTTGCGGGGCGCCGGTTCCAGCCCAGCGAGTATCTGGCTGGTGAGCTGTCCGGAGCGACGATGATGAAGCCCAACACGCCGGTACACATCGCCTTCGAGATCGAAGATCCAGGTACGGACGCCGTCAACTACGTCATGGTGTTCCGATAACTAACGAATGCCTTAAGGGGCGGATTTTTGCGATCAATGGCGTAACGTAACGCTTCGGTGTTCGTTCGATTAGGTTGTCGGTTGCACCTCGCGAATACGGCGGTATGATTGCTGCCCCTTTCCGCCGGCGCGAGCCCGAGCTTGGTATCCATCGGCCCCATCGCGTTGCGTAATTCCATCGTTCTTGCACCGATGGCAGGCGTTACGGATCTGCCCTTCAGAGAGCAAGCTTGGGCGCTGGGCGCAGGTCTCGTGGTCGGGGAAATGACAAGCGCCGATCCGCGCTTGTGGCACACCGAAGTGTCGCTGCGGAGACGCGACCACGGCGTCGAGCTCGGCCCGCGCGTCGTGCAGATCGCAGGTGCCGAGCCCGGGCAGGTTGCGACGGCAGCGGTGCGCGAAGTAGCTGCGGGCGCCGACATCATCGACATCAACATGGGTTGCCCTGCCAAAAAGGTCTGTAGCAAGGCGGCCGGATCGTCATTGCTCAAGGACGAACCATTGGTCGAGCGCATTTTGCGGACCACGGTGCGTGCTGTGTCGGTGCCGGTCACCGTGAAGATACGCACCGGGTGGTCGCCGGCAGCGCGCAACGGTGTGCGGATCGCGCGAATCGCGGCGGCGGCCGGTGTTGCCAGCATTGCAGTGCACGGTCGCACCCGTGCTTGTCGGTTCGTCGGAAACGTCGAATACGACACGATTGCAGCGATCAAGGATGCCGTCGACGTGCCGGTTTTCGCCAACGGCGACATCAACGACGTAGAGTCGGCGCGGCGCGTGCTCGACTACACCAAGGCGGATGGCTTGTTGATCGGCCGGGCCGCGCTAGGTGCACCATGGTTGCCGGGCGATGTTGCGCGCGCGCTTGCGAGCGGCGAGCAGATCGTGCATCGCTCGGCGGCAGACGTGCTGTCGATTGCCGCCCGCCACACCGCACGTATGCACGAGTACTACGGCCCGGATCGGTCGGTTGGCGTGGTCCGCAAACACGTGAAGGCCTATCTCGCCGGTGCCGGCTTCGAGCACGCCACGGTCGCGAACTTCAACCGTCTCGACAACGGTTCTGCGCAGCGTGATTTTCTCGCGCAGCTTGCCGAGACGTTCATCGCGAGGCACGCAGCATGACCAGAACACGCACTCGTGGCAGTCGCGCGGCGAAAGCCGCGGGTCGGCATGCGGCTGATGCGACGCCGATGTTCATCGACGTCGATCAGCGTCCTCTGCATCGCTGCGTAGCCGCCGCGCTCGATGGCTACTTCGAGCAATTGGATGGCGACGGTGCACAGGGTTTGTACGATCTGTTGATCGCCGAGGTCGAGCGGCCGCTGCTAGAGTCGGTCATGCGACACGTCGAGGACAATCAGTCGCGCGCGGCGGAGGTGCTTGGCGTCAATCGCGGCACCCTGCGACGCAAGCTCAAGCAACACGGCTTGCTGGATACTTGAGCATGAGTGCATCCGATCTCCGCCCCATCCGTCGGGCGCTGCTTTCCGTTTCCGACAAAACCGGCATCGTCGAGTTGGCGCGCGCGTTGGCTGGGCGCGGCGTCGAATTGCTGTCCACCGGCGGCACCCATCGGGCGATTGCAGCGGCCGGCGTGGCAGTGCGCGAAGTCGCCGATTACACGGGCTTCCCGGAAATGATGGCAGGTCGTGTGAAGACGCTGCATCCGCGCGTGCATGGCGGCATTCTCGGCCGCCGCGGCGTCGACGAGTCGGTGATGGCCGCGCACGGCATCGACGCAATCGATCTGGTGGTGGTCAATCTCTATCCGTTCGCGGCCACCATCGCGCGCACCGACGCCACGCGCGCGGACGCGATCGAGAATATCGACATCGGTGGGCCCGCCATGGTGCGTTCGGCGGCCAAGAATCATGTCGACGTGCTGATAGCAGTGGATCCTGTCGATTATTCGTCGATCCTCGCCGAACTGGATGAGTACGACGGTGCCACTACGCTCGCGCTGCGCGGGCGTTTGGCGGCAAAGGCGTTCGCGCATACGGCGCGCTACGACGCGATGGTCGCGCAGTACTTGGCTGCGGAGGGGGACGGCACCCCGCCGGCGCAGTTCACGCTTGCTTACGATCGCGTGGCAACACTTCGCTATGGCGAGAATCCGCATCAAAGTGCGGCGCTCTATGCGGCACCCGAAGGTGCCGCTTCGGGAACCATTACGGGCGCGCGCCAGTTGCAAGGCAAGGAACTGTCGTACAACAACATCGCCGACACCGATGCGGCGCTCGAGTGCATCAAGGTGTTCGACCGACCGGCCTGCGTGATCGTCAAGCATGCCAACCCATGCGGAGTGGCATTGGGTGAGGATTTACTCGATGCCTACGAGGGGGCATTTGCAGCGGATCGAACGTCGGCTTTCGGCGGCATCATCGCCTTCAACCGTACGCTCGATGCGCGCACATTGGAGGTGATCCTCGCACGGCAATTCGTCGAAGTCGTGATTGCGCCCGAGGTCGAACCGGACGCAGTCAGCGTGGCGTCGCGCAAGAAGAACGTGCGCCTGCTTGCGTGTGGCCCGCTCGGCGCTGTGGCGCGCGGGTGGGAATTGAAGCGCGTCGGCGGTGGCCTGCTGGTGCAGAGCGCCGATGAGCTCGCGCTCGTCGAGCGCGAGCTCAGAGTGGCCACGAAACGCGCACCGACCGAGGCGGAGCGGGCGGATCTCTTGTTCGCCTGGCGAGTGGCGTGGTTCGTGAAGTCGAACGCCATCGTCTACGCGCGCGACCAACGCACGATCGGTGTCGGCGCTGGGCAGATGAGTCGTGTCGTGAGCGCCAAGATAGCAGCGCTGAAGGCCGACGAAGAGGGTTTGAGCGTGCCGGGCTCGGTGATGGCATCCGATGCATACATCCCATTTCGCGACGGTGTCGATGCGGCAGCCGCGGCAGGTATTCGCGCGATCATCCAACCCGGTGGTTCGATACGGGACGCCGAAGTAGTCGCGGCGGCCGATGAGCACGACATGGCGATGTTGTTCACCGGCATCCGACACTTTCGGCACTGAGCATGAAGGTACTGATCATCGGCAACGGTGGACGTGAGCATGCATTGGCGTGGAAAGCCGCCCGTAGCCCGCTCGTCGATGCCGTGTTCGTTGCACCCGGCAATCCCGGCACGGCGCGCGAGCCCAACGTAAGAAACATCGCCATCGATCCGCTCGATTTCGATACGCTCGTCGAATTCGCGCGTACCGAGTCGATCACACTCACCATCGTGGGCCCGGAAGCACCACTGGTCGCGGGTATTCGAGATCGGTTCGATGCCGCGGGCCTCCCTTGCTTCGGGCCGTCGAAAGCTGCCGCGCAGCTGGAAGGGTCGAAGGCATTCACCAAGGACTTCATGGCGCGCCATGGCATTCCGAGCGCCGCCTATCGCGCGTTCACGGATCTCGCAGCCGCGGAACGCTACGTGCGCGAGCGAGGGGCACCCATCGTCGTCAAGGCGGACGGCCTCGCAGCCGGCAAGGGCGTGGTCGTGGCGGTCACCGTCGACGAAGCGATTACGGCGCTGCGCGAAATGCTGTCGGGCGCGGCGTTCGGGGAGGCGGGACGGCGCGTCGTGGTCGAGGAATTTTTGGCTGGCGAAGAGGCGAGCTTCATTTGCCTATGCGACGGTAAGCGCGCCCTGCCGTTTGCGAGTTCGCAGGATCACAAGGCGCGCGACGACGGTGACCGCGGCCCGAACACCGGCGGGCTCGGCGCATACTCGCCGGCACCGGTGGTCACGAAGGCCGTGCGCGATCGCATCATGCGCGAGGTCATCGATCCCACTTTGCGCGGCATGGCGGCGGACGGGGCGCCATACATCGGTTTTCTCTATGCCGGTTTGATGGTGGCGGCGGACGGCAGCGTGCGGGTCATCGAATTCAATTGCCGCTTCGGCGACCCTGAGTGTCAGCCGGTACTGATGCGCTTGCAGAGCGATCTGGTCGAGATGTGCCGCATGGCGCTCGACGGCAAGCTCGAAGCGGCGCGGATGACGTGGGATTCGCGCGCTGCACTAGGCGTGGTGATGGCCGCTGGAGGTTATCCCCTCGACTACGACAAGGGTGATGTCATCAGCGGTCTCGACGATGTTGCCGCCGAAGATCTCAAGGTATTTCATGCCGGCACCCGTGAAGCCGATGGCCGCATCGTCACCAACGGCGGCCGCGTGCTGACCGTGGTCGGGCTCGGCGCCGACGTTGCCGACGCGCAGTCGCGCGCGTATGAGGGCGTGCGTCGCATCAGTTGGCGCAACGCCTACTACCGGCACGACATCGGTTATCGCGCCATCGACCGCCACTGATCGACGCCGATCGCGTACGAGATCCCGATCGTTCGGCGCGCAGAGCGGATGTGCCGGTGCAACTACCTTTGCCGGTCATGCTCGAGCAACTACTGCGCCGCTACCAAGGATTCGAAGCGCTCGATTGGCCGGCG
>QJXZ01000118.1 GCA_003248125.1 Gammaproteobacteria bacterium | reverse complement strand
AGTCGCGCACTCGATCAGAATCGCCGGTCAGCAACGGTGCAAGTGAGTAGCCATGCGTACGATGTTCGGATGCCACACCAAAGACGTCGGCGAGGGTGGCGTAGATGTCGACGTTGGTGGTGAGCGCATCGATGCGACGGTGCTCAATGCCGGGCCACGCGATCATGAGCGGCGTGTGGCCGAGCGGTTCGTAGTGCGGTACAGCGGGCTTGCCAAAAATGTCTTTCTCACCCAAGTAATGGCCGTGGTCAGTGCACACGATCACGGCGGTCGACTGCCATAGATCGTGGGTGTCGAGCACATCCATGAGCTGACCGAACCAATGGTCGATCATGGAAAGCTTAGAGCCGTAGTTGGCGCGAACATGTTGCGCTTCGCGTGCGGTGATGACGCCGCGCTCCACCGTCCGTACCGAATACGGCGGCCAGATGATCAGCTCGTCGCGCCAGCTTGGGTCGTATCGGTTGGCCCACGGTGCCGGTGTATCGAATGGTTCGTGCGGATCGAATTCATCGACAAACAGCAGAAAGCGATCGTGTTGGCCGGCGTTGTGCGCGAGCCACGCAGCTGCCGTGTGCATCGTGCGCGGACCGGGGAAGTCGAGCTCGTCCTTGAAGTAGGTGCGCGACAAATCGTAGGGATGGCCACGGCCTTTGGCCGCGGGTAATGCGGGCGCGCCCACCCACGAAGGATCGATGCGAGTCTTCCAAGGATCGCCTTCGTGGCCACGCAAGTACTCCCAAGCGCGAAACTCGGTGTGGTAGTTCTCACCGCCGGTTTCGAACAGGTGCGGATGGTCGGTGACGAGCATCGTCGTCACGCCGGCCCTACGCAGCGGCTGCGTGATGGGCTCCTCCCACAGTTCGATGGAGCCCCAAGGTTTCCACAAGAAATCGAGGGCCCCGCACAGGATGTCGTGGCGCGCCGGCATGCACGGCAACGAGCCGACGAAATGCTTGTCGAACTGCACCGCGCGGCGCGCGAAGCGATCGAGGTTCGGTGTGTCGAACTCGCCGCCGCCGTAGGCGCCGAGCATGTGCCGATTGAGGCTATCGAGTAGGACGACGACGACGTTGTCGGGCATGGCGGCATCCGGAAAATCCGGGACAGTTTACCTATTTCCAACTCACAGTCCGCCCGCGGCCGGGTTGATCAGGGATAGCCGAGCTGTCGCCGACTTCGCCGCGGTGTCTCGCGGTGGCAGGGTGCATGCCGCCGTCCTAAACTCTTTGCTCTACTTCCTGGGGGCGGTCGATGCGCGCGATCAGATGGTGCGTGGTGTGGGTCGTGGCGCTGCTCCATGCGCCGCTCGTGGGCGCACAGCCGTGGGCCGAGTTCAGGGCCGAGTTCATCGAGCAGTGGTTCGAGCTCAATCCGGTGACGGCCGTGGCGGCAGGCCGCCACGAATTCGACGGCCAGTTGCCGGACCTGAGCCCATCAGGATTGAGCGCGTACGCGGATTTCTTTCGCCGCACCCGCGAACGTGCGGCTGCGTACCGTGCGCAGGACGCGAGCACCGCGGACGCATACGAGCGCGACTTGCTGCTATGGTTTTGCGACCGGCAGCTGTTTTGGCTCGAGCGCGCACGCTGGCCGCAAGTGAATCCCGAGTTTTACGGCGGCGTGTTCTCGCCATCGGCGTACGTCAGCCGCG
>QJXZ01000298.1 GCA_003248125.1 Gammaproteobacteria bacterium | reverse complement strand
GTAGTCCCATCCGCATCGGGCTAATGGGCTTTGGCCGCATCGGCCGCCAGATCTACCAGCTCGCCGCCGCCGACGATGCATTCGAGATCGTCGCGATCTCCGATATCGGCCGGCCGCAGATCCTGCACCATCTGCTCACCCGCGAGAATGCCGATTCGCGTGACGTGCGGCTCGAAGGCAACTACCTCGTAGGTCCGCGCTCGTCGGCGCGGCTGTTGTCGGCCGATCGGCCCGGCGAAGTACCTTGGGACGTGTTCGGCGTCGATGTCGTCATCGACGCGACCGGGCGTCATCGTAGTCGGGCCGCACTCGCACCACACTTGGATGGTGGCGCGCGGCGCGTAATCGTCGCCACGCTGCCGGAAGGCGAGATCGATCGCGTGATCGTCTGTGGTGTCAACGAAGGCGACGTCAATCGACACGACCGCATCGTCTCCGCCGGTTCTGCCACCACGACCGCGCTCGCGATCGCACTGAAAGTGATCACCGACCGGTTCCCCATCGACCATGCGAGCATGACGTCGGTGCATGCCTATACGAGCGACCAGAGCTTGCAGGACTACGCTGGGCCCGACTATCGCCGCAGCCGCTCCGGTGCCGAGAACATCATTCCCAATTCGTCGCAATCGCCGGAATGGGTCGAGCGAGTGCTGCCGGCAGTCGCCGGCAAGCTGAGTGGATACACACTGAACGTGCCGGTGCGCGTTGGGTCGCTGCTCGATTTGAATGTTGCCTTCGCGGATTCCAGCGTCGATACCGATGCGGTCAACGCCTTGATGATCGAGGCGGCGAACGCGCATCCGCGCTTGCTCGACGTAACCGCCGATCCAATCGTCTCGTCGGACGTGAAGGGTTGTGACAAATCGGCACTCTACGATCTGTCCGCGACCATCAAGGCCGGCAAACGATTGGTGAAATCGCTGATCTGGTACGAAACGCTGGGCCACGCTCGACGGCTGCTCGATGTCGTGCAGCGCTATGCTGTCGTGGACGCGGGAGGAGGCTGAAGTGCGCATCGCCATCAATGGCTTCGGGCGCATTGGGCGAGCTGTGTTTCGCATCGTGGATCGGATCGGTGACATGGACATCGTCGCGATAAACGACATCTACGACCATGAAGCGCTTGCCTATCTATTGAAATACGACACTGTCATGGGGCGTTTCGAGCGCGACCTGATCCTCGACGACGGTGTGTTGGTCACCGAGCACACGCGCGCGAGGATGTTGCGCGAGACCGATCCGAAGCAGCTGCCGTGGCGCGAGCTCGATGTCGATGTGGTCATCGAGGCATCCGGTGCGTTTCGTACGCGCGAGAAAGTGGGTTGGCACCTCGCGGCCGGTGCGAACCGCGCGCTGCTCACCGTGCCGGCGAAGGACGAGATCGACTACACGGTGGTACTCGGCGTGAACGAAGACGGCCTAGCGGCGCACCACCGCATCGTGTCGAATGCGAGTTGTACCACCAACTGCTTGGCGCCGATCGCCAAGGTGCTCGACGACGCTTTCGGCATTCGCGAGGGAATCATCAACACCGTGCATGCCTATACTAACGACCAACGTCTGGCGGACGTGCCGCACTCCGATTGGCGGCGTAGCCGGGCAGCTGCCGAAAACACGATTCCAACATCGACGGGTGCGGCGAAAGCCGTTGGTCAGGT
>QJXZ01000253.1 GCA_003248125.1 Gammaproteobacteria bacterium | reverse complement strand
GGCCGTCGCCGTGTACATCATGCTCAACATCGTGCCGCTCAGTCAGGTCTACGATGCCATCGAATGGCCGATCATCGTGTTGTTGGGCGCCATGATACCTATCGGTGCAGCCCTGGAATCGAGCGGTGGCAGTGCCCTCATCGCCAACGCACTCGTCGATTGGACAGCGGGTTGGGGAACCACGGGGGTGCTCGTGGTGTTGATGGTCGTGACCATGACACTGTCCGATGTCCTCAACAACGTGGCCACCGCACTGGTTGCGGCACCAATTGCGATGTCGGTCGCCGAGCGCCTCGGGGCCAACCCAGACGCATTTCTGATGGGGGTTGCCGTTGCCGCGTCGTGTGCGTTCCTCACCCCGATCGGGCACAAGAACAACATCATCATCATGGGGCCTGGTGGATACCGGTTTGGTGACTACTGGCGCATGGGGCTGCCGTTGGAAGTTTCCGTGATTGCGGTCGGGGTGCCGATGATCACGCTGATTTGGCCGTTGTAGCAGTTCGCGTCGCGACCGACTCGGCGCGCTATGGTCGGCAAACGTCCCTACCAAGGATGTCTGGGTATGGCAGCTAGCGCTTGGTTGTTCGACCCGCGTCTCGATCGCGAAGCCTCTCGACGTGATCGATCAATGCATCGATCGTGTGCCGCAGCAGGTCGATCTCCTCACCGGACAAATCGTCGAGTTGCTCGAGATTGTACTCTACGGCATCGATGATGCGTCGGTGCGGTCGCTGGAACGGGCGCATGAAGTACATCGTGATAGTCGCCACGATGGCGCCGAAGAAGATCACCGACCCCACGACGATCCACGTTCCGCCGATCAGGCGACCGAGGCCGCTCGCCGGTGTGTCCGCAATGCCTGCAGTCGAGAACGCGGCCACGCCCCAATACAGCGCTGCGCCGATGCTGGCAATTGGTGAGCCCCCAGCGCGAGATTCGGCGAAGTACAGTGCGATCGAGAATACCAGCCAGAGGCCGATCAGGAGCGCCGTCACGCGCAGCACCGGCGTGTGCTCCACGACGTCGGTCAAGAAACGCCGCAGTCGCGACGTGGGTGAACCTCGTAGACGCCCGCGAACCATTGCCGTCTCCGTTCCTGTCGGCGTCAGCCATGTTACCCATTCGGCTGCACAGTACGGAGATGTCGCTGGGCGGGAGCTAACTGGCCGGCGGCATGTACTCTATGAGGCGGCTGAAGTTGCTCGCGATCCGCCTTGCGTCGTCGCGGTCGAACTTGACGTTCGAGAGTGCCTGCATGTCGATGGGGGTCTCGCCGTCGAACAAGCGCATCACGTCAACGTCGAACATGCGGCGTTCATCCGGTGCATCCGCGAACAGCGTCCCGAGATCGAACCGCACGCGGCGAGCGCTCGCGTCGAAGCCTACGTGATACACCAGCGGAATCTGCACGTCGTCGACGAGCAATCCGCCCTCGAACAGTACGAACTTGTAGCCGACTTCCCAGTTCCATGCCATGCGGCCATTGGGGTCGAGATCGCCCACGGCGCGAATGGATGCGTTGGCGTCCGCATCAACGCCGACCAGAAATTCGAGGTAGTCGTATTCGAGGCGCGGCACGCCCGTGAGCTGGATCGTGAAGGCGCGCTCTGCGTTGTCGAACCGCAAAAGATGATAGCTGTCCGGTTCGACGAACTGACCCGCCGCACCACCGAGGCGAACGTTGCTCACGAAGAACTGGAAGTCGCGCACCTTCACTCGCCCCGCGCCGCCTGGGTTGTCATAGGCGAATTCGTTCAACACCAAAGGTCCACCGTCCGAGCGGGCGCGGAATTCGAGCGTCAGTGATCCGGGGCGGCTGACGTCACGATACCAAAGCAGCGCCAAAACGACAGCCAAGAGCGCCGCAACGCCGAGTGCGACCTTCGTTCGGCCGTTCACGGGGTCGATACCACGAACGGATTGGCGAACGCCGGATTGGCAACGAAGTCGCGATCGGTGAGCGTCCGAAGGAATGCGATGATGTCGCGCTGTTCGGTAACCGTGAGGTGCAGGCTGATGTCCTGGTCCACGCCCTTGACGCGATTGTCGGCCTCGGCGATCAGTGGACTCAATGTACGACTCGGCTTGATGCCGTGATCGTAGTGCGCGAGCACCTCCTCGAGCGTGGCGAAACGACCGTCGTGCATATACGGTGCGGTTAGTTCGACATTGCGCAGCGTTGGAACCTTGAACATTCCGCGATGCGCGGGGTCGCCCGTGGTCACCTGCAAGCCCTCCCCCAGCTCCTCCTCCGCGTCCAAACCGTTGTTCGAGAAGCCGTCGTAGGCAGTGCTGAAGCCGCTGGTCAAGAACTGGCTGTGACAATCGATGCAGTTGCCGCCGCGCAAGCTCACCTTGATATCCGGGTGCGCCATGAACAACTTACGCCCGTGCTCCTCCTCCGCGGTCAATTTTGTCTCGCCGCGCAGGTACTGATCGTATTTCGAGTTCGCCGATACCAGCGTGCGCTCGAATGACGCCAGCGCGCGCGCAACCGCAGTTTGCGAGATCTCTCCGTAAGCGCGCTCGAACAGCACAACGTATTGCGCGTCCGTCTCGAGTTCCGCGAGCAATGCATCGAGATCCTGATCCATCTCGTCGGGATGCTCGATCGGCTGTAAAGCCTGCGCCTCGAGCGACGCCGCACGGCCATTCCAGAAGAACCGCTGCGGCCCCCACAATAGGTTCGTAAGGCTCATGCTGTTGAAATCGAGCGGTCGTCCGGAGGCACCGATCGCGGTGCGTTTGCCGTCGGTGAAGGCCAGCGCTTGAACGTGGCAGGTGGCACACGAGAGCGCGTTTGTGCCCGACAAGCGGGGGTCGTAAAACAACCGACGGCCGAGCTGCACCGCTTCGACCGTCAACGGGTTGTCTGCGGGCACGTTGAAGCGACCGAATACGAAAGGTGCTTCGAACTCGGCCAACGGTGTCGGCGGCAGCTCGTGATTCCCCCACCAGAGGTAGCCAGTTAGGGCAAACGCGGCGCTTGCGAGGGATACGACCACGGCCGTGCGTCCCCGCCGTGCATCGCGCCGCTCCGCCACGCTGCCACCTCAGTGATGGTGCACGAACCCAGAGCCGAATAGCGCCTCGATGTTGTCGACGCCCTTCTTGTAGCGGCTCTTGAAGTCGACGCTCGCGAGGCGCGCCCCAGTCTCGAGATCATGCACGGTGACCGTATGCGCATTGAGCTTGGCGATGAAGTCGATATCGGTAGGGTCCTCATCCGCGGCATTGCCGAGGTTCAACAAGTTGTTTTGTACGGCGACCACTGGTTGTCCGGACGCCGTGGTGTAGAAGATCATGTGGTGGGCACCGGGATCCGCGACGAGGTCGGGGCCCGCAGGTACGAGTTCGGGTAGGCTCGCGAGATCGTAGCGCTTCACGACGCCCGGCAGCGCGTGGCTGACGAACAACTCGGTTTCGTTGCCGTAGAACTCGAGCGGAACACCTGTGCCCGAGGCTGTACCATCGTAGAGCTTCTCCGGCGCACCGAACGATTTGTTGCTTTCGTCGTAGGGAATCTTCCAGGTCTCGAAGCCGAACATGGTATTGACCAATACCGCCGGCTCTATCGAAGGCGAAATTGCCGGGCGCGCAAACAGCACTTCGACGGGCGACGATGGCTGACCCACCGGCCGCGCATCCTCGACCGTGATGTTCTGAATCGGACTCAGGGTCGCGAGGTCGATGACGGTCACCGCAGTGCCGACTCCCGTAGCTAGATCAGGGTGAATCGTGGAACTGACGACCATCCGGTCGCCGTACGCGGAAATGCCGTGCGGATACATGATGTAGGGCTCACCTTCACCCACCTGGCTGCGCCGCGCTTCGATTATTTTCACGATGCCATTCGTCTGCGGGTCGAAGACGCCGATCGAACCACCATCCGGTTGATCCACGCCGGTACCGCCCATGAAGGTGACGAACATGTAGTCGTTGCCGCTCGCGCTGTACCACATTATGTCTTCACCGACTTGCTGGCCTTGGGTGTCGAGACACTCGACGCCGTTGATGACCGGCCGCCCGGCGGCATCGCGCGACAGCGCGACCTCGGCTAGCGAACACTTGGGATCGAGGCCCGTGGCATACAAGCGACCGGTGGGGCTGTAGTAGAGGTGGTGCAATGGCTCACCGAGATCCGGTAGCTCGAATTCTTGAAGAATCTCGCCGAAGTTGGCTGCCTCTGGGTCGAGCTCGACGATGGCCACGCTGTGGTGTGTGCCGAGCGTCGGCAGCCCACGCAGCAACACCATCGCTTGGCTCTCCTCGCGCGGCATTGGCGGCACTGCCGCGGCCGGCGCGACATCAGGCGTTTTGGTTTCACCCCCGCCGCCATCGGAGCATGCAGCGAGCACGGCAGCGGTCGCGACTGCGAACAGGATCGCAGACGGACGATTGATAGTTCTCATCAGTAGTCTCCCTGTCTGAACATGGCGGACGCTACAGCGGAAACCACGCGCAGGGTAGGCCGACTGGAGCCGGACGTAAACCGGTCTCTACGCTACGATGCGCGGCCCCGCTAACATTGCATTGCACAGGCGTGAGTCGCGTGCGGGAGAAGATAGATATGGCACGAGTCACCGGCATCGGCGGCGTGTTCTTCAAGGCCAAGGACCCGCAGCAATTGGCAGACTGGTATCGAACGCATCTCGGCATGAATGTCGAAGCATGGGGCGGCGTGGCATTTCGTTGGGTGACCGATGACAACCCCGCCGGCGTTGGAACCACGGTGTGGAGTCCGTTCGCCGCCGACACGTCTTACTTCGAGCCGAGCGATGCGCCATTCATGATCAACTATCGCGTGCAGGATCTCCACGGCTTGCTGTTGGCCCTGCGTGCTGCCGGTTGCCGAGTGCAGGACGACGTGGAAGAGTCGGAATTCGGCAAGTTCGGTTGGGTCATCGATCCCGAAGGCAACAAGCTCGAACTGTGGCAGCCGCCCGAAGGCCAGTGACATAACCATCGAGGAGAAGCACCAATTGCGTAGCGACGGCAGCATCGATTTCGACATCGAGATCAGTGGCACTTGTGCGAGCACGTTCGGTGCGGTGAAGGACGCCTTTGCACGCAACTTCCGCGAAGCCGGCGACGTTGGCGCCTCCGCGGCACTCGTGATGAACGGTGAGTTGGTGGTCGATCTTTGGGGTGGATTTCAGGACCACGACCGCACCACGCCGTGGCAACGCGACACGCTCATCAACGTGTTCTCCACCACGAAGACGATGAGTTGCCTCTCGTTGCTGGTGCTCGCCAGCCGCGGTCTGGTTGATGTCGACGCACCGGTCGCGACCTATTGGCCGGAGTTCGCGGCGAATGGCAAACAGCGGGTTCTGGTTCGACATCTCCTCTCTCACACCGCGGGCTTGCCTGGTTGGGAGCAACGGCTGGAGCCGAACGATCTATACGACTGGCACAAGATCACCGCGCTCCTGGCCGAGCAGAAGACGTGGTGGGAGCCTGGCTGGAAGTCCGGCTATCACGCGGTGACACAAGGCAACCTGGTCGGCGAGGTGGTACGGCGCGTAGACGGCCGCACCGTCGGCAAATTCTTCGCGGACGAGATCGCAACACCGACGGGTGCCGACTTCCATATCGGTCTCGGTGCCGAGCACGACCATCGCGTAGCGCGCGTCATTCCAGCACCACCGCTCAAGTTCGGCAGCGCCGATGGCACCGCCAGCCCCGTCCGCGACTCAATCCCCTACCGTGCAGCCAATCCGCGACTAGCTGCCGAGCAATCGTGGGAGATACCTTGGCGGCGCGCCGAGATTCCCGCGGCGGGCGGCCACGGCAACGCCCGTAGCGTCGCCATGGCGCAAGCCGCCGTTTCGCACGGCGGTGCCTTTCGCGGCGTCGAGTTGCTGTCACCCGGAACCGTCGATCGCATCTTCGATGTGCAGGCTGCCGGTCGCGATCTGGTGCTCGGTATCGGCGTCACGTTCGGTGTGGGCTATGGGCTCAATTCGCCACGCAATCCCATCAGTCCCAATGCGCGCGTCTGCTATTGGGGCGGATGGGGTGGGTCCCTGGTGGTCAACGACGTCGACGCCGGCTTCACACTCGCCTACGTCATGAACCGCATGGGACAAGGCACGGTGGGCGACGATCGCGCGCACAAATTGCTGCGTGCAGTGTACGCTGCACTCGGCTAGGAGAAGATCCAATCGAGCTAACGTGCGCAGGTTCGTCATGTTTACGCTGACCGCGCTGACATTCGGCGCCATCGGCCTCGCCGCCGTGTCCTGGGCGCTACAACCGCAATCGGTGGGTGTGGCGCGTGCCCCGCTTCCCAACGAGTATGCAGACGCCGTCGTACAGGTCTACGGCGCGGACGTGTGGGGCGTGCGCGGCCGCTTCGCGATTCACACGTGGATCGTCACCAAACTCGCCAACGCCGAACGCTACACGAAGTATCAGGTCATCGGTTGGCGTCTCGGCAGTGCGGGCTCGGCGCTGAGCATCAGCCACGATCGGCCGGATGCGCCCTGGTTCGGTGCCGAGCCCGTGTTGCTTTTGGATCGACGCGGCGCCGATGCGGCGCGACTCGTGGATCGTATTCACGATGCTGCCCTGCGCTATCCGTACGCCGATCAGTACGTCATGTGGCCGGGTCCGAACAGCAACTCGTTCACCGCTTGGATTGGCCTCGAAGTGCCGGAACTCGGCCTCGAGCTACCGATCAAAGCGATCGGCAAGTCGTGGATGATCGACAAGCACTCCACACTGTAGCTGCAAGAGGCGCAGCCCCTAGTTCGATATCTCCAACACCGAACGCGCTACCTCACCGGCCTTCATCGCGCGGAATGCCTCGTTGACACCATCGAGCTTCATGCGCCGCGACACGAGGCTGGTCAAATCGAGTTTGCCTTGCAAGAACAGGTCGATCAGCTTCGGCATGTGCTCGCGGAAACGCGTCGAACCGTACATGCAGCCGATCAGTTTCTTCTCCTGCAGGAACGCTGGGCCAGGCACGCTGATCGACGAGCCCATCGGGTGCATGCCGACCACCACCGTGGTGCCGCCCGCACGCGTGATGTTGAAGGCTTGCGTCGCAGCGGCCGGTACGCCGATTGCCTCGAATGCGTACTCCACGCCCATGCCCTGTGTCAGCTCACGAATCGCACCTTCCAGATCGTCCGTTTGCTTCGAGTTGATGGTGTGTGTTGCACCGAAGCGCTTCGCCAAGTCCAGCTTCGAATCGATGATGTCGATGGCAATGATCCGCGCCGCACCCGCGATGCGACAACCTTGAATGATGTTGAGGCCGATGCCGCCACAACCGATGACGGCCACCGTCGCGCCGCCTGGCACGTCGGCGGTGTACAGAGCGGCACCGACTCCGGTCATCACGCCGCAGCCAATCAGCGCCGCTTCGGCCATCGGCATGTCCTCGGGAATCTTCACCACGCCGTTCTCTGACGTCACCATCATCTCCGCGAACGAACCGACATTGGCGAACTGCAGAATGGGCTTTCCCTTCCAGGTAAGACGCGAGGCCGACTGCTGCCCGTGCTCGGGACTGTTACACAGGTTGGGACGCCCACCGAGACAGTAATAGCACTTACCGCAGAACGGTCTAAAGCTCATGATGACCCGGTCACCGGGTGCCACATACGACACGCCGTCACCAATGGCTTCCACGACACCCGCCGCTTCGTGACCGAGCACACACGGCATGGGCAATTGCCACAAGCCGTCGATGAAATGCAGATCGGAGTGGCACACGCCGCTACAGCTCGTACGCACCAGCACTTCGCCGGGGCGCGGATCGATGATGTCGACGTCTTCGATGGTCAGTGGTTTGTTCGCTTGCTCGAATATCGCGGCCTTCACAACGTCTCCCCTCGAATTGTAGATGTCGAACAGATTACCAGCAGTGGCCAGTGCCGTGTCGAGCCAGCCCTTCCTGCGACGCTCAGATCAGTGTCCTACCGCCATCGACGATCAGTACCTGACCGGTCGTGTAGCTCGCGCACATGAGGTGCAGGTAAGCTTCCGCGATCTCGTGGGGATCGGCTGCCCTGGCCAGTGGCTGATGGGACACCATGCGGCGCAGGCGCTCGTCGCGTTCGGCTTGCGGGGTGCCGCTCCAAGCTTCGGTGAGCACGAGCCCGGGGCACACGACATTCACGCGGATGGGCGCGAGATCCACCGCCATCCCGCGTACGAGGTGCTCTATGGCTCCGGCCATTGCAGTGCTCAGCGGCGCCCCTTTGCGTGGTCGGTGAGCGACCACGCCGTTGGTAACCGTGATGGACCCGTCGCTCGCGATTCCGCCGAGCGCGTGCTTCATTGCGCTCACCGCACCCCAGAAGCGCACGGTGAAGAGATCGCCCGCGCTCGCGAGGTCGAGTTCCGCAGTCGCTCGCGGTGCACGAAAACCGCCCCAGTCACCTGCGGTGAAGACAAGATGATCGAACGCCCCCGCGCGGTTGAAGAATGCTGCGACACTCATCTCGTCGCGAACATCGACGGTGGCGCCGCTGGCCTTGCCACCCAGCCGCGCGGTTGCGCGTTCGACCTTGTCAGTGTGGCTCGAACCGATGACAACCTCGGCGCCGTCGGCCAACGCACCCTGCGCCACGGCGAAACCGATGCCAGAGCTGCCACCTATCACGATCACTCGTTTGCCCTGCATTCGCGGCGGCATGAACGTCGCTCCCTACTCTGGTGGCGTGGCGATCGCCGGAACGGGCGAAGCTAACACACTTCGAACGCCATTCACGTGCCCAATCCGCGCCGCATTCGCAGTACGCTTGCGTAATTAGACGTACCGAGGGTGCTCGTGAGGGAAGACAGCTACGGATTGCCGATTACCGGTGCGAGCGACGCCGCGGCGGCAGCGTTTCGATTGTGCGCAGATCGCTTGCTCGCCGCCGTAGGAGATCCGCTCACCGCGGCCGATGCAGCCATCGCTGCAGATCCCGAGATGCCGCTCGCGCACAGTGCTCGCGCCATGGCACTGCTGTTTGCGAGCCAACCGCAGGCGGCGCGCGCGGCCGCGCAGCACGCAGCTCGTCTCGCCGTCGGTGCCACGCGCCGCGAACGGCAGCACACGGCCATCATTCTGGACGTGGTGAACGCGCGGCGTGATGCGGGCCTCGAGAAGATTCGCGCGCACGTGCAGGAGTTCCCGCGCGATGCACTCGCAATCAATCCCGCCGCCGGCGTGTTCGGGTTGATTGGATTCAGTGGCCGTCGCGACCGAGAAGCCGAGCAACTGACGCTACTGGCGCCACTCGCCGAGCACTACGGCGACGACTGGTGGTACCAACACGTGCTGGGCTTTGCGCTGCTCGAGCACGACGAGGCCGCCCGGGCGCTGCCATTGGTGGAGTCGGCCATGAGCCGACGACCCGACAGTGGCCATGCAGCACATACGTATGTGCATGCCATGTTCGAAGCCGATCAACACGAACGCGCCATGGCATGGTTGGAGGGATGGGCGCCAGGATACGCGCCGGACGGCATCCTCTACTGCCACCTCTGGTGGCATCTGGCCCTCTTCTATCTACATCGGCACGAGTTCGACAAGATGTGGCAGGTTTTCGATGCGCACTGCCGCGAAGGACAGTCGGCGAGCCTGGCCATCAACCTGTTTACCGATGGTGTGTCTCTTGCGTGGCGCGCCATCGTCGCGGGGGCGGAGCGTCCGACCGCGCGCCTTTCGGTGCTACGACGACTCGGTGAGACGAGCTTTCCTCGGCCCGGTATCTTCGTCGATGTGCATCGTGCCGCGTGTCTCGCAGCGCTCGACGACACGCAAGGCTTGGCCGAGTTTAGAGACGATCTCGAGGCGGCGCTCGACGCAGGACGTTTGGCAGCGGGCGACGTGGTGTTGAAGCTCCTCGACGGATTTGGGGCGTTCGCGAAAGAACGGATTTGGGGCGTTCGCGAAAGAGCAGTGGAGCCGCGCTGCAACCATCTTGGCCGACGCGGAACCCGACGTGGTACGTATCGGCGGCAGCCGCGCGCAGCGAAGAATCGTGAGCGAGACGAGAGTGGCGGCGCAGCAGCGCGTGAATCGGCGCTCGTAGTGCGACACCGAAACTCTGATCGGGACAATAACCCGACGTAGAACCCCTGCATGCGGTCCAAATCGAGGACGGTTATGCCGACTTCGAGCAGCGCAATCTGCTCCAGCTCGGTGCTCCAATCATTCGATGTCCGCGTGTGTCTGCCAATCGAGCATACCCGCAACCAAATCCCATCGACGAGCGCAACGACTACCGCCGCGCGACCGGCCAGCATGTCGACCGCGGTGACAGCCGATGCCGAAGATCCGCGCTACCATGAACCGGTGGCAACGTATCGGCGAGCACGTGATCGACGAGCATGATGGCGACGTGTGCCAGGAAGGCGGCACACCGGAGCTCAGGGTCAGTCGCGACGGCGACGAGTTGCATGTGTCGTTCGTCGGCCGTTGGCGCTTGGATAGCGATCTACCGCCAGCAGACGCGGCTGTCGATCAACTGCGCAGTTCGCCACTACCGGGCGCAGTCCGCATCGACGCGAGCGAGCTTGGCGCGTGGGACAGCGGTCTCTTGACGCGGCTGGTCGCCATTCGCCGGGCAGCCATAGCGGCAGGCGTACGGTTCGACGGCCACGGGCTGCCACAGGGAATCGCTCGACTCCTCGATCTGGCCTTCGCTGTGGAGGCACGCGAAGATGCGCGCCGTGAGCGCACGTCACCGGGTCTCCTCGTACGCACCGGCGAGACGACACTCGAAGTCTGGAACGACCTACACGCGCTACTCCGATTTCTCGGCGGTGTGTGGCTGTCCGCGCGTCGTTTTGCACGCGGCCGCGCGCGCTACTTGAAGTCGAATCTCGTGCTCCACATCCAGGAAGCCGGGGTCGAAGCCTATCCGATCGTCAGCCTCTTGAGCTTCCTCATCGGCATGATCTTCGCGTTCGTGGGCGTGATGCAGCTGCGCCCCTTCGGCGCGGGGATATACACGGCCGACCTCGTCGCCGTGGCGATGATCCGCGAAATGGCGCCCATCATGACCGCAATCATCATGGCCGGCCGGACCGGCGCCGCCTACGCAGCTGAGATCGGCACGATGAAGGTGAACGAGGAAATCGACGCGCTCACGACATTGGGACTCGACCCGATCGACTTCCTCGTTACACCGCGCATGATCGCGTTGGTGTTGATGATCCCGCTGTTGTCGATCTATGCGAGCTTCATGGGCATCATGGGTGGTATGTCAGTAGCGCTCGTCATGCTCGACGTCGGACTGGTGCAGTACGTGCAGCAGACTATTGCGGCTGTCGGTTTCAACAGCCTTTTCGGTGGCTTGTTCAAATCGGTCGTTTACGGTGCGCTGGTCGCGCTCGCGGGCTGTCAGCAGGGCATGGCGTGCGGCGACAGTGCGATGGCGGTTGGGCAGGCCACGACACGAGCCGTGGTGATGAGTATCGTACTGATCGTCGTCAGCGCCGCGATCCTCACCGTCATCTACATCAATCTGGGGATCTGATGCGCGACAGTGAGTTGAATCGCTGACCGATGGCGCAGGAACCGCACATCCACGTCGATGCACTCACCGTTGGCTACGGTAGCTTCATCGTTCAGCGCGATCTCTCGTTCGCCATCAATCGCGGCGACATCTTCATCATCATGGGCGGCAGCGGCTGCGGGAAGAGCACGGTGATGAAGGCAATGATCGGTCTCAAGCGACCTGTGTACGGTGTCGTGGATTTCGGCGGCGAGAGTTTCTGGTCGGCGGCACCCGCGCGGCAGGATGTGCTGAAGCGAAAATTCGGCACGTTGTTTCAGGCGGGCGCGCTATGGAGTTCGATGACACTCGCCGAAAACGTCGCACTGCCGCTCAGGCAGTACACCGATCTCAATGATGCAGACATTCGCGAGCTCATCGCTTACAAACTCTCGCTCGTCGGGCTCGCGGGCTTCGAAGACTATTATCCGAGTGAGCTTTCCGGCGGCATGCGCAAACGCGCGGGCCTCGCACGCGCGATGGCGCTCGACCCGGAAATTTTGTTCTTCGATGAGCCGTCGGCCGGTCTCGATCCGATCAGCGCCAAGTTGCTCGACGACCTCATTCTCGAACTGCGAGACAGCCTCGGCACGACTGTGGTGGTGGTCACCCACGAACTCGAGAGTATCTTCGCCATCGGCAACAACGGCGTATTTCTCGATGCCACACGCAAGACGCAGCTCGCGACCGGCGACCCCAAGCGTCTGCGCGACGAGGCGACGAGCTTCGTGGTACGCAACTTCTTGAGCCGCGGTACGGCCGAGGGAGACGAGCAGGACCTCGAACTCGCGAGGCCGCCGTCGCCATGAGCAAGCCCACCGATCCAGCGTTGATCGGCGCGTTCGTGCTCGGCGCTGCCGCGTTCCTCGTCGTTGCAGTGCTACTGTTCGGTGGCACCGAACTGCTTACGCGAAAGGCACTGCTGGTGAGCTACTTTCCCGACTCGGTGAAGGGGCTGCGGGAAGGATCGAATGTGCTGCTGCGTGGCGTGCGGGTCGGCTACGTACAACTCATTCAGCTGCAGGGACGGATCAACGAAGACAAAGGCACGCTCGATACGCTGGTCGAAGTCGTCATGGAGGTCGATCCCGCGTCGTTCTCGCTGTTCGCCGAGGGCGAGCAGCTCGACGAGGAGGGTTTTGCGCGCATCCCCACCGCCGAGTACATTGACGCCGGTTTTCGTGCGCAGCTCGGCATCGACAGCTACGTCACCGGACAACTGCTGGTCGAACTCGACTTCAAGCCGGACACAGAGGCTGTGTTCCGAGGCGACGATCCACCCTATCCGGAGGTGCCCACTGTGCCGAGCGATGTGCAGCGTGCGCTCGCCGGCTTACAGGAGTTCGTCACCCGGCTCTCGAACGAGATCGACATAGCAAAGCTGCTGCACGACGTTCAAGACATGGCGGCCGGCTTGAACGAGCTCGCCAATTCCCAAGATCTACGCGCCGCGCTCGCCGGTATGAATCGGCTCGCGACCACGGACGTGCCCACCCTCGCACGCTCGCTCGACGCCTCCGCCGAAGAACTCCGCCAGCTGCTCGGCGAAAGCCGCGCACTCGTTCAACGCGTGGACGCCAATGTCGACCCAATCGTCGCTGAGTTGGTACCGATCCTACAGCGAATGCAGGAGGTCATGGCGGCGAGCCAGACCACGCTGGAGACGGCCTCGCGCCAGATGCGCAGTGATTCAGAGCTCGCCGTCGAAGTGCGGACCACGCTCGAGGAGCTGCAGGGTGCCGCACGCGCACTACGCATTCTGCTCGACTACGTCGATCGTCATCCGGAGGCGCTGCTGCGAGGCAAGGGAGGACAATGACACTCAACCGACGAACGCGATCGCCAATCGCGCGGGTATTGCTGACCGTTCTTGCGACAATCCTTGCCGCCTGCGGCGCATCGCCGCCGGTGCGCTTCTACGACTTGGTCACTGACGTGCCGACGACCACCGCAAAGTCCTCCGACCGCCTCATCGGCATCGGCCCGTTCTCGGTGCCCGACTATCTGAAGCGACCACAGATCGTCGTACGCGGCCCCGGCAACGCACTGGCGCTAGCAGAGTTCGATCGCTGGGCCGAGACCCCGGACCACGCTTTCACGCGCTGGCTCGGCGGCGAGACGGATCGACAATTGCAGGTCGGCGTTGTGGTCGCCTACCCCTATGCCGGCGTCGGCCCGGTCGACGTGCGTGTGCGCGGTGCCGTGCAACGCTGGGATACGGATGCATCGGGCGAAGCAGC
>QJXZ01000158.1 GCA_003248125.1 Gammaproteobacteria bacterium | reverse complement strand
AACGAGTAGTGCCACCCATACCACAACAGCGCGTGGCATCATGCTGCTCCTTTCTCTTCGCGCGGTGACCCCACGATAGCATCAGTCGAGAAATTGGAGGCGGCACTCAAGCGCACGCTGCCGATGGGTCGCATCGAGATTCAAGCGCTGCCCGGCTGCGATGGGCTGCGACTCGGCTTGATCGCACCAGACTTCCCGCTCGGGCCACTCCCTGCAGAGACGATGCAAGCGGTGATCGCGCAACCGGCGTATTGGGCATTCTGCTGGGGCAGTGGCTTAGCGCTCGCCTGTTTCCTGCGCGCCGAGCCGCATTGGGTGGCGGGCAAATCGGTCGCCGACCTGGGTTCGGGCTCAGGCGTGGTGGCCATTGCTGCCGCCATGGCGGGTGCGGCGCGTGTGCTCGCGATCGACACCGATCCGGACGCCAGACTCGCAACCGAGGTGAACGCCGCGATCAATGGCGTGACGATCGACGTGCGCGCGACGACGCCGCTCTCCACCGACCTGGTGCTGATGGCCGACGTGCTGTATGACCGATCTAACCTCGAACTCTTGAGCCTCGCACAGAACCGCGCCCACGAAGTCCTTCTCGCCGATACCCGGATTCGCGCTCTCCCCGACTCGAGCTATCGCGAAATCGCCCGCATGGATGCGCGCACCCTGCCGAATCTAGGCGAGTTCGACGAGTTCAAGACAGCACACCTCTTTCACTGGCAGCACGCTGCCGGCCGTCACTGACGGCTGCTCGGGTCCAGCAGCAAGATCACGTCGCGATCGAACAGGCGCTGTTCGAGGCTGCGCGTAGTATGGCGTTCGAGATCGTCGACCCACGCGCGCCGTCCTGCGTCGCTCGAGAATGCAAACAGATACAGCTCCTCGAACCGGTCCTCTTCGGCGGCCACTAGCGGGTTGAGTGAGGCCTGCCATGCGAGCCAACCGTCATGTTGCTCGACGATGGCGATGTCCTCGTTGCGCCACTCGTTGGCGTACGCGCGGCGCCAACCATCTTCCGATCCGTGCAGCAAGCGCAGCGCGAAATGCGCACCACCCTCGTCGAACGCTTGACGCGGGGTACCTGCGAGCAATGCTGTACGCGCCAGTGACTGCTCTCGGGCATCGAGTTCATCCCGATACTCGGAAGACGTGACGAGGTCGATGAAGGCCGCGCGGGAGGGATACTCGACGAAAACCACCAGCGGCCAATGATCGGTGCTGCGCCCCGCAGCTACATCCACCAGTTCGGCTTGCCAAAGCACCCGACCGCCGAGCGATTCGATCATCTCGAGGGTCGGCCGGCCGTACTCCTCCATGTATCGTCGTTGCGCATCGCGGGAGTCGAAGTCGAGTAAATTCACCATGACGAACGGTGCGGTCGAGCGCTCGGCGTGCAGCACGAAGGCGAGCCCATTCGGACCGAGATAGATGGCGAATCCGCCGAGCACCAACAGCACCAGCCCAAGAAACAAGAGAAACCCGGCGAGACCGCGACTCAAAGCACCCAACCACCCTGCATGCAGCGACGCTCGCGATGTTACCCAACTTGTATTTGGCCCGTCGAAGCGGAATTCGCTACGCTGACACAATTCCACACCCGATAGGGGCACACATGTATCGCGACATCACTTACGACGTCGACGCGCCGGTCGCCGTCATCACCATGAATCGTCCCAATCAGTTGAACGCGTTCACCACGCGCATGCTTGCCGAGATCCGTCATGCACTCGCAGCCGCCGAACGCGACGAGCGCGTAGTCGGCATCGTGCTGACCGGCGCCGGCCGGGGATTTTGCGCCGGCATGGACATGAACGCGCTCGACAGCATGTCCGGCGGCGGAGACGGCGGCGGCGAGGATCTCTCGGCATTGGCGGCTAAGCCGGGCGATCCGGCCATGGGCGACAACTTCTCCGTCACCTACACTTACCTCCTGTCCATTCGCAAACCCTTGCTTGCCGCAGTGAACGGTGCATGTGCCGGACTCGGTTTCTGTTTCGCGTTGCTCTGCGACATGCGCTTCGTCGATCGCGCTGCTAAATTCAGCGCCGCGTTTTCGCAGCGCGGGCTGGTGGCGGAGCATGGTGTGAGCTGGATATTGCCGCGTCTGATCGGCCCCGGCCGCGCGCTCGACCTGCTGTGGAGTTCGCGGAAATTCGACGGCGAAGAGGCGGCCCGACTCGGCATTGCCGAGCGCTTGTGCGATGCCGGTCAATCGTTGATCGAGGCGAAGAAATACATCAGCGAACTGGCAGCAACGGCATCACCCACCTCGCTGCGCGTCATGAAGCAGCAGGTCTATCGACACCTGAACGCCGAACTCGGCGACGCCATGCGCGAGACCAACGAGCTGATGGCGGCGAGCTTGGAGCAACCCGACTTCCGCGAAGGCGTCCGTTCATTCATCGAGAAACGGCCGCCGAAGTTTGCGCCGGTGAAGATGAGCTGAGGGGTTCACGCAGTGGCGCTCGACCGAGGGCGGCCGCGATCTCCGCGTGCCGCTTGGCCGTCAAGTCGTACTTGACGAATACCCACGTCGAGAACACGAGCAACACGAGCACGACGACGTACAGCAAACCGAAGTTCCAGAGCACGGCCGCAGTCACGCCACCTTGTGCGGCCGCGTTCGAGGGAAATCCGATGATCGAAAGACCGACGCCGGCGATCAGGTTGCCGGTCGCGGTGGTTGCCTTGCCGGCGAATGCCAGCGAGCCGAAGTAGATCCCTTCCTGCCGCCTGCCGTGCTTGAGCTCATGCTCGTCGGCGATGTCGGCCATCATCGAACCCACCGACACCGCCGCCAGAATCCCGGCCATGGCCGCGACGAACGAGGCGACGTAGAGCGCAACGATCAGCGCTTCGCGCGACATCGGCAGCCACTCGGCGAGCTGCAGCGCCACCGGCCCAGTCGACGCGAACGCCCCGACCGTGACGCCCAGGATCACGGTGTTGCGTTTGTCGAGCCACTGGTTCGCCATGCGCACGAACGGCAGACCGGCGACCGCGCCGATTGCTGCTGCCAACTGCCAGTTGCGAATTTCCGTGGTGTCCAAACTCCAGAAGAACACTTTCAAATGTGTCGCGAGTGCACCGTGTACGCCTGCATAGATGTAGAACAGCAACGTACCCAAGAACAGCGCGCGGAACGACACGCTACCGAGTGCCTGACGAAGCTCGGTGAACACCCGCAGCAGCGAGAAACGCAGCGGCGATTGCCGCGTGCCCGACAGATGGGGAATCGCAGAGGACGTGCCAAATGCCGACACCAGCACGAGGGTTGCCATCAGCCCGCCGGCTGCGAGCGCGAAAGGAAAATACGCATCGCGGCCCAAGTGCGGTGCCGGATTCTCGGCCGTGCCTTTGAAGAACACGCCCCACGCCAATTGAATGATGAGCAGCGTACCGGCCAATCCGAAAAACGTTCGGTATGCGACGATCGTGGTGCGCTCGCGGTAGTCGCTCGTGAGTTCCGCGCCGAGCGACAGGTACGGCACGTGGTAAACCGTGAGCGCGCTGCGCGTCAGAATGCTGAACGCCGTGAGCCAGAGGAAGAGACCAGTCTGGTCGAGTCCTTCGGGCGGCATGAAGAGGCCAAAGAAGCACAGCCCGAGCGGTACCGCACCGAGCACCATGAAAGGATGCCGACGTCCCCAACGCGAGCGGATACCGTCGGACCAGGACCCCATGGCAGGGTCGGTTATCGCGTCGAACGCCAGTGACACGGCGAGCGCGAGACCCGCGCGCCAACCTTCCAGGCCCATCACCTGGTTGTAGTAGAGCAGAAGCAGCGTGCCGTACCCGAAGTTGTGGATCGAATCGGCGCTCTTGCCAATACCGAACATCAACTTGGTGACGAACGGCACGCGTGCGCCGGCGCTCCCAACCACTGCTCGCCTCCCACCACGTCACACTTGTCGCTAGTATTCGTGTTTCGCGATGGGGATGGAAGCCGGCGTGCGTGAACCGCAACGCAGCTCAGTCCGGTCTCAAGAACTAACGCTGAACGTCTTGACGCTCGGGCGAAGTGACGCACCTGCACTGGTCATGGTGCACGGCATCCGCGACATGGCCATGAGCCTCGTGCCGATCGCCGACCGACTCGCCAACGACTACTTCGTGGTGGTACCCGACTTGCGCGGTCATGGCGATTCCGACAAGCCAGGTCACTACGCCATGCACCAGTTCGTCTACGACCTACACCGCGTGTCGACGGCGCTCGGGCTCGCCCGGCCGCACGTCGTCGGCCACAGCCTCGGCGGACAGATCGCTGCGCGCTACGCGACGCTGTTTCCGGAACACATTGCATCTTTGGTGATAGCGGAGGGGCTCGGACCACCTACCCGTCCGCGCGATGCACAGTTCGTCAGCGCGGCCGAGGCCGCACGCCTCGTCGCAACCATGCAGATTCCAGTGCGCCAGCGGCCGCTGCCAAGCATCGAGTTCGCCGCCGAGCGGTTGCTCGCCAACAACCCGCGGCTGACCGCCGAGCACGCCATGTGGCTCGCCGAACACTGCACGGAAATCGAGAACGGCGAGCGACACTGGAAGTTCGATCCGCGTGCGAGTGAGGTGTGGCTCGGTACGGACCACGAGCAAACCCGCGCACACTGGCGCGCCATCCAATCGCCTGTGCTGGTCATCACGGCGGGGCTTGCCCACGAGCACTGGACGAAGCAGACGACCATTCCCGGCTGGGACGGTCGCTTCACCGAGGAAGACCTCGGTGCGAGGCTCGCCTGCTTTGCCCACGTCGAGCATGTCCACATCGCCGATGCGGGTCACATGATTCATTTCGACGCGCCCGACGCATTCGCGGCCGTCATTCGTGCGTTCGTGACTTAGAATCGTGGCGCATTCACTGGGAGAGAGGCTATGGCCAGCGACGCGCTCATCACAACCGATGCCACCAGTTTCGATTGGCCCGCCTTGGTTGCGGACCTAAATCGCTTGCTCAGGCTGCGCACGACGCCAATCGGCATGAAGCTGTTCGCGACGGAGGCCGAGATGGCAGCGATTGCCAAGATCCGGCGGCCGACTGCGATCCACACTACGGATCAGATCGTTGGTCAGGCTGCGCGCAACGGCTGGACGGTGGGGATCACTGCGAACGATTTGGTCGGCGCGCAATGCGCAACGGTGATCGGCCTGCATCCGCGCAGCGACGAGTGGCTGTCGGGCAAGCACATGGCTGGTGTGTGGTTCGAGAATGTCGCCGAATCCAGCGCCCACCAACACGCGATGGACGTGGTACCGCATGGCAAATACGAAGCCATGGCCGTGAGCCCACTTGCTTCCGGGCGCCTCGATCCGCCGGACATCTGCCTCATCTACGCCACACCGGCGCAGATGATTCTGTTCATCAACGGCCTACAGTGGACGGGCTACAAAAAGCTCGACTTCAGTTGCGTGGGCGAGTCGGCCTGTGCCGACTCCTGGGGCCGCGCGCTGGTAACAGGTGAGCCCAGCCTGTCGATACCCTGCTTTGCGGAACGGCGCTATGGCGGCGTGATGGAAGACGAGCTGTTGATGGCGCTGCCGCCGCACTTCCTGCCCAAGGTGATCGCCGGACTGGATGCATTGTCGCGCAACGGCCTGCGCTATCCGATCGCAACATACGGGGTGAACAACGATGCCCGCGCCGGGATGGGCGTGAGCTATGGAAATCGGTGACAGAAATCGGGGACAGTTTACCTATTTGGGACAATCAAAGCGGCTGTCAAAACCGGTGAGCAGCAAGCAAATAGGTAAACTGTCCCCGTTTTTCTAGGACGCCTTCTTCAAGTCCGACAGCGCGTCGAACTCGGCGAGTATTCGTTTCGCTTGCGCGTGCTTCGCGATGCGCGGCTTGATCTGATCGTACTGCTGCTGTGCAGCGAGTTTCGGCTGCTCGACCGTCGCCCATCGGATGAGCCCCTTCCAGAAGCGATCGATCAGCTCACTGCCGGCGATTTCGCCTCCATCGAGGGTCTTGAACGTCACTGTCCGTAGCTCACCCAAATAGAGCCGCAGCGACTCGACGTGAATTTCCTCGTCAGTGCGAATGCGGCCGATGATCTTCGCGGCCTCTTCGGCCTGCGACCGTCGCCCCTTGAACAAGTCGTCAGTGCGCAGGATTTCCTGCGTGGTGGCGAAGCCGATTTCCGCCCGAAACTCGATGACAAGCAAGTTCATCAACAGCGACAGCATGCCTTCGTATTCGGGCGCGAGTTCCGGCATCCAGCGTTTGCCGGCTTCGGGCCGCGCAATGTTTTCCGGCGGCGTGACGTCGGGAAACGCGTTCTTCCCGAAGGCGAGGTCGCGCGCCACGAACCACATGACATCGTGGCCGCCGATCCCTTTGTCCGGCTCACCGCCCTCGTCGATGCCGTGCGCCTTCAGCAAGCCCTTGTTCAGATGGCCTATGGCCATTTGGCCGATGTCTTCCTTGATGACCTTCTGCAGGTCGGGAAACTGCATCTCCGCCAGCACACGACCGCGCGCTTCGATCTTGCCGGTGATGGTGAGGCTGTTCCAGAACGTCTGACCGAGATCGTTGCGCAACAACAAGCGTTGTTGTTCGACGTTCGGCATGCGCGGACCCGTGAGCATCCAGGCCCCGGCGTCGAGCAGATCGCCACCGCGCGTGCGCAGCGCTCTCGTCCAAGCTCGAATCGCTTCGTTGCGTCCCAGCGAACGCGGCGGCACGTAGTTGCCCTCACCGTCGAAGCCACCGTGCATGCGTTGACCGTCGATCACGTGCGGCTTCGCGAACGCGTGATCGCTCATCAATTCGGATTCTTCAAAAGCGAGCTTGGTCATCGACATCTTCCTTCGTTCCTACAGCCAGTCTACACCGCGGAGACCATCGAGGCTGCGCGCATTGTTCACGCGCTGGTACTCGATCACTCCATCCGATCCACGCTTCTCTGCCCACATCGGCAGCGCCTTGCGCCGCTCCTTGAAGTCCATGAGAGGCACGCCATAACCACACGACGAAGATATGCGCTCGGCATGCACGCGTATCAGGCAACGCACGCCCGGTTGCGGCGGAAACAGCCCCAACAATTCTTCGAAGTCGACCGCGCCGGGCGCAATCACCTCGCCACGGCCATGCACACGAATGATGCGCGGCGGCCCGTCGAAGGCGCACAGCATGACGACGATACGGCCGTTCTGCTTGACGTGCGCGATCGTCTCCGTGCCGCTGCCGACGAAATCCAAATACACGAGCGTGCGACCATCGATTGCGCGCAACGAGTCATTGCCCTTCGGCGAACAATTCACAAATCCATCCGCGCCAGTCGGTGCACTTGCCACGAAGAACACCGGCTGGGCTTCGATCCAGCCACGTAACGCTTCATCCATCGATTCGAGCACATCGGCCATGCGTATCTCCCGCAGTTGCGACCCGCGCTGGCGGCCGCGTATAAGGAACGGTTGCACAATAGCCGAGGAACGCGCCTTGCAGAACCACGGCCTATCCACGACCCGCATCTGGATCTATGGCTCGCTCGGCTTTCCGCTCGCGCTGCTCGGCTATCCGCTCGGCATCTGGCTGCCGCGGGCGTACGCGACGTACGTTGGCATCGCGACCGACCAGGTGGGCTGGATCATCACGATCGCGGCGGTATTCGACGCCGTTACCGACCCCTTGATGGGCTTTGCGTCGGACAAGTTGCGCACCCGCTGGGGGCGCCGCCGTGCATGGGTGGGCATCGGCATGCCGTTTCTCACCACAGCGCTCGTCTATCTGCTGAACCCGCCGCTTGGCAGTTCGGTGCTCTATCTCGCCTTTTGGTATGTGTTCCTGAGGGTAGGGACCACGTTGGTGGGCGTGCCGTATGGTGCGTGGGGCGCGGAACTGTCGAACGAATATCACACCCGTACTCGCATCGTCTCCGCCCGTGAGGTCTATGTGCTGTTGGGCTTGATCGGCGCTGCTGCGGTACCGGCACTCGTCGAGTGGGTACATGCGGAAGCCACCACCGCGGTGATGGTGCTGAACGCGTACACCATGCCCGTGGTCGTATTGCTGCCGGTCATCACGCTGCTGGTCATCGTCGCCGTCCCGGAGCCGCCACCCAGCGCTCGTGAAGGCCACGTGCGATTCTTTCAGTCGCTGTCCCTGATGTACCGGAACAAGCTGTTCCTGCGGCTCATCACGATCGAACTCCTGATCGCCGGCGGCGAAGCGTTTCGCAATGCGCTGTCGTTGTTCTTCATCCAGGACTACATCGGTGCACCGCTGGCCGGCACGCTCTACCTCGTCTACTTCAGCATGGGGCTCGCGGCCATCCCATTCTGGACTTGGCTCGCGAAACAATTCGGCAAGCATCGCTCGCTATCGGCCGCAATCGTGTTCGTCGGTGCCGTGAGCTTGACGATCTACACTCTCGAGCACGGCGACGTGATGGCGTTCTACGTGTTGTTCGCGTTGAAGGGCTTTTGCTTCGGTTCCTTTGCCTATCTACCGCGCGCCATGATGGCCGACGTCATCGACCTCGATACGCTCAAGTCTGGCGACGCCCGCACCGGCAGCTACGTCGCGGTCATGGGGTTCATGACCAAGCTCGCGACCTCGGTGGGCGGCTTCGCGCTCATAGCGCTCGCCGTGGTCGGCTATCAAACGGCGCCCGGCGCCGTGAACGGGGCCACCGAACTCGAATGGCTGGCGGTGCTGTACGCGATCGTGCCGACCATCTCGTTTGCCGGCGCACTGTACCTGTGCTGGACCTGGCCCCTGACCAGTGTGAAGCACGCCAAACTGCAGCGTTTGCTCGTAACTCGCCAAGAGCGTCTCAAGCGCGCCGCCATCGCCCAGCTATAATGCGCCGCTTTCGCCTAGCGGGTGCACGGACGCATGAATTTCGACCTTGATCTACGCGATCGCGATGCGCTCATGGCCGCGCTCGGTGGCGAGGAGTTCGATCTGGCCGTAATCGGCGGCGGTATCACCGGCGCCGGTATCGCGCGCGATGCCGCAATGAGAGGCCTGCGCGTCGCGCTGCTGGAAGCGCGCGATTTCGCGGCGGGCACCTCCAGCCGGTCGTCGAAATTGGTGCACGGTGGCATCCGCTATCTCGCGCAAGGCGACATGGCGCTGGTCCGCGAAGCGGCCAGCGAGCGCAAGACCGTCGCCACCATCGCGCCCCACCTGGCGCGGCGCGTTCGCTTCGTTGTCACCGCCAGAACCCGCGCAGGCATCGCCAAATTCCGGACCGGGCTTTGGACCTACGAGAAGCTCGGCGGCATCGAAGCCGAAGACCGACACGAGCTGTGGAACAGGACGCGCCTCGCAGCCGAGGAACCACACCTGCGCACAGACGGCCTAGCGGGTGCGGTGGTTTATACCGAATACGTCACCGACGACGGCCGCCTCACGCTCGCCAACGTGCGTAGTGCGAAGGCGCACGGGGCGGTGGTGGCAAACTACGCGGAAGTCGTTGCGGTGCATCGCGATGCGGTCGACGTCAAGGACGTCCATGGCGGTGGCACGGTGCACGTGCGCGCACGCGCGATCGTGAACGCCGCAGGACCTTGGGCCGACGTCATCCGCAGACTCGAGGACGGCGCAGCTGCGCCGCGACTGGCGCTCAGCAAGGGTGTACACGTGGTGCTGAATCGCAAGCGCCTACCGATCCACAACACCATCACGCTCACTGCGCGCGACAAGAGAGGTGTGTTCGTGGTGCCCCGCGGTGAGATGGCATATCTCGGCACGACCGATACGTTCTATCCGGCGAGCGACTATTGGCCCGAGATCACGACCACCGACGTCGACTACCTGCTCGACGCCGCGAATGCGGCCTTCAAAGGCGCGCCGCTGCGACACGACGACGTTGCCGGCCTCTGGTCGGGCATCCGGCCGCTGATCGCGGAAGCCGGCAAATCGCCATCGGAAATCTCGCGCCGCGACGAGACCATGGAGGGCCCGCTGGGCGTCATCACCATCGCGGGCGGCAAGCTCACCGCCTATCGGCGAATGGCCGAGCGCATCGTCGACCGCGTCCAGCAGCGCCTCGGTCGAAAGACCACACATTCCGGTACCGCACAAGAGCCATTGCCCGGTGGCGATGCATCGCCGGCAGCGATCGAGGCAGCGTTGGCGGCACGGGGTGTACCTGCGAACGAGGCCCAGCGCCTCGTGCTGCTGTATGGCAGCGAAGCGCCGGCCGCCCAAGGTGGAGTTGGCGCCGAGGCGCGGCACGCCGTGCAACGCGAAGGAGCCGTCTGCCTCGAGGACTACTGGGTAAGGCGTAGCGCACGAGCGCACTTCGACGCCGACGGCGGGCTTGCGGCACTCGACGACGCCGCTACCGCCATGGCGCCGATGCTCGGCTGGAACGATGCCGAGCGCCATGCACAAATCGACCACTGTCTCGCACTGCATCGGGTCGAAATGGCGGTGCTGGCACGCGCCTCGTGAGCGCATCGCTGCCCACCGATCTCGCCCGCCAGCTCGGCGACGACGTCGTCTACAACGACGCTGAAGTACTCGACGCCCATCGCCACGACTATTGGGTGCTCGCCCATCTCGACGACCTCGAGGGCCGCGGTGCGCCACGGCCACTTTGTGTGGTTCGGCCACGCACGGTCGACCACGTGGTCGCGTGCGTGAACGCCTGCCGAAACGCAGGTGTCGCCATCGTTCCGGCCGGATTGCGTAGTGGCGTGTGCGGCGGTGTCGAAGCGCATCCCGAGCGCGTACTACTCGACTTGTCGAGCCTCGACCGCACGCGCGGAATCGATTCGCACAACCTGCTCGGCGCATTCGACGCCGGCAAGCGCGGCATCGATGCGGAGCGAGAAGTCGAAGCACGTGGACTCACCATCGGCCATTGGCCGCAATCGATCGCCGTGTCGAGCGTCGGGGGTTGGGTCGCGACGCGCGCGTCTGGTCAATTTTCCACTGCCAACGGCAACATCGAGGACATCGTGCACACCATCGAAGCCGTTCTGGCGGATGGCTCCACGATTACCGCAGGCAAGGCACCACGGGCCGCGGCGGGTCCCGACCTGCGCCACCTATTGCTCGGCTCCGAAGGCACGCTCGGCATCATCACCGGCGTGACGCTTGCATTGCGCCGCAAGGCGGAAGCGCAAGATTACAGCGCCTACACGGTGCCAAATTTGACGACGGGGTTCGAATTTCAGCGCGAGCTCGTGCAAAGCGGCTGGACCCCGCCAGTGATGAGACAGTACGACGCCGTCGAAGCTCAGCGTTCGTTCGCCGCACACGCCAAACCCGACGCGGGAATACTCATTCTCGTCCATGAAGGACCGGCGACGAGGGTCGCCGCCGAAGTAACCGCGACCGACGCGCTCGCTCGTCGCTGCGGACTCGGTGGCGTCGATACCCGCGCGGTCACGGACTGGCTCGATCATCGCAACACGGTGCCTCATTGGCGCGCTTTTCTCGACAAGCGAATCGTGGTCGATACGGCGGAGATCTCCGCCAGCTGGGATCGGATTGGCGCGATCTACGACGCCGTCATCGCATCGCTGAATGAGGTGCCGGAAATTCTGAACGCTTCCGCACACAGCTCGCACGTCTATCGCACGGGCCTCAATCTGTACTTCTCGTTCGCGGTGCGGCCACGTGACGCCGCGGAGATGCGTGTGCGCTACCTCGACTGCTGGCGACGCATCGTCATGGCTACCGCCGATCACGGCGGCAGCATTGCGCATCACCATGGTATCGGCCGGCTGCGCCGCGACTATCTCGAACTCGACCTCGGCGCCACCGGGGTCGAAGCGCTGCGCGCGGTGAAGCGCGCCCTCGACCCCAACGATTTATTCAACCCTGGTGTGCTGATCCCTGCAGCCGCTGGGCATCCTGCCGATGCCTGAGCACTACCTCGCGCTCGACGTCGGCACCACCACCTCACGAGCGATCGTCATGCGCGACGACGGCGCGGTGATAGGACGTGCACATGCGGTCAACGCCGTGCGCACGCCAGCGCCCGGTCGTATCGAGCAAGATGCCACTGCCATGGTGGCAGGTGCCGAAGCACTGCTCGACGAAGCGGTGGCCGCCAGTGGCTTGCATCGACGCGACGTGCGTGCACTCGGCATCACGGCGCAACGCGCGACCATCGTCGTCTGGGACGCCGCGAGCGGCCGACCGGTCGCGCCGCTCGTGAGCTGGCAGGACCTACGTGGCGTCGAACGCGCCCGGGCGTTGCAAGAGCAGGGGTTCCTGCTCACGCATCAAACGCCGGCGGCCAAGCTCGAATGCGTTCTCGACGACATCGAGCGCGGCCGCGAACGGCTCGCAGACGGCAAACTGAAGTGGGGCAACATCGATACCTTTCTCGCCTGGCACCTGTCCCACGGCACCATCCATGCGATGGACGAGACGCAAGCCTGCACGACAGGGTATTTCGACTTCTTCACTTCTGCTTGGAATCCCGCGCTGCTCGACGTCCAGCGGGTGGCGCCGGAGTCCATGCCGAAGCTCGTCGATACATTCGATGGACACGGCGAATGGGGGTCGATTCCGATCAGCGCGCTGATCGCCGATCAGCAATCGGCCGCGCTCGCGCAAGCGTGCCTGCAAGCGGGTCTCGGCAAGGTGAGTTTCGGTACATCGGCAGCCTACGACGTCCATACCGGCGGCTCGCTGCTGCTCGCACCTGGCGCGTACCCGATGGTGCAGTGGCGCTACGCCGGCGAGCGTGGCTACTGCGTCGAGGGCATGGTGAACACGGCGGGCGCCATGCTCGATTGGTGCGCGAACCTACTCGGTATCGGCGACGCGGCTGCGCTCTCGTCGTTGGCGGCAGCTGCGCACGATGCGCACGGCGTGATCGTGGTGCCTGCACTGCAGGGCCTCGGCACCCCGCACGGCAACCCATCCGCAACGGCACACATTGCACACCTGACGCGTGCCACGTCGCGCGCGGACGTAGCGCGCGCGACGTTCGAGGCCATCGCGTTTCGGGTACGTGAAATCGACGATGCCCTCTATTCGCTCGCCGAACTCGATCGCCCCACGAGCCTACGTGTCGACGGCGGCGCCGCCGCCAGTGATCACTTCATGCAACTGCAAGCGAACGTGCTGGGCCGCCCGGTGGAACGGCTCCACCATCTAGAAGCAACCGCGATCGGTGCAGCGCTCGGCGCCGGCGTCGGTGTCGGCGCTTGGTCGATGAACGGTTCACGCCATAAGCGCAAAATCGGCAAAACCTTCCTACCGTCATGGTCTGCCGACGAACGCGAAGCGCGATACGCAGCCTGGCGGGCGCAGGTTGTGCGGCTCACGGCTTCGGGATAGACGACCCCGTGCTGCCCTTGACGCTGGTCGTGGAATAGCGCTCGATCAGGATCTCCGGCGACCAGAAGTCGGCCGGCAGTCCGGCCTTGCGTTTCAGTTCGCGCAGGAACGATGCCGAGTCCGGAAGGTGATCCCAAACCTTGGGCAAGAATGTCGCGCGATGGCCGCGGAAATTCAGCACGACCCCGTCGCGCCCGGGCACCAATACTTTCATGAGCGCCGCCTCGCTCGGTACTGACAGCGGTTCCGTAGGACTCAGCACGGCAACCTCGATTGCCAACTGCTCGAACTCCTGCACGACCAGCGGCACAAAGCGAGGATCATCGAATGCGCTCGCTTGCGCGTTGTGCCACACGTCCTCGACCAGCGGCCGATGCGCGACCAGCGTGCCACAGCAGCCCCGAAGTCGGTCGTCGATGGTCAGCGTCACGAACGTTGCCCGCAGCTGCAATGCCTCGGCGGTATGGTCGGCGTCGCACATCGTGCCTCCCCGGCCGCGCTCGAAGGCATGTCGAATGCCGTCTGCGGCAACTTCGATCAGGTAGTGCGTGTCAGCCACTCGCCTGCTCGTAGAACGCAAATGCGCCGTAGCCCACAACGCGGCTTCGGTCGCCAGCAGTGTCGCCGGAATTGCGCACGTCGAGTCGGACCGACTCTAGCTCGCGCCGGCTGGCCAGTTGTAGAAACCCATTCAGCCCCACGCACCCGCATGCATCTTCGCCGTCGAGGTCGCTGCGCATTGCGACGATACGCGCCGCCGTGTCGGCATCATGCACGCGGGCGGTGTGGTAGTCATGGAAATGGCTGAGATCCGTGCTGATGACGAGCAACGTCTCGAGTCCGCCCCATACGGCGTCGAGCACTTCTGCAGTTTCATGCACGCTCGCCCTGCCGGCCGCCAAGGGTAGCAAGGTAAATTCGTCGAGCACGGTCTGCAGGAACGGCAGCTGAACCTCGAGGCTGTGTTCGAACGCATGCGCTGGCTCGGAAGTCACCACACACGACAGCGCTCTGACCCGAGCACGCAAACGCGAATCGATCTCGATCTCACCCAGCGGAGTGGCGAAACGATCAGCAGCCGGGACCGCAATGCCCCGTAGCGGCACGCGGTGGCTCGGCCCAATCAAGACCACGTGTCGCACCACCGATGCGACAGATTCGAGCTGGGCGTATGCGGCGGCCGCAATCGGACCCGAGTACACATAGCCCGCGTGCGGCACGACGATCGCCTTGGGCGCGCGCTCGAGCGCAGTGGCCGCGCCAAGGTAGTCCATGACCTCGGCACGAAGGGCCGTGGCGTCGGCAGGATAGAAGCTGCCAGCAACTGCCGCGTTTCGAACGTTCATCTCGCGTTCCTAGATGGGGGCAACGCGCCGCGATTGGAAGAGCCGCTTGTAAATTCCCCCCTCGGGCGCATATTGAACCTCATGAAGGATACACCTTCGCACATCATCGACACGCGCTATTGGCACCAGCTCGACAACGGTCGCGTGCAATGCGACGTGTGTCCTCGGGAATGCAAGCTACATGAGGGGCAGCGCGGCCTCTGTTTCGTGCGCGGCTGCGAGGATGGGCTTGTCAAGCTGTTCACCTACGGTCGATCAAGCGGGTTTTGCGTCGATCCCATCGAGAAAAAGCCGCTCAATCATTTCTTGCCGGGATCCAGCGTGCTCTCATTCGGTACCGCCGGGTGCAATCTCGCTTGCAAGTTCTGCCAGAACTGGGACATGAGCAAGTCGCGAGAAATGGATACGTTGACTTCCGAGGCAAGCCCGCGTCAGCTCGCCATCACGGCTCGAGATCTCGGTTGCAAGAGCGTCGCGTTCACCTACAACGACCCTATCATCTTCATGGAATACGCCCTCGACGTGGCGGCCGCATGCCGCGAAGAAGGCGTCCATACGGTGGCGGTCACAGCGGGATACATCTCGCCGGGGCCACGTACCGAGTTCTTCCGCGGCATGGATGCCGCGAATGTCGACCTAAAGTCGTTTTCGGAGGACTTTTACTGGCGCATCTGCGGCGCCCATCTCGAACCGATCTTGGAGACGCTCGAGTACATCAAGCACGAAACCGACACCTGGCTCGAACTCACGACTTTGCTGATTCCCGGCGAGAACGACTCCGACGCCGAGATCGATGCGCTGTCGAACTGGGTAGCCACCAAGCTCGGTAAGGACGTGCCGCTGCACTTCACCGCGTTCCATCCCGACTGGAAGATGCCCAACCATCCGCCGACGCCATTTTCTACGCTCACGCGTGCGCGCCGTATCGCAAAAGGCAACGGTCTGCACCATGTCTACACAGGCAACGTGCACGACGTGGATGGCGGCAGCACATATTGCGACCATTGCGACCATTGCCTCATCGAGCGCGATGCTTATCGCATTGGCCGATACGCGCTCACGGATGATGGCTGCTGCGAGTTCTGCGGCACTAAGCTTGCCGGCGTGTTCGACGGCCCCGCCGGCAATTGGGGCGCCCGCCGCCAGCCGGTTACGGTCACGAGAACACTCGCACGCACAGGTAGCCGGTGATTCCCATCGATAGCGTGTACGGCAGCGCCATTACCACCATCCGGAAGTAAGAAAGCCGCACCAACGGCGCGATCGACGACGTCAACAAGAACAGAAACGCCGCTTGGCCGTTCGGGGTCGCGACACTCGCGATGTTCGTACCTGTGTTGATGGCGACGGCCAACACATCGGCACGTGACTGATCCAACACGCCCGCTTCGACGGCTGCAATCACTTCGTTGATGTACACCGTGGCCACGAATACGTTGTCGCTGATTGCCGACAGCACGCCGTTGGCCACATAGAACATGGCAGGCTGCACCTCGACATCGAGCGACAGCACCCAATCGATTACCGGCCGGAACAGGTGTTGATCGTGAATGACGGCCACGATGCCGAAAAACACGACCAGTAGCGCCGTGAACGGCAGTGCTTCCTCGAATGCCCTACCGATGCGATGCTCGTCCGTGACACCATTGAATGCGGTCTGTAGAACGATTGCGGCCAAGCCCAGCAACCCGACTTCGGCAACATGCAGCGCGAGCCCCGCGATCAACAACGCGGCAGCAACCACCTGGACGATGATGCGCAGCCATTCCGCCTGATCGCGCTCACGCGAGGCTCGTGCGTCGTAGTCAGCGAGGATCCTTCGCACGCTGTCCGGCAAAGACGCACCATAGCCGAACAGATGCCACCGCTCGATCACAATGCAGCACGTCAATCCCACCACGAGCACCGGCATGGTCACCGGCGCCATGCGCAAGAAGAACTCCATGAAGTGCCACCCCATCTTGCCGGCGATCAACAAGTTTTGCGGTTCACCGACCAGCGTGCACACACCACCTAGCGCCGTGCCTACTGCACCGTGCATGAGCAAGCTACGCAGGAATGCCCGAAACTCATCGAGCGTATCGCGATGCACGGCCGACACCGCACCATCCTCGGTGTGATCGTGACCGTCGTCGTGCATGGCGAGTCCGGACGCGACCCGGTGATAGACCGCATAGAAACCGACCGCCACGCTGATGATCACGGCTGTGACCGTCAGCGCATCAACGAACGCCGATAAGAATGCCGCAACGAACGCAAACATGAACGCGAGCGCCAGCTTGGAGCGCACGCCGAGCAAAATCTTGGTGAACGTGTAGAGCAACGCCTCGCGCATGAAGTAGATGCCGGCCACCATGAAGATGAGCAGCAAGATCACCGGGAAATTCGCCAGCACCTCGTTGCGCACCGTGTCCGGGTTCGTCAAACCCACGGCGATTGCCTCGAGCGCGAGCAGTCCACCGGGAAGGAGCGGATAGCACCTGAGCGCCATCGCCAAGGTGAAGATGAACTCCAGTACCAGGAGCCAACCCACCAGAAACGAACCAATCACTGGCACGGCGAGCACGTTGAACAGCAAGAACGCGACGATGGTGCGCTTGTACCACCTCGGCGACGAGCCCAAGAAATTGGACCACAACGCGTCGATCACTAGAGCCTCCCCCACGACCTCTCGAGCTATCGCGGGCAAGCCCGCGCCCGTACCCCATCGCGGGCAAGCCCGCTCCCACCTCGATGCAATCTCCAGTGTGGGAGCAGGCTTGCCCGCGATTCCTACCGCAACGAAGCGCCCAAAATGTCGCGCGCGATGATGTGGCGCTGCACCTCACTCGGCCCCTCGCCGATGCGCCGAATTCGCATTTCCCGATACCAGCGCTCGAACGGGAAGTCTTTGGTCACGCCATAGCCGCCGAAGATCTGCATGCAGCGATCGACCACTCGACCACCAGCCTCGGTGGCCACTAGCTTCGCCATGGCGGCGTCCTTACGGAAATCCTCGCCTTTGTCGGCACGGTGCGCAGCTTCCAACGTCAGCCAACGGGCGTTGCGAATATCGAGTTCGTTGTCCACCAGCATCCATTGAATGGCCTGCCGCGATGCGAGCGGCGCACCGAACGTTTCGCGCTCCTTGGCATACTCCACGGCCATGTCGTGCGCCATGATAGCGACGCCGATACACCCGGCCGCGTAAGGAATGCGTTGCCTCGATAGTCGATCGTTGGCGATCGCGAATCCCTTGTTCACTTCGCCCAGCACGTTCGAGTTGGGTACGCGCATGTCTTCGAACGAGAGCTCCGTGGCGTAACGCGCAGACCTGAGAGTGTGCACGACGCGTCGCACATGAAAACCTGGCGTATCGGCATCGACGATGAAGCAGGTAACGCCACCTCGTCCCTTCTCGGG
>QJXZ01000216.1 GCA_003248125.1 Gammaproteobacteria bacterium | reverse complement strand
GGACAGGTGCCACGATACCGTCGTGGCTTTTTTTTGTCGGCAGCCTTCTGCCAATCCGCTGTTCCAGTCTGACCAAGAGGCCATTGTGCAGATAGACGACAGTCGCTTCGTGCCGTTGACCTTGCTCGCGCAAGTAGGCGTAACGGTCGCCATGGCTGTCGGACTCGGCGCGCTCTTCGGCGGTGTTGCGTCGCTGTCGGCGCTGCTCGGCGGCATTGCCGCGGTTGCGCCGAACGCGTTCTTGGCAGCCAGGCTCGGCGTGCCGCGTGAACGTGACGATGCTGCGGCCGTGTTGCGCTCGGCCCGGTTCGGCGTCGTCGGCAAGACGGTGCTCACGGCGCTGCTGTTCGGTTTGATTTTTGCGATGGTGCGGCCGATCTCGGCGCCGGCGGTATTCGCCGGGTTCATCGCGGCGCAAACCGTCGTCTTCGGCGCGCTGCTCGTCGGCAGTGTGCCGACAAAGTTCGATCTAGGAGCGAAGAGCTAGGATATGGAAGAGTCGCACGGCGGCGCGGAACAAACCGCGAGCGAGTATATCCAGCACCACCTCACCAACCTGCAGGTTTGCCGCGATCACGGTGAATGGGTTTGGGGTCACTGCGCCGGGAATTTCTGGACCATCAACGTCGACTCGATGTTCTTCTCGGTGCTGCTCGGCGTCGTCTTCTTGTATCTGTTCGGTCGGGTCGCGCGGCAGGCGACCGCGGGCAAGCCGACGAAGCTGCAGGCGGCCGTCGAGCTCATCATCGGCTTCATCGACAGCTCCGTGCGCGATGCATTCCACGGGCGTAGTAAGGTGATTGCGCCGCTCGCGTTGACGATCTTCATGTGGGTGTTCCTCATGAACCTGATGGACCTGATTCCGGTCGACTGGCTGCCGATGGCGGCCGCGGCGGTGGGCGTCCCTTACCTGAAGGCCGTGCCGACGACCGATGTCAACATCACCTTCGCGATGTCGATCTCGGTGTTCATTCTGATCATTTTTTACTCGATCAAGATGAAGGGATTCGTCGGCTTTGCCAAGGAGCTCACGATGCACCCGATCGCCCCGCCGACAAAGGGAATCGGCCTGATCGTGGCACCGCTGATCATCGCGTTCAATTTCGTGCTCGAGGGCGTCTCGCTGCTGGCCAAGCCCGTCTCACTGTCGCTGCGGCTGTTCGGCAACATGTACGCGGGCGAGCTCATCTTCATATTGATCGCCATGCTGGGGCTCTACCAGCTACCGCTGCATTTCGGTTGGGCCGTGTTCCACATACTTGTAGTCACGCTCCAAGCCTTCATATTCATGATGTTGACGATTGTTTACTTGAGCTCGGCTCACGAGACCGAGCATTGAGTCGTATAGCCGGATCACTCGACTGGAGACACTGATGGACTTTGTGATTGGTATGAATCTGCTCGCTGTCGCGCTATTGATTGGCCTCGGCGCATTGGGCGTTGGCATCGGCATGGGACTTCTGGGTGGCCGATTCCTCGAGGGTGCCGCGCGGCAGCCCGAGCTGGCTCCGATGTTGCGCACGCAGATGTTCCTCGTCGTCGCATTGCTCGACGCAATCGCAATGATCGGCGTCGGTATCGCGCTGTTCTTCGCGTTCGCCAATCCGTATATCGCTTAACGGCGATTTTCGGGTGCGAAGCGGTTGCGCTCCCGCAGCGTTCGG
>QJXZ01000301.1 GCA_003248125.1 Gammaproteobacteria bacterium | reverse complement strand
GGAACCCTCGAATTCGTCACCACGGTACCAGTCACGACGTGGTCGTTCGTGCTGGGTAAGTTTTCGGCCTGCTGGATCCTGCTCGCCATCGCGTTGGTTCTGACGCTGCCCATTCCCGTCACCGTGGCGTGGATCGGCAATCTCGATTGGGGGCCAGTGATAGCAGGCTACTTGGCCGCGCTCCTATTGGGAGGTGCCTATCTGACGATCGGGCTGACCATCAGCGCCAGCAGCGACAACCAGATCGTGAGTCTGATTCTCACCGTGCTCGCGTGCGCGATTGTCTACATGATCGGCAGTCCGGTCATCACCGACTTGGTCGGCGGACAGCTGGCCGAGTTGATGCGTGCGCTGGGCACCGGCTCGCGATTCGAGTCGATCACGCGCGGCGTCGTCGATTTCCGCGACCTCTACTACTACGGCAGCCTGATGGCGGTGTTCTTGACGCTCAACGTCTACGCGCTCGAGCGGCATCGGTGGGCGACCGACGGCGATCGCGGCCGTCACAACCATTGGCGGGTCGGCACGGGTCTGTTGGTTGCCAACCTTTTGATCGCGAACGTCTGGCTGGCATCGTTGACGAACGCACGCCTCGATATGACGGCCGGCGGTATCTACTCGATCTCGGATGCGACACGGAACTACCTTGGTCAGCTGCGAGAGCCGCTGTTGATTCGCGGCTATTTCTCGAGCAAGACCCATCCGCTGCTCGCGCCGCTCGTACCGCAGCTCAAAGATCTCCTTTCCGAGTTCGAGGTGGCGGGTGAAGGCAACGTCCGTGTCGAGTTCGTCGATCCCGCGCAGGACCCGGCCATCGAGGACGAAGCAAACAGTAAGTACGGCATTCGCGCAGTGCCTTTCCAAGTCGCCGATCGCTACCAGTCGAGCTTGGTGAATGCCTACTTCGATGTGCTCGTGCAATACGGCGACGAGTTCGAGGTGCTCGGTTTCCGTGACCTCATCGAAGTGAAGGTGGCGGGCGAAGCCGACCTCGATGTGCTGCTGCGCAATCCCGAGTACGACGTCACCAGTGCCATAAAGAAAGTGTTGTACGGCTTTCAGTCGGGCGGCGAACTGTTCGACAGCATCACCAAGCCGATAAAGTTCGTCGGCTACGTATCGGATGATGCGGTGCTGCCGCCGCAACTCGTCGAGTTCAAGGAAAAAGTACGCGAGGTGCTGCAAGGTTATCGCGACGACGCCGGAGACAAGCTTTCTGCCGAGTTCGTCGATCCAGCATCGGGTGATGGCGCCATCGCGCAACACATCGCCGACGAATACGGCATGCGGCCCATGGCCGCGAGCCTGTTCGACACCAACACGTTCTACTTCTACTTGACCTTGGACAACGGTGACACCGTTGCCCAAGTGCCATTGCCTGAGGATCTTTCACAGGAAGGGCTGAAGCGCTCGATGGATGCGGCCCTGAAGCGGTTTGCGACCGGCTATTTGAAGAGCATCGCGCTGTCCGCGCCGGAGACGCCGCCGTACATGATGCAGCCGGGCATGGCAGGTGCGCAGTACGGGCAGCTTGCCGATGCGCTCGGAGCCAACCTCGACGTCCAGCGCACGCAGCTCGAGGACGGTCGGGTGCCGGAAAGCGCGCAAGTACTGGTGGTTGCGGCACCGCAACAGTTGTCGGAGACCCAGGTATTCGCGATCGATCAGTTCCTGATGCAGGGCGGCACCGTCGTGCTCGCGACCTCACCCTTCGCATCGAGTCTGTCTCAGCAATCGTTGTCGGTGGCTCCGCGCGTATCCGGACTCGAAGATTGGCTGGCTCACATGGGAGTCGAGATCGAAGACTCGTTGGTGCTCGACCCACAGAACTCGGCGTTTCCGATCCCTGTGACTCGGCAGGTGGGCGGCTTCAGTTTCCAAGAGATCCACATGCTCGATTACCCGTACTTCGTCGACGTGCGCGGCGACGGTCTCGCGACCGCGTCGGGCATCACCGCCGATCTCCCACAGGTGACCATGGCGTGGGCCTCGCCGATCCAGGTCGATGCGGAGAAGAACGGCGATCGCAGCGTAGTCGAGTTGCTGAAGAGCTCGGCGGGCAGTTGGCGGTCCGAGTCGACCGACGTCATGCCGCGCATCGATGCCGATGGTCGCTCGGGCTTCCTCCCCGAAGGCGAGCAGAGTCGCGCGGTTCTGGGCGTGATGGTCGAGGGCGTGTTCAAGAGCTACTTCGCCGACCGGGCCAATCCGCTACTGGCCGAGAACGACGAAGATGTGGCGGCGGACGACACCGACGGCGACGACGAGAAGGCCAAGACCGACGAGGGCGCTGGTGTGATCTCGGGCATCATCGACCGGTCGCCAGAGTCGGCGCGCCTGATCGTGTTTGCATCCAACGACTTCCTGTCCGACCAGATTCTGGGCGTCATCGGCTCCGCAGAGGGCACCGTGTACGGCAACTCGCTCCAGCTGGTGGCCAACGGCGTGGATTGGTCGCTCGAGGATCGTGAACTCTTGAGCATCCGCTCGCGCGGACACTTCAACCGCACACTGCCCCCGCTCGAGGAAGGCGAACAGACGACGCTCGAGTGGCTCAACTACGCGCTCGCGCTGCTCGGGGTTGCGGTCGTGTTCCTGATCTACCGAACACGCTCGAACGCGCGCTCGGCGAGATATCGCGGCTGGCTGGCGGGTGAGGGAGTCTGAGCATGGAACGTCACATACGCACGCTCGCGGTCTTGCTCGTCGTCCAACTCTTGGTCGTGGCCGGCATTTGGTTCTTTGGTGCAAGCACATCCGGCCCGGCAGCGGATCTCGTGAGCTTCGATCGAGCTTCGATCACGGCGGTCGAGATCGACGATCGCACCGACACGGTGCGGCTCGAGCGTACCGATGGTCGCTGGCGTATTCCCGCCGCGGATGGACTGCCGGCCGACGGGAGCAAACTCGACGAGTTGCTCGACAAGCTGGCGGCGGCGAAGGCGGCCTGGCCGGTAGCGACCACGACGTCGGCGGCGGAGCGCTTCGAAGTGGCGGTGGAAAACTATCAGCGCCGCATTCGGCTATTCGCCGGCGACCAAGTCGTCTTCGATTTGAAGCTCGGCACCTCACCAGGCTTCCGCAAGGTGCACGCGCGGCTCGAGAATTCGACGGATGTGTTCGCCATCACGTTCGCCAACTACGAAGCGCCGACAAAGCAGGATGAATGGCTGGACAAGGCCCTACTGCAGCCCAACGGCGAGATTACGCGACTGACGCGCACGGGCGCATACACGCTCGAGCGCGTAGACGACGCATGGTCGATGCTCGATGCATCCGACGACGAGACGCTCAATCAGGATGCGGCGCGCGATTTGGTCGCCAAGCTCGCGAACTTACGCGTGTTGGGCCGCGCCGAAACGCCGCCGGCGGCGGACGCGTTACCACGTGCCGAGTTCGAGGTGACGACCGAATCCGGCACCATATCGTTGCGATTCTATCGAGAGGGTGACGAAGGTGACTTCGTAGTCTCAGGTGCACGCGATGCACCCTACTTTCGGGTTGCGGCTTACACGGGTGAAGGCGTAACGATCGATCGTGCAGCGTTGCTGGTCGCTGCGCACGGCCCGGACTCGACGCCGACACCGCAATCGATCGACGCGATGTCAGACCCGAGTTAGTCGGTGGTGCACACGCAGTTGCGGCCTGCACGCTTGGCGCGGTAGAGAGCGCGATCGGCATCCGTGAGCGTGCGGTCGGAGTTCGGACGCTCGACGTTCACGGCTGCGACACCGATGCTGACCGTGACGCGGATCGGATTGTGATTGCGATCCGAAATGACGTGTTCTTCCACGGTCTGCCGTAGGCGCTGCGCAACGCGCACGGCGCCTGCCAAGTCGGTATTCGGCAGCAGTAGCGCGAACTCCTCACCGCCGAGCCGTGCGGCTACGTCGGCGCCGCGCTTGAATTCCAGCGCGATATGGCCGATGACCTGCAGCACGCGGTCACCGACGTCGTGGCCGAACGAATCGTTGACCCGCTTGAAATGATCCAGATCGAAGAGCACCACGCTGAGCGGTACGGCGTGTCGCTCGACGTTGCCGATCTCTGCCTCGAGACGCTGCCGGAAGTAACGGCGATTCGACAATTGCGTCAGTGGGTCGGTGTTCGCAGCTTGCTCGAGCTCGATCTTGCTGCGTTCGAGCCGTTCACGCATCCGCAATTGATCGGTGACGTCCCGGAATACGATCGCGAGTTCGACGATGCGATCGCCATCGCTACGCAATACCGTGGACTTGGCGTCGTAGAAACGATCGTCGACGCTGACTTCGCCGCCGACGCCGTCGAGCAGTTTCGGCAGCAGCGGTGTGGCGAGGCAGGTCGCGAGGTTGGTACGTAGGGCGCGTTCGAGGCCGATCCCGAGTAACGATGCGGCCGCGGGATTGAGGTCGAGGATGGCGCCATCGCCGCCGACGATTACTACGGCATCGGATAGTTGCTCGACCACTTCGCGGCGCAAGATCGGGTTCGTCTCGAGATAGCGGACCTGCAGCACGCCCCGATTCAACACCGCGCCGGCAATGGCAATGCCCAGCACCGTCGGGTCGAACCACGGCCATGGATTGATGGGCGACAAATAGACCAGGTTGCACGCCGCCACCACGCCGCACGCCGCCGCCACTGCGTGCATGGTGCGACGATGCAGCGGCGAAGCGGAAAGCTCGAATACCAAGATCGCGGTACCGGCCACCACCAGCACGTACCCATAGATGAGCTGTGCCGAGAACCAAGGTCCGTAGGTGAGGGTGAATCCGACGAACCCACCCGGTGCTTCGACCAGACTCAGGTCCGACCAGATGAGCCCATGCAGACCGTTGGTGAGTGCGAGCACGAAGGTCAGGATCGGAAACAGCGAGAATACCGCTACTGTGACGGGCGAGACGGTGCGGCGTCGGGTCAGTGTCACTGCAAACAGCAGCCAGGCCACCGGCAGCAGCGTGATGCCCGGATATTGAATGGTCGCGGCGAGACGCTTGACGTCGAGTTCGGTGGAGAGCGTGCCGATGAGCTGACCCGCCGACCAGAAGCCCGCGCAGACGATGACACCGAGGAACGCACGCGCACCCGGTACGGCCCCGAGAGATCGTACCCGGACGAAGGTCAGCCCGACGGCGAGCAAAGCCGCGATCGATGGCAGCGACCAAAGGGTCAGCTGCATGGCAGAGCATCCTTGTGCTGCGTGCACCAGTGGAGGTTCGAGGTTGAATCAACCCGCCACATGCCACAACGATGATGCCGTTGGTGTGTGAGCTACTTCACATCGTCGGTCTGCACAGCGGGCGTCGTCTCACAGACTCGTGCTGGGATCGAATAGGTGTTGGCGGCCGGATCCAACAGATGCGTGGTGCGGCATTCATACGCGCCCGCGGCCGGCGACTCGAGCGGCTGCGAGGGCGCTGGCGGCGCGGCATCCGGACACGTCACTCGCCGCAGACCGTGTCGGCATGCATCGCCGCCAGCCACAGCCTCATCGAGCGTGGTGCAAACCGTGCGGGCCCGCCCTTCGAGGCATTGGCAACTGCACAGCGCCTGTGCGTCGACGGCGAGCGCCAGCGTG
>QJXZ01000159.1 GCA_003248125.1 Gammaproteobacteria bacterium | reverse complement strand
GTGGAGGTGGATCCGGAAACCGGCAAGACGCAAGTGGTGCGCTATACCGTCATTCAGGATGCCGGCAAGGCAATTCATCCGGATTACGTCGAAGGCCAATATCAAGGAGGCGCCGCGCAGGGCATCGGCTGGGCGCTGAACGAAGAGTACGTCTACGGTGCTGACGGTAAGTTGCAGAATGCCGGGTTCCTCGACTACCGCATCCCGGTCTGCTCCGATCTGCCGATGATCGACACACAGATCCTCGAGATTCCGAATCCGAACCATCCGTATGGCGTGCGTGGCGTCGGTGAAACGTCGATCGTGCCGCCGCTCGCGGCCATCGCGAATGCCGTGTCGAATGCAGCCGGCGTGCGCATGACGCACATCCCGATGTCACCGCCGCGGGTATTGAAGGCGATCAAGAACGGCGCCTGATGCACGATGTGATGTTGTCGTCAGGGTTGCGTGACGCCGCGGACGGTGCATCCTCGATCGCGATCGAGGCGGCGACGATTCGCGAACTGCTTCGCAAGCTCGTCGAGCGCTATCCGCGCATGCAGGCACGCGTCGACGAGGGTATCGCCGTCTCCATCGACGGCGAGATCTTTCGCGACGATTGGAATCAGCGAATACCCGCAGATGCCGAGATCTTCTTGTTGCCGCGAATTCAAGGCGGTTGACATCATCCGCGGCGTGCACGAGGCGGCTGCGGGCAACAGCCGGGCCACTACGGCAAAGGTGGTTGCGCCGCAACCGACGATTTGACGATGAGTGGATGCGCCCTGAAGAACGCCCACATCTCTGTCGTCGCATCGATGCTGTTGCTGGTAGGCCCCACCCGCCAGGATGGCATCGGTTTACCGCCCGGCCACGAGTGGCCGCCGCCACTGATCGTGTTCAGCACCACATCCGCGCCATCGGCACACGCGGAGTAGCTGAGGCGCGTGACGTCCGCGGCAACAATCGCCTTGGTGGGATTGGGTCCACAGCCATTTCTCGTCGACCAGGACGCGACGAAATCCAGTATCGACGGAAAGATCGGTTTGACCGGGTTCAGCGGATCGCCGAGTGGCCCGCCTTCGTATGGCACGATTGGGTCGTCGGTGCCGTGAAACGCAATAATCGGCACCGGGCGAGTGGCCGCACACCAGTCGGGCGGCAGCGATTGCGCGGGCGCCACCAGGCCGGCTGCTGCGATCCGATCCGATAGCGTGCAGGCGAGCACGAATGCCATTCCCGCACCGTTCGACATGCCGTTCGCGTAGATGCGAGCGCGGTCGATGTTGTAGTCCGATCGCAATGCATCGATGAGATCGGCAATGAACGCAACGTCCTGCTCGACGCCAGAATCGAGTGCGAACGTGTGCCAAATTCGTGCCACGCCCAGGAACTGTGGCGTACCGGATGGATATACAACGATGAAGCCGTGTCGATCGGCGAGTCGATTCCAGCCGCTCAGATTCTTCTGTTGGGCCGGCCAAGTTGCGCCAGCATGGAGGCTGATGATCAGAGGCGTAGGCTGGTCAGGATCGTATGTGCTAGGCACGTACAGCAGAAGTTCCCGCTGTTCGTCGGAGGAGACGACATGGCCGTTGGTCCGATCGAAGACCAAAATCGTCGCGACTGCGATTAGGATCGCGGCGACCGGAAGACCGACGATCACCGTGACCACCACGACCATGGCGCGTCGAAGTTTCATGAGCGCGGTTGGCCCGCAGCTGGCGCCATGGCAAATCCTGTAGATGCAGATGCCGGGTCGGAATTTAGAGCCGGGCAGTCGTTGAGGTCCAGTTCCGGCATTGCGCGTGCCAGCCGATCTCCGCGGCGTCGCTGATGCGAAAGAAACGTCTGGGAACGGGTAGACTGTGCCGATATTGCTGCCATCGAATATGAGGGAGGACAGTGCCGTGCCCCAGTCATCCTTGCCGCAAGGCATCGAGCTGACGCCGCTCGACGAGGCGTTTCGCAACGATCCTTACTCGATCCTCGATGACTTGCGCGAGCAGGCGCCGGTGCACGAGGACACGGGACTCAAGCGCTTCATTTACACGCGGCACGATGACGTGCGCGATATTTTGCGCGATCGTGAGTTCTGGAGCGATCCGCGCAAAGCCAATCCCGGCACTTTCACGCGCATGTTCCTCGGCGCACAACAGAGCGACGAAGAACCGTCGATGCTGTTGATGGACGAACCGGGTCATCGCCGCTTGCGGTCGCTGGTGAGTGCATCGTTCACACCCGCGGCCGTGGAGCGCTGGCGGCCGCGCATCAAGGAAGTGGTCGCGCGCGTACTGGATGGCATCAGCGTCCAGGAGTTCGATCTCATCGCGGCATTTGCGGGTCCGGTGCCGACGGTGGTGATCGCCGAGATGTTGGGCATCGATCCGTCGCGCCATGCCGATTTCAAGGCGTGGTCGGATCAGAGCGTGCAAGCCGGCTTCAACCCGTTTGCCTCGGCCGACGAAATAGCCAGCCGCGACGCGGCACGCGCAGCGCTCGATGCGTTCTTTCGCGGGGAGATCGGTGTGCGGCGAGAGAATCTCGGTGACGATCTGATCTCCGACATGATTCGCGCCGAAGCAGACGGTGAGCAGCTCACCGAACAGGAAATGGTGCAGCAATGCTTCCTGTTGCTTGTCGCCGGCAATGTCACCACTACCGATCTGATCGGCAATGGCGTCAAGGCGCTGCTCGATCATCCCGAGCAGCTCGCGAAGCTGCGTGCCGATCCGAGCCTCATCGGCAATGCCGTCGAGGAGATGTTGCGCTTCGACTCGCCGGTGGTGAACTCGGGCCGTATCGCCAACCGCAAGATCGACATTGGCGGCTGCCCGGTTGGTCGCGGCGAATCGCTGTCGACCTCGCTTGCCGCTGCCAATCGTGATCCGTCCGTCTACCCAAGCCCCAATACGTTCGACATCGAGCGCGAGGATACGCACCACCAATCCTTCGGCGGGGGTAGGCATCTTTGCTTGGGTGCGCATCTCGCGCGTGCCGAAGCGCAAGAAGCGATTCTCGGGCTGCTCGCGCACTTTCCGAAGCTCGCCCACTCACCGCGCGGTTACGTCTATCACGCGATCCCGAGTTTCCGGGGCATGCGCTCCTTTTGGGTGACCACGCGATGATCCGGCTCGTCTTTCTGCTGCGCCGCAAGGCCGGCATGTCGCTCGAGGATTTCCACGGCTATTGGCGCGCGCAACACGGACCACTAGTCGCGAGTCATGCGCAGCACCTGGACATATTGCGGTACACCCAATCGCATCGGCTCGACGACCCAGTCAATGAAGCAATGCAGAAGGCTCGGGGCGGTATGGAGCAGGAGTACGACGGTGTCGCGGAATTGTGGTGGGCGTCCGAAGAAGCGCTGATGGCGCGGCTTGCGACACCGGAAGGCGAGGCCGCCGGCGCCGCCCTGCTCGAGGACGAACGTCGGTTCATCGATCTCGAGCAATCACCGCTCTGGTTCACGCACGAGTACCCGCAGGTGAATCCAACGCCGGAGAACATCGTTGCTCGCGATCGCACCGGCATTGTGAAGCTGCACTTCCCACTACGCTTCCGAAAAGATTTCGATGCCGAGGCGGCACGTATCTATTGGCGCACCAGCCATGGCCCGCTGATCCGATCGCAGGCGCACGCCTCTGGAATTCTGCGTTACATGCAAGTGCATCGCTACGAGAGCGCGCTGGAAACGGCCCTGCGGCAATCGCGGGGAACGAAGATCGACGCTTACGATGGTCACGCCGAAGTGTGGTTCGATCGCTCGATCGCGCGGACGGGGCCGGAAGCGCGCGCCGCCGGCGCACGCGCTGTGGAAGACGAGGCCAAGTTCATCGACTTCGAGCGGTCGACCATGTGGATCGGCAAGGAGCACGTTTTCGTCGATCGGATGTGATCGACGCGTGCCGCCGGCGCGCCTACCTAGCCATCAATGCCCGCTGACCGGTTGCGAGCTCGACTACGAGGATGCCTGTGACAGCGACGTCGTATACGAAGGCGCGATTGCCCGCGACGTCGACGGTTACGTGATACGGGCTCAGGAAGCTCACACCGATTCCTACGCCGGTGCCCGAAACGATGGTTCGATCGCCAGTTGTCAGACTCACTTCGAACAGCCCGAGTCCGAAGCCGCGATCGATGACGAAAGCACGGTCGTTGTCCAAGTCGAGCTCCATGTCGTCGGGAATGTTGAACGCGGCGCCGGCGCCCATTCCGGCGTTATCGGAGACGACTGTGCGATCACCATTGGTGAAATCGATACTGAGTAGCACATCGTCGATGAAATCGACGGTATAGGCCGTGTCGGCAGTGAAGTCCGCCCCCAGAGCAATTGCTTGCGTCAATGCTGGGCCGGCGCCGATTGCCGCGCTGGACACCACCGTGCGATCACCGTTCGTCAGATCCACATTCAGGATGCCCTTCGTTATGTCAAGCACCAGCGCGCGGTCGTTGGGGACGTCTACGGCTATGTCGACCGGCACGGAAAAACTCTCACCCGCGCCGACCGACGTGTTATCGGAGACGATGGTGCGATTGCCGGTGGCCAAATCGACCGCATACACCGAGCTTGGGTTGGGGATGATGAAGGCTTGATTGCTAGCCTCGTCGACCACCGGGTTTTGCGTGGTCGTGATCGCTGGGCCGGTACCTACCGCAGGAACGATCGCTCCCGCCGACGAGATCACAGTGCGATCGCCGCTCGCGAGATCGATACCGAGTAGCGCGTCCGCTTCCCGATTGGGTGCAATGAGCTGATTGCCCGTGCGGTCGAGCGCGATGCCATCCAGCACCCAGAATCCCGCTTTGGTCGGTCCGGAGCCCACACTGTTGTCCGAAAGAACGGTGCGGTTACCGGTTGCGAGATCGATGGCGAAGATGGCGTCTGCCCGATTGTCGGCCACGAGCGCCCGGGCGCCGTCCACCGCTACGCCGAGCGGGTTCGTGCCATTCACCCCGAAGTCCGCTGCCAGATCGTGAATCAGGGTCCGATTCCCTGTGGTGACGTCAACCGAAATTACTTGGCCAAGTAGGTCCGCGACGATGATTCGATTGTTGGCCACATCTAGTGACAGGCTCTCGGGAATCTTGAACGTTGGGCCGGCGCCATTGGCGGCATCCGAAAGGATCGTCCGATCGCCGCTCGTCAGATCGAGCGCGACGATGGCTTCGAGGTTGTCGTCCACGAGATAGGCGAACCGATCGACCACCGCGCTTACGTTGTCGACTTCGATGTCGCGCGGGCTGTCTAAGGCAGGTCCAGTGCCGGTACCCACGCCGGAGAAGAGCGTGCGGTCGCCGCTCGACAGATCGACCGCGACCACCTCGTTGTTGATGCTCACCACCACCAGGGCTCTATCGTTGGCCGCGTCGTAGGCCACTGAAATTGGGCCGTCGAGCGCGACGCCCATACCCACGCTCGGGCTCGAGATGTCGGTGCGGTCGCCCGTCGTGAGATCCACGGCAACGAGTGCATCACGTTGCCAGTCCACCACGAGGGCGCGGTTGGCATTGCTGTCGATGGCGACATCGCGCGGCGAGCTGAAATTGGTGCCTGCACCCGCGGTGCTATCCGAGATGACCGATCGCGCGCCAGTCGCTAGATCGAGGCCGAAGAGACCGTCCGTGAAACTCTCGACGATGAGCGCGCGATTGGCGGCGACACCGCTCGTATCGAGTTCGATGTCGTTGAATCCGGGATGTATCTGCGTATTCTGGAGTGCCAGATCGAACGACAACACCACGCCGTCGGCGCGATGGAATGCTATTGCCAGCACGTTGTCGCCCGGGACGACCGGCACCTGCGCCGAAAAGCGACGCGCATTGCCGGCGTCCAGTGTGGCATTCACGCCGGCAACATCGATGAAGTCGATGTCCGCCGGATCGATCGCGGCACCGGAGGGGTCGACGACGTTGCCAGTCACGATGGTCGTGCTTATTCCGCCCAGGTTGGCGTTCGGTGTAGGGAATGTCACTTCGATCTCGAGTCCACCGCTCGCGACGACGGTGATTGCCACGTCGAGGGTCGCCGTGGTCTCGCCGTCACTGACTTCGAGGCGCACCTCGTAGACATTGTTCGTGTCCGCATCATTAGGTGCGCCTGCATCCGGAGCGGCGGTGAAGCTGAGCGCGCCGCTGGCGGCGTCGATCGTGAACGCGGCGGCGTCTGCCCCGCCTGCGACGCCGAACGTCAGCATGTCGCCATCGGCATCGGTTGCCTTGGCGGTGTAGCCGGTTGCTGTTTTGCCGTCAGCGACGGTTTGCGAAGCCGACGAGGTGAAGACGGGGGCGCTGTTTGTCGACAGTATGGTCACTGCCAGGTCGAGCGTGGCCGAGGCTGTCCCGTCGCTGACGCGCAACCGCACTTCGTAGACGTTGTCGGCATCGGCATCGCTCGGCGCGGAGAAGTCTGGTGCCGCCGCGAATGTCAGAACACCGGTTGCGCCATCGATGGCAAAAGCAGCCTGATCCGCTCCGCCGTCGACGGTGTACGTGAGGGCGTCGCCATCGGCATCGGTGGCGGTCGCGGTGTAGCCCGTTGCCAAGTTGCCTTCGTCGACGCTGACGGCCGCTGCGGACGTGAACACGGGCGCGCGATTGGCCGCAGGCGCCTGTGCGGGTGGGTCATCGTTGTCGCCATTGCTGAAGCATCCGCCAAGCGCCGTGAGCAGCGAAATTACACCGACCCGCGCCAGCGCAGGCACAACCTTGGTTCGCGCCATCGCAACACTTCCCCCTCCAAGTCGTCTCGGCAGCCTAAACTGGGTGCGGCGGAGCTGACATACGCCCGCGGGCCTATGCGACCGTGATCATCGAAGTGGATAAATGCCGTGGGCCACATTCTGAGCTGTGACCGAGTTCTCCCTGTTTGGCCAATCCGACTGCTATCGTCGGCAGGCTCGAGCAGTAGCGAGCCTATGGAAACCGTCATCGACCCCCATCTCGATCTCGTGCAACAGCTGACGAAGGCCGCGCGTGGTTCGGCCACGGCGCTTGGCGTGCGCGCCCGCACGTCGGCGGCCGCAGACCTCGACCGCACGGTGAGCGTGCTCGCCAAACAGCTGGCCAAGCAAAGTGTGGAAGGTGTGGGCGACCGCCAAGCACGTGCGGTTGCACGTACCGAGATCTACAACCGCGTCCGCCCCGTGCTCGAGGCGATGGCGCTACAGCAACAACGGATCTCGAAGCGCGCGAGGCAACTCGCATTTGGTGCGGTGGCGCTGATCTCCGCAGTTGCCGCGCTGATCGCCTCGCACGCTTCGTTTTGAACTAGCGAACTTGTGTCGATCGCTAGTTCGGCGCCGCCACCATGACTCGGCCCGAGAACAGCGCTGACGCACACCTGTGTGCCTCGGCGAACAGGGCCCCGCTCTTGGTATTGTCGGGATCGGCCAGGAACGCAGCATTGCCCTTGGCATACGACGTAGCATCGTCCCATACGGCAAAGTAGCCCAGGTCGAGCCCGCCGCTCCCGCCGATGATGGGCACCCGTCGCCCGACGTAGGACGCTGCACCGATGCTAGCCACCGCCTTCGCAAACACGGGCTTCCAGGCAGCGATCGCGGCATCGGAGTCGGCCATTGTCTTGCCCGGATTCAACGTGCAGCGGAACGACTCGATGGTAACGCTTTCGTCCTCCGTGAACGCTTTGTCGCTTCGAAAGAGTTGCTCGTTGACTGCGAGCCCCGAGGCGGGACAGGTCAATACTTCGTCGAACTTGGCCTGAATTGCCGCGCCGACTTCCGAACCTGAGATGGCGTCGGTCACCTCACCCCACTCGCTGTAGGTGAGGTTGCCGTTGAACCAGACCAGGTCCACTTCGACGTTGCCGAGCATCGGCTGCCAGACCACCGAGCGCATCTTCTGCAACGCCGGTGATGCAATCTTTGCCCGGTTCGCAACGTAGTAGGCGGTTACGTCTTCCAGGTCCTTCATTCCCTTGCCGGGATTGAAGTTGCAGCCGAATCCTTCGACCACCTGCAGTTCGGCCGCATGCGCGCTCATGAAAAAGAGACCGGCCATGGCGGTGACGAACACCGCACGGAGTTTGAGATTCATGTCGTTTGACTCCCCTTGCAACAAATTCGAGCTACAGTCCGAATGAATCCGGCCGCGAGCGGCACGAACGGTAGTACTGTGCTCCCCCGTTGACGGATACTCTCGCTCGTGTGTGGAGGTGTCAAATCCGGAGGACGCATGCCGAGCCGACTGCAATCGAAAACCTTCGAGGAGCTTGCGCCGGATCAGCAGGCGGAGTACCAGCGCATTCAACGTGCCCGCAAGCCGCGCGCCGATGGCCAGTTCGGCGGCCCGTTCGATCCCTGGATTCGTAGCCCCGAGGTCGCGAAGCTCGCGATGCGTACCGGCAACTACATCTGGGAGCGTACGTCGGTGGGACGGCGCATTGCCGAACTCGCGATATTGGTGACCGGCCGCCACTGGCGAAGCAACGTCGAGTGGGTGGCGCACGAACGCATGGCGCGCGAGCAGGGTGTATCCGAGGAAGCCATTCTCGCAGTTTTCGAACAGCGGCCACCGCGAGGCGTGCCCGACGACGAACTGCTAACGATCGAAGTGTGCCGCGCGTTGCACGAGACACAAGACTTGCCGCGCGTCCTCTACGACCGTGCCGTGGCGATGTGGGGCGAGCGGGGCCTCGTGGACATCATTCAGACGATCGGCTATTACACGTTCGTGTCGATGACATTGAACGCCTTCGACATTCCGACCGCGGCCGGTGATCCAACGCCGTTTCCGCGCAATGCATGATCAACCGAGGAGGGAGGGTACGCCGCCATGTGTGACGAGAACACGGTCGAGGACAACGAGCGATATTTGAGTACCAACGCGCTGTCGCGGCGACGTTTCAGTGCATTGAGTGCCGGCGCGGCGCTGGCCATGACGTTGCCCCGGTCTGCATCCGCCGTCGACGTGATGGAGACCGACGTCGAGGTCACCACGCCGGACGGGATCGCCGATTGCTATTTCGTGCATCCCGCGAGCGGCCGCCATCCCGGGGTTATCGTTTGGCCAGACGTTCTTGGGTTGCGTCCCGCGTTCCGGCAGATGGGTAAACGTCTCGCGGAGTCTGGTTACGCCGTGCTCGTCGTCAATCCCTACTACCGTCTTGCCAAATCGCCGATCCTGCCTCCCGGTGCAAGCTTCCAGGATCCGGCAACGCGCGAGCGCGTGATGCCCCTCGCTCAGTCGCTGTCCGCGACCACGCACATGACCGACGCGAAGGCGTTCGTTGCCTATCTGGATGCACAGAGCGCCGTCGATACGAGTCGCAAGATTGGCACCACGGGCTATTGCATGGGCGGACCCATCACGATGCGAACGGCCGCCGCAGCGCCGGAGCGTATCGGTGCTGGCGCGTCTTTCCATGGTGGTCGGCTAGTGACCGACAGCGCAGACAGCCCACACTTGCTGGTACCGCAGATGCGCGCGAGCTTTCTGTTCGCGATTGCCCAGAACGACGACGAGCGCGAGCCGAACGCCAAGAACGTGCTCCGCAAGGCGTACGACGATGCCGGATTGCCAGCCGAGATCGAGGTCTATGAGGGCACGATGCACGGCTGGTGCGCGCTCGACTCGGCCGTTTACAACGAAGCTCAAGCCGAGCGTGCCTGGGCGCGATTGTTGGTGTTGTTCGAGAAGGCGCTCGCTTAGGGACGAGGGATCGGCCCCGCTGTGGGAGCGGCCTTGGCCGCGATCGGTCGGGTCGCACAGTTGCATCGCGCGCAAGCTCACTCACAGCAGCGCCGCTAGCCTAGCTGGTGGTCATGCCGCCATCGGCCATGTAGACACCGCCGGTGAGAAACGCGCTGTCGTCGCTGGCGAGAAACAGCATCACCTTGGCAATGTCGTCAGGCGTACCGTAACGGCCGAGCGGTATGCGGCTCATCATCAAGGCCTTGGCCTGTTCGGGGGCCGAGGGCGCCAATCCCGCTTCGAGACTGCGCATCATGCGCGTTTCGACGGGTGATGGATTCACCGTGTTGACGCGAATGTTGATCGGCGCGCATTCGAGTGCGGCCGATCGCATCATGCCGATGACGGCATGTTTGCTGGTGACATAGGGAGAAAATCCAGCCGCGCCACCGACGCCGGCGACCGACGAGGTAATGACGATGCTGCCGCCGCCGCGTGCCTGCATCGCCGGTATGACGTATTTGAGGCCGAGCCAGACGCCGCGGACGTTGACCGCCATGACACGGTCGAACATTTCGACCTCTTGATCGACGATCGGCTTCACCCGGCCTTCGATTCCGGCATTGGCGAGAAATATGTCGACGCCGCCGAAACGCTCGGTTGCCTCGGCGACCATGCGCCGGTTGTCTTCAGGCTTGGTGACGTCGGCGAGGCAAGTTGCGACGCGATTGCTGCCAATGGACGTAGCGGCTTCGTCGAGCGCAGCTTGTGAGACGTCGACGAGCAGCACATCGGCGCCCTCGGCGATGAAGCGCGCACCGGCAGCGCGCCCGATACCGCCGGCGCCACCGGTAATCACCGCAACCTTTCCGTCGAGCCGCATCGTCAATCTCCGATTCGATTCGTGAAGGGAGGGACTCTACCACCCGATGTCTGCAGCGAACACGCACACCGAGGCTACTTTCTGCGGTACGCTTTGCGCCGCATCAATCGCCTGCCGAGGTAATCATGCCGAGCTTGCGGATTTCGTCCGTTGGCCCAATTGCGCTCCTGTTCGCCCTGATGATGGTGAAGGCGGGGCCTGCCCTCGCCGATATCGAACTGGCATCTGTTCACGCGCTGGTTGCGGATCTGGACAGTGGTGAAGTGCTGTACCGCAAGCATGCCGATGAGTCGGTGCCGATTGCATCGATCACGAAGGTCATGACCGCATTGGTCGTGCTGGACGCCGAGCAGCCGCTGGACGAATGGCTGACGGTCGTGGGATGGGATCGCGACGTCGAGAAGAACGCTTACTCTCGGCTCCGCAAGGGTTCGCAGCTGAAGCGCGGGGACTTGCTGCAGATCGCGCTCATGTCGTCGGAGAACCTCGCAACGAACGTACTTGCCCATCACTACCCCGGTGGTGTCGACGCCTTTGTTGAGGCGATGAACGAGAAGGCGAAGACGCTTGGCATGGCAGATTCGCAATTCGTCGATCCCGCCGGATTGTCGCCGCGCAATCGCTCTAGCGCGGAGGATTTGCTAGCGATGGCCAGAGCTGCCTACGCGCAGCCAGTGGTTCGACGCTTCACCACCGACGCTCAGCACGACGCGCGATTCCGAAATCCGCGCTACGACTTGGGCTACGGCAACACCAATCCGTTGGTGGCGAGCAGCAAGTGGCAGGTGGCGATGAGTAAGACTGGCTACCTGACTGAAGCTGGCCGTTGTCTGTTGATGGTGGCGAACATCGATGACCGCAACTTGCTGATGGTGTTTCTGAACTCGTTTGGCAAACGCTCACCGATCGGTGATGCGGGCAGAGTGCGGCGCTGGATCACGACCGGCGACTCGGGGCCAGTTTCGCAAGCTGCGCGTGAGTACGAACGGCGCACGGCGGAACGTTATCGGTCGTGTTCCACGGGTGGTGTTGCGGTCGCCAGTTGCCCGTTTCGCGACGTGGTCAGTGACCGCGGCTGACTGACTGATCACGGCGAGCCTGCTCCGACACAAGTCCCCAAAACAAGCTGGGTCCATTCTTCATGTGGGAGCGGGCTTGCCCGCCATTCAGTGGCAATCAGGTTCTGGTGGGATCCTTCGCAACCGCAACCAATGTCTTGCCGAAGTTGCCGCCTTTCAGCATGGCCATGAACGCGCTTGGTGCATGCTCGAGCCCCGACCAGATGTCTTCGCGATAGACGATGGCGCCTTCCTTCAGCCACTCGGCCATCTCGATTAGGAAGCGCGCCTGATGGTCCGCGACGAAATTGCCGACGAACAGGCTGTGTGCCTGCACCCCGAGTCGATCGAAGTACGGCTTGCCGGTCGCCATCCACAATTCGCCGGCATTGCGGCCGTCGGTATTGCCATACTGCGAGATCATGCCGCAGATCGTGATGCGCGCACCGCGATTGAGCAGCGGTAACACCCCTTCGTAGACCTTGCCGCCGACATTCTCGAAGTAGATGTCGATGCCGTCGGGGCAGGCGCTCGCGAGCTGTGCTTCGAAATCGTTGGCTAAATGCGAAACCGCCGAGTCGAACTTCAATTCGTCGCGAACGAACGCGCACTTTTCCGGCGTGCTGGTCACGCCGACCACGCGGCAACCTTTGAGCCGCGCGAGTTGCCCGGCCACCTGTCCAACGCCGCCGGATGCGGCCGAGACAACGACGGTTTCTCCGGCGCGGGGTTGGCATTGGATGATCAGGCCCGAATAGGCAGTGAGACCCAGCATACCCAGCACGCCGACGGCCGTGGAAATTGGCGCGATGCCGGGATCGATGCGACGCGGATGCATGTAGCCGAAGTTCGAGATGTCGCGACCGGTCAAGCCGAAGGCCTGCCAGCCGTTGGTGTTGAAAAGATAATCGCCTTCCGCGTAGTCCGCGTGTCTGCTCTTCACGACCTGCGATACTGTTCGGCCGTGGCAGACGTCGCCTGGCTTCTCGACGCCACTGCGGCGACGGCCCCATTGGTACGGGTCGAGGGAAAGATAGATCGTGCGCGAGACGAGCTGTCCTGACGCAGGTTCCGGGCAGGGCACCTCATGCCACGCGAAATCGTCGGCCTGTGGCCAACCGGCCGGTGGCGTACGGGCCAGTCGCCACTGTTGATTGCGATCGATCATCGGTGGTCGGTCGTCGTTTTATAACGTTCGACCATTATGGGCGTTCGGTGTCGAATTTGTTGGCACGGTGACGTGGGTGCACAATGTAAAAGGATTCGATTGTCGAGAGTCATGGACGTGATCGATCTTTCCCGCCCGGTTGACCTCTCTTCCCAGGACTTCGTCGACAACAAGTACGCCTACTACCAGCGAATACTTGAGGACCGGCCGGTACTCGAAGCTCGCATCAGCCTCGTGAAGATGTATGCCGTAGCGCGCTACGAGGACTGCACGAATCTACTGAAAGACGCGCGCGTACTGCGCAATCGATCGACGGTCACCGGCGGCAGTCGAGCGCCGTTCCCGCTGCCGAAGACCCTGAAGCCGATGATCGAGAGCATGATCATCGAAGACGATCCGAACCATCGGCGCTTGCGCGATCTCGTACGCCGGGCGTTTCGACCACAGGCGATTGCCGCCTTGGAAGCTCGCATCGACGAGTACAGTCGTGAGCTTCTGGAGGAACTCGCAAGCGAGCACCAATTCGACTTGCAGGCGAGATATGCGCTGCCGATTCCGGTGCGCATGATCAGCGACATGATGGGTGTGTCGCGTGATGCCATGCCGAAGTTTCAGGAGACCTTTTCCGTGTTGACGAAGGGTTTCGGCGGATTGCGGCTGCTGCGCACGCTGTTCTGGGATTTACCCGCCACCGTGCGGTTGGTGCGCGAGCTCGTCGACGAGAAACGCGCGCATCCAGGTGATGACATCTTGACGGGGCTCATCCAAGCCGAGAACGACGGCGATCGGCTGACAGAGGACGAAATCGTCGGCATGGTGTTCTTGCTCATTGTCGCCGGCTTCGAAACCACGGTGCACCTGATCACCAATGGTGTAGCGACGTTGCTCGAGCACCCAGAGCAACTCGATCGATTGCGTGGCGATCCCACGCTCATCGACTCGGCCGTCGAGGAGATATTGCGTCATCGAGGGCCAGTGCATGGCACCAAGCCGGGCTACGCCATTGAAGACATCACGCTGCACGGCGTCACCATTCCGAGGGGCAAGCCGATCATTCCTCTACTCGGCGCGGCAAATCACGACCCACGTGTGTTCGAATCGCCCGAACGGTTCGATATTGCGCGACATCCGAATCGTCATCTCGCGTTCGGGCATGGCAATCACTTCTGCCTGGGCGCCCACCTCGCGCGCGCGGAAGCTCGTTTCGCGATTCGAAATCTGATCGAGCGCTTTCCCGATCTGGCGCTCGCGGTCGACCGCGAGTCGTTGCAGTTACAGCGCATGCCGGCGTGGCATCGCTACCAGCGGCTGCCGATCGCAACCCGTGGCCTGGCCGCAATGAGAGCTGCCTGAGCGGGGCCAACAGAAACCAGCGTTACTGAGAGTCGGCTATCAGCGCAGCGAGCGTCTCCTCGCGGACTGTCTGCGCGCGCGCGTCGATTGCTTCGATCTCGTCTTTCGTGAAGCCGATGTCAGCGAGAATCTCGGCGTTGCCTTCGCCGAGCAGAGGTGGTCCGCCCTTGACGCTGCCTGGCGTCTCGCTCAGGTGCACGAGATTGCCGACCGTGCGCGTCTCGCCCAACATCGGCACATCGATCGCCGTGACGTAACCGTTGACGATGTTTTGCTCGTCTTCGAGCACCTCGTGCCAATTGCGCACGCGTTCCCATATCGCTTCCGGCTGCGTACGCAGGAATTCGTCCCACTCGGCGGCCGTCTTCGAGGCGAATCCGGCTCGAAATGCGGCGCGGATCTCGTCGGAGTCCTCGATCGTGATCCCCTCTCCGAGGCGCTTGCCCGGTGTGTTCCAGCGTGCATCGAATGCGTATTCGGGAATATCGGCGAACGCACAGATCGCATCCCAAGCTTCCTGCTCCATGGTTTGCGCAAGCATGATGGCGCCGCCGCATTTCGTCTGGTAGATCCCGTACGTACCTTTGATGTTGGGATGGTGGCTGCCGGAGCGGCCGAGCTTGGCACCGGTCATGGCAGTATGAGTAAGCTCCCATTGCTGCAACCAGAGCTGCGTACCCAAGGCGCTGGTTTGCACGCACTGGCCCTTGCCGGTGCGTTCGCGCGCGAACAGCGCCGTCATGGTTGCAAGTGCGAGGTGCATGGCGCCGGCGGTGTCGCCGACGATCGCACCGAGCGCAACGGGTGTTCCGTCGGCGTGCCCGGTCATGTGCGACAGACCGCCGCGCGCGACCGCGGCACCGTCGAGCATTGCTTTGTCGGCATCGGCGCCGTTCGGGCCGAAGCCGTTTACGGATGCGTAGACGAGCTGCGGGAAGGCTGCGTGCAGCGCATCGTAGCCCAAGCCAAGGCGTTCGAGTGCCGATGCTCGGTAGTTGGTGAGGAACACGTCGGCCTTCTCGAGCAACGCCCGCACGGCTCGGCTGCCGAGGTCGGAGGTGAGATCGACGCACACCGACCGCTTGCCGCGATTGACCGCAACGAACTGGGGTCCCAGCGTGCCTTCGGGCGTGCCATTGTCGTGACCGCGACCGTAGCGGCTGGGATCGCCGAGCGGTGGCTCTACTTTGATGACCTCGGCACCCATGTCGCGCAGGTACAACCCGGCGGCGGGACCTTGAACGGCGATGGTCATCTCCACGACGCGAATGCCGGCAAGCGGCTCTTGCATGGTCGCTCCTCCGGTTCGACACAATGCCTATCGTACAAAGGGACGCGCCTCGTTTGCAGTAGCATGCACCGGACGGTGACCAGCGGGGGGATGTGTGCGGAAAATCGGTGTATCGATCGTGGTGTTGGTGGCGATTGTCGCGGTGGCGTGGCAAAACCGCATCGAACTCGTGGTATGGGGGTTGCCGAAGGTTGCCGACATCGTCGATCCCATCGGGCCAAACATGCCGGTCGAATGGCAACTCGGACCGACCCGTGCCGAGCGAGTGCCCGGCGAAAGGCCGCCCAACATCATCCTCATCCTCGCCGACGACATGGGCTTCAACGACGTATCGCTCTACAACGGCGGTGCTGCCGATGGCACGGTGACGACGCCGAACATCGATGGGATCGCCCGTGCCGGCGTTTCATTCACCAATGGCTATGCCGCGAATGCAGTGTGCGCACCGTCGCGTGCAACGATTCTCACCGGCCGGTACTCCACTCGGTTCGGGTTCGAATTCACGCCATTCTTCAAGTCTGGCGCGCGCATCTTTCAGTGGATGCAGGACATCGAGCAGCCCACCCTGCCGACCTACATCGACCACGCGGCGCTCGAGCGGCTGCCGGCCATGGCCGACCTCGGCATGCCGCCGAGCGAGCTGACCATCGCGGAGGTTTTGCGCGATGCGGGCTACTACACCGCGCACATCGGTAAGTGGCACCTTGGTGGCACCAAAGGCATGCGTCCGGAGGATCAGGGATTCGACGACAGCTTGAACATGCGCGGCATGCTGTATCTACCGGAAAACGACCCGGCGGTGGTGAATGCCAAGCGGCCGGCGAACGGCATCGAGCGCATGGTGTGGGCGAACGCACGTTATGCCGTCGAATTCAACGGCGGACCGCCGTTCGAGCCGGCCGGGTATGTCACCGACTATTACACGGACCAAGCCGTCAAGGTCATTGAGAACAATCGCCATCGGCCGTTCTTTCTATATCTCGCGCACTGGGGCATCCACAATCCGCTGCAGGCGCTGAAGTCCGACTTTGATGCCTTCCCGGGCATCGAAGACCACACCCTGCGAGTGTATGCGGGCATGATCAGAGCGCTCGATCGAGGTGTGGCGCGAGTACTCGAGGCGCTCGAGACCAATGGTCTCACCGACAACACGCTCGTGGTATTCACGAGCGACAACGGCGGCGCCGGTTACATCGGCCTACCAGACGTCAACAAACCTTACCGGGGATGGAAGCTCACGCACTTCGAAGGCGGTCTTCACGTGCCGTTCATGGCCAAGTGGCCCGCGCGCATCGACGGCGGTACGCAATACGAGTACCCGGTGCATCACGTCGACTTGTTCGAGACACTGGCAGCTGCCGGCGGCGCGGCATCACCGACCGATCGTCGGATGGACGGCGTCGATCTCGTGCCGTACGTGCGTGGCGAGAAAGTCGAAGCACCGCACCGTACGTTGTTCTGGCGCGAAGGCTATCAACAAACCGTGCTGGACGATGGCTGGAAGCTGATTCGTGCGGATCTGCCCGACAACGCACACTGGCTCTTCGATCTACGGACTGATCCGACCGAGCGCAACAATCTCGCGCAGCAACAACAAGGGCGGGTCGAGATGCTCGAAGCCTTGCTCGATGCCCACAACGCCGAGCAGGCTGAGCCGCTGTGGCCGAGCATCACGCAGTCACCGCAGTTGATCGACAAGCATGACGGTCAGCCGTACGAACCCGGCGACGAGTACATCTACTGGCCGAACTGATCTCTCGCCGGATCCCCGTTGCAGCGAAAACGAAACAGATCACAGGCGTGACGCGACGTCCGTCGCTTGTCGGGGTCGCGCCGCGTGCGCTCCGAGCAACCCTCATCGAGAATGTGGACGCGCATGCCATGGAGGGTCTGCAATGAGGCGTCTGACACTGCTTTCGATCGCGATTTCCTTCTTCTCCATCGCGCCGCCTGCGGTTGCGCACCCCGGCGGGACTGCGGCGGACGGCTGCCACTATTGCCGGAGCAACTGCGATCGCTGGGGTGTACCGTGGAACGAACGTCATTGCCACGGGCGATACCAGATCGACGATCTGAAATTTGCGTGGGCAGGTCTGCCGCACGACCTTGGTTCTCCAGACGATTCGCGCGGCGCACTCGAGGATGAAGACGACGACTCGCGGCAGCGGAGTCTCGACTCGCAGCGATGAGCGACGACCGGGCGGTCCGTGAGCTACTCGTCGAGATTCGCGGCAATCAGGTTCGTGCCCTCGAGAAATCAGCAACAGCAGATTGCACTCGGGCGAGTGCAGCTCGAGCGCGCAAAAATCAGATCGAAGAGTCGATCGAACTGCACCGCGAGGCGCAGCCACGAACCCGCGGGTGCCAGGATGCCGAGCAACTTGCGATACATGACTGCGTCGAATCCGTCGGCGAGATTCTGCGCAATTGGGATTGCCTCGGGCGACCGTCCAAGCGCATGTAGCAGCAGCACTCTAGACGCCGACGTGCTGCGGGACTCCGGTTCGCATTGTGGGTTCATGAGCGAGTATGCGTCCGCCACTAGATTGGAAGTCGCGCGTCCGAGTAACCGCTGACGACCTCGGCGTCGATCGTGACGGTCGCGCCATGACCGGCGCAGATGGTGCTGAGTCGAAATCGAAACCGTCCAGCACGGATCGGCATGAGCTTGCCTT
>QJXZ01000303.1 GCA_003248125.1 Gammaproteobacteria bacterium | reverse complement strand
TAGAGACGACGAGTCCGCAATTGGTGCCGAGTTGAGTTGTGGGGAGCATTGCTTCAGCCTGCCAGAGTTTGCTCAAAGGTATTGTTTTGCCAGCCGATCGACGGTCGCGAAGAACTCGTCGCGAATCTCGCCGATGATCTCCGCCACCGGCCGCACACGGTCGATGCGCCCCGCCACCTGACCGGAGAGTGGAATCGCGGCCTCCATGTCGCCGCCGAAGTAAAGGTCCCTTGCACTACCGAACTGCGTCATGGCGTTGGTTTCCACTTCCTTTTCCAGTCGCGTCGTGCGTTCGGTGCGCAGCGCGCGCAAGCCGGGTGAGTGGAAGCGATTCAAGAACACGGTGTCAGTCTCCTTCGCGGCGACGATCGCGTTCTTCCAGTTGTCGTGCACAGGCGACTCCTTCGACGAAACCATACGTGTGCCGAGTTGAACGCCTTCGGCGCCCAGCGCGAACGCGGCGACCATGCTGGCACCGTCGAGAAAGCCACCCGCAGCGATGATCGGGACGTCCACCTTGGCCCTCACCAGCGGCAACAGCACCATGCTCGCCACGTCGCGCGGATTCTTGAAACCGCCACCTTCGCCGCCCTCGACGATCAGACCATCGACACCACACTCGACGGCTTTCAGCGCGGCCGAGAGACTCGGCACGACGTGAAAGACGGTAAGCCCCGCGGATTTGAGTTGCTCGGTATAGCGCTCGGGGCTGCCCGCGGAAGTGGTCACGAATTTCACCCCTTGATCGATGACGAATTGCGCAATGCTCGGGTCGCGCACGAACGCTTGGGCGATGTTCACGCCGAACGGCTTGTCGGTGAGCGTGCGCATCTTCTTGATCTCTTCGCGGATGGCGTCGAGTTCTCCCGAAGAGGTTTCGATGATGCCGAGACCGCCGGCGTTCGAAACGGCCGATGCAAGCTGCGAACGGGCAATCCAGCCCATTGGTGCTTGCACTACAGGAATCTCCACACCGAGCATGCGCGTGACACGATTGTCGAACTTCATTGACGGTCTCCAAGATGGTTACAGAGGTACGGGTAGCTCGAGATGTTGTCGGTAAACGTTGTGTTGATGCTCGCGCAGCGCTGGCGTAATGGCGCCGAGGATGTCGGGGTCGACACAGGTGTAGGCGTCGCGAAACGGACCTTCGAAAGGCAGGTCTTCGACCGATAACGGCGTGATCAGATTGGCGAAGGTCGCCCAGTAGATGTCGACCGCGCTGAGCGAATCACCGATGAAGTAACGGCGTCCCGCGATGCGCTGGGAGAGCATGCACAGCACATCGATGACGCGTTGCTTGGCGACGCGCGCATGGCTCGGATTGAGGCCGTACTTCCGACCGAGGAAATTTCCGATGGCGGGTGAGAATCCCTTCTGCTCGCCGTGGCCGAGCGATGCCTGCACCATCACCAACCGATAACTCCAGCCGAGCCCCATTTCACCGCAGATCTCGTGCGCGAGCCCGAACAAATCGGCACGATCAGAAGCCGCCGCAGGAATGAGCGCCGGCTCCGGTGCCAAGCGCTCCGCGAGAATCAGGATCTCGGCCCAGCCGGTGCGTAGCTTCTCGTTCTCGTATGCGACCACCGGCACCTCCGAGTTGCCAGCCCAGTCGGCTATCGCGGAAACGGGCTCGTCCGCTCCCCGGGCGCCATACACGCAGTGGAGGCCCTTGACGTGAAAGATGCCTTTCGCCGCTTCGGTCCACGGGCTCGGCACGCCGCGCAAGCAAGCCATGCGCAAGCCTTTCGCGGCACGCACTTCGGCGATGGACAGGAAGCGATTCACGAAAAGTTTGCTGCGTGTGGAGAACGAAAAATTCGGGACAGTTTACCTATTTCCGATTCCATGCATCGCGTTCTGCGGGCCCCATGGGAGGAAATAGGTAAACTGTCCCCAATTTTTCAGCTGCCGGTCGAGGTGTAGTGCCGCACGCCGATGCGCCACGCCGCCAACGCCAGCGCTAGGAACAGGAACCCCGCCAACGGCGCAACCACCTGTAGTCCGAAAGGACTACCCAACGGATCGTCGATGCCGAGGATCGCAATCACCGGGAAGTACCCAACACAGGCTAGCGGCACGACGTAGGTGAAGAACTTGCGAAAGTAGTCGTGGTAGATGGCCATCGGATACTGCGCAGCTTCCACACCGCCGTAGGTCAGCGTATTCATGATCTCGAGCGACTCCGTGGTCCAGAACGACAGAATCGCCTGACACACGACGATGGCGTAGAAGAACGCGAACGTTGCAACCAAGGTCAATACCAAGAGCGCCGCGCGCCACGCCGTCCAGTCGATGTCCAGCACGATCGCGGACCATCCGAGCACGATGAGCCCCTGCAGCAAGCGGCCGATGCGAAACAACGGGAAATCGTGACCGGCGAGTTGCAGCAACGTACTGCGCGGCCTTAGCAACAACCGGTCGAAGTTGCCGGTGCGGATGTACTGCGTACCGAACAGATCGAATCCCCGCGCCGCGGCGTCGGTGACTGCGAACGCCACGTTCACCACCCCATAGAAGAACGCCACCTGCGCAAGGCTCCATGGAACGAGCTGACCAAACCGCGCGAACAGCGCCCAGATACCTAGAATCTCGATGCTGGTCACCAGAAACTGCCCGATCGAGAGCAATAGAAACGACGTGCGGTATTGCATCTGCGCCTTTAGCGCAACGGCAATCATCCGTAGATACAGTCGCCATGCGTCGCGCACGATCAGCCGCCTTGCACCACGACGCGGCGACTGGCATAGGCCAGCGCAGCGCGTCCGAACCCGACGATGACGACTGTCCACACCAGTTGCAGCACGATCTCGAGCAGCGCCGCGTCGACGCCGATGTGGCCACCGTAGATACGGAATGGTACGTCCGCCAAGCCGCGGAACGGCTGCCAGTACAAGATGCCTTGCAACCAATCGGGGAACAGCGGCAACGGTATGATCAAGCCGGACAGCACACTCACCACACCCATCATGATTGCGTTGAATCCGCGCCCGGTCAGCGTCCAGACCAATGCGACGTGCATCAGCATCGTGATCGCGGAAGCGAGCAGCACCGTTGCCGCAATCGAACCGAGAAACAAGAATCCAGCCGCAACCGACGGCGGCGGTGGCAATGCCCACTCGGCCATGCCCACGAGCGGCAAGCCGACACCGACCACCACCACCATGGGTATCGCACGCAGCGTCGCAGTCGCGGTTCGATAAGCCACTGTGCGCGCGTACCAGAAGTTGTAGAGGTCCAGCGGCCGAAGTAGTTCGTATGCCACCGCGCCGGACAGCATCTTCTCGGACAACTCGGGATCGACGTTCCACGGCAGGAGCCCGAGCAGCGCTTGTCCCAGCCATACGTAGATCACGACCTGCGTCAGCGTCATCGGTGACTGGTCGGCCGCAGCGAGCGAGAAGAATGCGGCAGTGGCGAATCCGGCAAGCGCCGCAGCGCGATACTGGAGCAGCAGTCGATAGCGTGCCGACAACACCGCAAGGTAGGGCCGCATTCGCTCAACCACGATTCGCCTCGTAGAGGCGGGCGATGATTTCTTCGATTGGCGGATGTTCCACCACCAGATCGTGAACGGCGTGCCGTGCCGTGAGATGCGCAACGAGGCTGGTCGCACTGCCATCGACCGTGAATACTGCCCGGCTGCCCTCCAGCGACACCAATCGGTCGCGGAGTGCGTCGTCCAGTTGCGGCACGCCGTCGAAGTCGACGGTCACCCGCCGCTCCGCCCCGTAGCGTGCGCGCAGATCGGCGAGCTTGCCGTCGGACATCAACGTGCCGTGATTGATGACAATGATGCGTTTCGACAGAGTTTCGATGTCGTCCATGTCGTGGGTGGTCAGCAGCACGGTGACGCTACGCTCGCGGTTGAGTCGCAAGATGAAGTCACGAATCGCGAGCTTGGAAACTGCGTCCAAGCCGATGGTCGGCTCATCGAGAAATAGAACATTCGGCTCGTGCAGTAGCGCCGCGGCCAAGTCGCAGCGCATGCGCTGGCCGAGCGAGAGCTGGCGCACGGGCACATCGAGCAACGGCTCCAGATCGAGCAACGCTACCAGCTCGTCGCGGGTTCGCACGAACCGCGCCGCGGGCACGCGATAGATCTCGGCGAGCAGTTCGAAGCTCTCGACCACGGGCAGATCCCACCACAGCTGAGTTCGCTGCCCAAACACCACCCCGATGTGCGCGACGTGGGCGATGCGGTCGCGCCACGGCACACGACCGAGCACTTCGCAGTGGCCACCGCTCGGCGTGAGTATCCCGGAGAGGATCTTGATGGTGGTCGACTTGCCGGCACCGTTGGGACCGATATAGCCGACCAGTTCGCCGGCTTCGATCGTGAAACTGACGCCATGCAATGCTTCGACGTCGCGGTAGCGACGACGCACCAGCCCCTTCGCCGCCCCAAGGAGGCCCGCCTCGCGCGTGGCGACCCGAAACCGCTTGGCAAGACTGTCGACGACGATCTGCGGCACCTGCCTCGTCACCCTTCCGGCACGTGTACGCCGAGCCAAGCTTCGGCATCTGCGATCGACCGCATGACGCGAAACGTTTCCGAGGACGAATCGGTGATGGCTTGATACAAGCGGCCCATGCCGAATCCGACATCGGCATTCACCACGTATGCGACTCGCTTAGTCGGCAACGATTCGATCGACCGGCGTGCGACGTTCGTCCACGCCACATCCTTCATCCACTCGGTGGACAGGTCGTAGTGGGTTACGCGCCGCAAGTCGTGCAGCTCGTCGAGTTCGCGGCGGCCATCGATGGCGTCGAACTCGGCCATCGCGGATCGCGACTGCCCATCGTCGTACTCGCCCCACACTTCCTTGTAGATGAGACGCTGTGAGCGATCCACCACGAAGCGGTATGGCACTCGGCTGGTCCGGGACGGGAGTGGCGCGCATTATAGGCGGGCTCGGCCATGGTCGCGCCACCCTGGTCGCCCGGCTGGAACTGACCCGATGTGTTACCTTCGCTTGCCCCGTCCAGGTTTGCCTCGCGGAGGGGTCCCTACATAGAGTCTCTCTCCATGAGCGAAGCCATCCCCTCCACCTCCATCCCACCCCCGGTCGCTCGCGCGTTCGGTATTCGCGATGTCGTGCGTAATCGCGACACCTTCGGCAAGTTCGTCGCGATCATGGGCCTGCAGATGGGACAGGTCTTCCCGGCCGCCTTCTTCGGGTTGATGTTGACCGCCGTCTATCGCGAGAAGGGTCTGCCGCTCGACATGTTCTGGGTGTTCATGATTCCGGCCGTGCCTACCTGGTTGCGACCGCTTTGGGCACCGCTCGTCGATGGCGTCGGTATCCGCAGCCTGGGCCTACGCAAAACTTGGTTTATTCCGTGCACGCTGTTCGGTGCCGCGGCGTATTTGTCGCTGGCGTTCTTCGAACCGGAAATCGAAGCGCTCGCCATCATCATCACCATTCTCACCATCAAGACCACGTTCATGACGACGCAGGACATCGCCATCGACGGCTACATGGTGGAAAACTTGAAGGATGAGGAGCGCGGTGTCGGTGCGGCGATCATGGACATCGCACGCAACGTCGCGCAATTCACTTCGTGGGCAGGCGTCGCCTGGGTGTACGGCACATATGGTTGGCCTGCAGCAGTAACGGTGTCGGCGGGCCTGCTCATTCTGTTTTCGATTCCGGGCATCGTGCGTTCCGAGCCGCCACCGCCGCCGGCCGCGGAGCGGCGGCGAAAGCGCGGCGAACGACCGAGCTTGATAACGCTGATGAAGCGACCGGATACGCGGTTGGTAATGCCGCTCGTTGCGCTGGTCGCCTTCAGCGGTGCTTTGATTCCGAGCTTGTACATCGCCTACCTGGTGGACGTGGGCTTCACCGTCAAGGAGATCGGACCGCTCATCCTCGCGCCTGCAACGCTGTTCGGCACGCTGATCGGCTCTTCTCTCACCGTGTGGTTCCTGAATCGATTCGGCTACAAGACCACAATTCTGCTGTCGGCATTCCTCCTCATCCCGACTGTGATTCCCATCATCTGGATGGGTTCGCTACCGAACCCAAGCCTCGTGGTGGTATTTCTCGTCACGCTGAACGGCATCATCCTGCCGTCGTTCCTCGGTGTCGCCATGGCCGCATCACGGCTAAAGTGGTCGTCGAAGACTCAAGCCGCGACGGACTACACCGCATTCATCGTCATCGCGAGTGCTTTCGGTTCGGCCGCGCTCGGCATTGGCGGTGTCATCGCCGAACACGTCGGCTGGTATTGGTACTTCGTCATTGCCGGAACGTGCGTCACCGTCTGCTGCTTCGTGTTCTATTTCCTGTTCGATCGCATAGAAGCAATCGTCGATGCACGCGACGTCGCAGAACTCGGCGACGAGCCCACCGCAACACTTACCCAATAAGGAGTCATTCATGGCCCTCGTCGACTACGAAATCAAAGGCCACGTCGCGATCGTCACGCTCAATCGCCCAGAGGCACGCAATGCCATCAACCCAGAAGTCGCCGTACGGCTCGCCGATGCGTGGCAAAAGGCGCGCGACGACGACAACGTGCGCGTCATTGTGGTCACCGGCAAGGGTAGTGCATTCTGTGCGGGCGCCGACTTGGGTCAGCTCATTCCAATGATGTCGGGCGCGCGCAAGCCGGAGAACGAGTGGGACGAGCGCGTCGTCAAGGAGCCCGGCATCACGTCTCGCGCGTTGCTGCGCAACTTCGATACGGTCAAGCCCGTGATCGCCGCGATCAACGGCCACGCCATCGCCGGCGGCATGGAGATGGTGCAAGGCACCGATATCCGCGTGGCCTGCCCAGAAGCCAAATTCGGCGTACAAGAAGTCAAATGGGCGATCTTTCCCGCCGGCGGCTCCACGGTTCGCTTGCCGGTGCAGTTGCCGTTTGCGAAGGCGATGGAACTGTTGCTAACCGGCGACCTGATCAGTGCCGAGGAAGCCAAGGAGATCGGCTTCCTCAATTACGTGGTGCCCGCCGACCAGATCATGGCCAAAGCGCTCGAGATCGCAGAGAAAATCGCGGCCAACGGTCCGATCGCGGTGAAGGCCATTCGCAAATCGGCACGCGCGTGCTTGGGCAAACCGGAACAGGAAGCGCTTCGCATCGAGAACGAGATTTCCGCGCCCGTTTTCCAAACCGAAGATGCACGGGAAGGGCCGCGGGCATTCATGGAAAAACGCAAACCGGCTTACAAGGGGCGTTGACCGTCGTGCGCGAACGCGTCGCGATTCTCGGTGCATCGGACGATCCGGGGCGCTACGCCCATCGAGCCTTGCGTGCTCTGCGTGCGCATGGCCACACGGTGCTGCCTGTGAACCCGCAACTGCAATGCATCGACGGCGTCGGGGTCGCGCCACATATCAGTAGCGTTGCCGGACCGATCGACACCATCACGGTGTACCTGCGCCCTGCGCTCTCCGAACCGCTTGCCGACGAAATCATCGAGGCGCGACCGCGGCGAGTGATCTTCAATCCGGGCGCGGAATCACCGACGCTCCGCGCCCGCCTCGAGGCAGAAGGAATCGTCGTCCAGTGGCAGTGCTGCACGCTCGTGCTGCTGCGGGAGGGACGCTATGCCGGTGACCTACCGGTACGACAGTAGCCGCAATCGGATCCACACGGCTTGCGAAGGGTACGTGACGTTGCAGGAAGCGATGGCGCACTTTCGCACACTCGCGGCGGACGAAGCGGTCGGCATTCACGCCGACCTCATTCTCGATCTACGCGGCACGACATCGGTGCCTCACATCGAACAGATGGCGAAGGTCGCGGAAGGTATCGACCCTCTCGCGGCCGAGCTCAGGTTCGGCCGCTGCGCCATCCTCGCCCACCGCGATCGCGTGTACGGCATGGCGCGCATGTTCATGGCGATGAGCGGCAGCGCCTTCGGCGAAGTGCGCATCTTTGCCGACGTACCGACCGCCGAGCGCTGGCTCGACGACTCGCCTCGAAGCTGAACTTTGCCTCGTAGCTGAACTTTGCCTCGAAGGCGAACTTTGCCTCGGAGCTGAACTCTGCGGTGGAGGCCGCCTTTGGCCGCGATTGTCTGGAGAGCGAGTCCGCTCCTCCAGCATCGACCGCGGTGCCGTCGGGTCGCCTTCGAGGCAAAGTTCGCCTTCGAGGCGAGGTTCAGAACTTCCAGCGCACGGTGGCGCCGATGCGGCGCGGCTCGCCGAGCTGCGTATAGCCACGCCCTTCGTAATCGATGCGCGGGTCGTTGCCGAAAAAGTAGCCGCGCACGTAGTAGTCCTCGTCCGTCACGTTGCGCGCCCACGCACTCACGTTCCAATGCTCCGATTCGTAGCCCGCGGTCAGATGCATCAACTCGTAGGCTTTCGACCGCTCGTCGTCGCTGTCGGAGAAGTAGAACTCGTCCTTCGTCTCCAACTCGGCACGCACGAAGAATCCGCTCGGCCAGGCGTACTCCGCCCCAACCCATCCTTGGTAGCGCGGTGCATGGGTCTGATCGCGGCCGTCGAGGTCGCGGCCAGCGGCATTCACGAAATTCTCGTATTCCGACCGCAGGAGCCCGACGCTGCCGAACAACTCGAGCGCGTCGGTCGCCTGCCAAGAGAACTCGAGCTCGGCACCGTAGTTGCGGCCCTCGGAGGCATTGCCCGTGAATTCGATGAACTCCGACGACCCATCGGGCCGAACGCGCACGATTGAGGTCGACACCTGCATGTCATCGCGCCACATGTGAAACAGTGCCAAACGCGCGATAACCGTGTCCTCTCGCCAGCTGCCCTTGAGGCCGAACTCCAAGTTGTAGAGCGTCTCGGGATCGAACTCGCGCAAGTCCTCGGGCAAGGTGCCGTCGGTATTGAACCCGCCGGCTTTGTAGCCGCGCGCCAAGCTCGCGTAGACGAGCGTGTCGTTGCCGATCAAACGGTCGATGGCAACACGACCACCCCAGAGATCCTCGGACGGATCCACGGCAACACCCTCGTTGTCGCGATAGCTCGACTCGTGGCGTTCATAACGGGCGCCGAAGGTGAACGTATT
>QJXZ01000129.1 GCA_003248125.1 Gammaproteobacteria bacterium | reverse complement strand
AGATAGTGTCTTACCGGTGAAGATGATCTCGGCTGCCTTCGACCAGCCGAGCAGACGCGGCAGAATCCAGGTGCCGCCCGATTCAGGAAGCACGCCGCGCGCCGTGAACGCTGCTGCGAGCTTCGCGCTCTGCGCCATGACACGGATGTCGCACCCCAGCGCCAAGTCCATGCCGTAGCCGGCCGCCGAGCCGTTCAGCGCGCAGATCGTTGGCTTATCCACGGCATGCAGTACCGTGGGCGGTGTGTTTCGCAGATCCAAGTTCGCCGGGCCGGCACCACCGGATAGGCCGCCGCCAATGCCGCCGCCGCGCAGATCGAGTCCTGCACAGAAGAATCGGCCGCTTCCAGTCAACACGATCGCGCGCACGTTGCTGTCTTCGTTGGCTTCCACCAGGCGCCTGGTCATGGCGTCGAGCATTGGGCCCGAGATGGTGTTTTGTGCGTTCGGGCGATTGATCGTCAGCGTCGCGATGTGGTCGGTGACATCGTAGAGGAGTTCTTCTCGGGCGACGTCGGCAGGCTGTGTGGCCATTTGAACCTCGTTGGCGGTCGAATGATTGAACGGCAAACGCTAAACGGAATGCAGTGCCGATGGAAGCAGGGCGAGGATGATCATTCCGAGGCCGCCTGGCGGCGCTCCGGCATCTTCTCTTCGCAGTGGTCGTATCCCGCGTCCTTCGGAATGCACAGGTAGGTGCCGTCGGCGCGCCGTTCGGTCCAGGGCGTTACCGATACTACCCGGCTCTCCTGAGCGAGCGACATGGCGGCGGTGGGACCCGCCGATTTGCCGAGTTTCTCGAGATTGCGCAAGGTCGGGAAAATCACGGTGTAGCGACCGTCTCGAGCGCCGGCAAGCGCATCGTCCGGTCGGATCCAGACCGAATCCACCGACTCGTAGCCATCATGCAGCGCAACCTGATCGTGAGGCGCTTCTGCCAGGAAGAAGTGCGTGTCGAATCGTTTCGGCATCATTTCCGGCGTCACCCAATGCGCGAAGTGCACGAGCGTGTCGCAGGCGAGACGCAACCCGTGATCGCTGAGGAAGGCGGCCAACGACACCGAGCCATCGACCAGCTTCGCGCGGAACTGCTCGAGCGGTGCTAGCGTGTCGACACCGATCAGCGCGGGCGATCCTTCCCGGCGTGCAAGCAGCACGCCGCATTCTTCGAATGCTTCGCGTATCGCAGCGACTTGCAGTGCCCTCATCGTCGGGTCGCTGGATGCGCCGTCGCAGCGCGCCGCCACCTCGGCGTCGAAGTCGCCGTCGTCCACCTTACCCCCTGGAAACACGAGTGCGCCGGACGCGAAGTCGATCTGGTGGTGACGAACCACCATGAACACTTCCAGCGCGGCGTGGTCGCCGCGCAACAGCAGGATCGTCGATGCGGGCAGCGCCGGTGCGACGGTCATCGACCAGCCACTTCGCGAATGAAGCGGTCGAGTGTCGCGATCTTGGCCGCCTTCGGCCCGAGCGTGAAATCGGGTACGAGGAGCTCGTCGACACCGGCCGCCTCGTATTCCGCGATCGTCGCCTTGACGTCTTCGACCGTACCGACGATCGCAGCTTGCTGCGGCGGGCTCTTGCGCAGGCGCTCGATCACGGCCTGATCGTCCGTCATGAACAGCAGCGCCACTGCGGTTCGCGCAATGGTCTTAGGGTCGCGGCCAACTTCTCGGCAATGCGCGTCCAGAATCGCAGTCTTGTGGCGCAGCGTCTCGGGTGTACCCCAGACGTTCCATTCGTCGGCATGTTTTGCCGCGATCTTCAATGTGACCTTCTCGCCGCCGCCACCAACGAGTAGGGGAAGAGGGTGTTGTATCGGCTTTGGCTCGAGCGATGCATCCGTCAATTGATAGAAGCGGCCGGCAAAGTTGGCCTTCGGCTCTTTGTAGAGGGCTTTGACGACTTGGCAAGCCTCATCGAGGCGCTTGAGACGCTCGGCGACGGTATAGAACGGAATGCCGTATTGACGGTGTTCGTTTTCTTGCCAACCGGCGCCGAGTCCGAGCACCACGCGACCGCCCGTGATGTGATCGAGCGTGGCAGCCATCTTGGCGAGGACGGCCGGGTGGCGATACGTGTTGCCGGCCACCATCGTACCGATCCGTAGCCGCGGTACCGACGCGCCGATGGCCGCCAGCGTGATCCAGGCCTCCGGCCAAGGCGCGCTGGTATCGGCAGCATTGGGCATGAAGTGATCTGCATACCAGATACCGTCCCAGCCGGTTCGCTCGACGTGCCGCGCGAGTTCCAGCACGTCGCTATAGGGTTGACTTGGGTTGGGCCAGAAGCTGAAGCGCATGTGGGGCGTCCGTCCAAAGGGCTGGAATGTTCGCTTAATCGCCGGGGTGTGGCAAACTCGCCCTGGGTGGGGACCGCGCGCCATTGGTGCGCTCGCCGATATGCAAGCGAAGCAGGGAGAACTCGTGCTCACCACTGCACGAATGCACGTTCGTCCGATTCGGGCGGAGGACGTCGACGCGCTTCACGCACTCTGGACCATTCCGGCCGTGCGCCGCTATCTGTGGGACGACGAAGTGCTGCCGAAAGAGGAAGTGGCGGCCATCATCGACCGCAGCTCGGCGTGTTTCGTGGATCGGGGTTACGGCTTCTTCGCGCTCGAGCTCAAGGAGTCGGCGGATCTGATCGGCTTTTGCGGTTACCGTGAAGCGGCAGAGAACACCGACCAGATCGAGCTTCTGTACGGCATTCATCCCGATCATTGGGGCGAAGGGCTCGTCGCCGAGGCGGCACGCGCGGTACTGCGGCACGGCTTCGAAACCTGTCAGATGAATCGTGTCGTGGCAGCCACCGATACACCGAACCAGCAGGCAGTGCGCGTGCTACAGAAGCTCGGCATGGTATTCGACGCGCGCCGGCAGTTTCATGGCCTCGACACCGTTTTCTATTCGATGAGCCGCGACGACTTCCAGTCGATCTACGACGTCTGATTCGATGCGCATCGGCGTGTTGACCGTGAAATTCGCGTTGCCGGGGTGCCGGTCGTTGAAGGAGAAACGCCAACGACTCGGCGGTCTGCGTGAGCGCTTCGGCCGCCACACCAACGTCGCGGTCATCGAGAGCAACCATGCCGACGCCCACCAGCACGCCGAGTGGTCGTTCGTGGCGGCGGCGCAGTCGCTTCAGCTGGTCGACCGGACCTTGGCCGATCTCGAAGCCAAGATCATCGAGTCGGTCGATGCGCAGGTGCTCGATATCGCCCGCGAAATGATTTGACGGGGCGTGCAGCGTCATTTGCACCGCGCTTGCATGGGGTCTTTGCGAGGTTCAGCATCCCCGTCATGGGATCGTTGTTGTTGGTCATTGCCGTGGCGGCCCTTGCCACGATTTGGGTACGCAATACGCGGGCGTCGCGACACCGTTGGCTGGTACGCCTGAACCTGCCCGGCACTTGGGAGTGCGACGGTGACACGGGCCGGTCCGTACTCGAACTCTCGGGTGACCTAGCGGCGGGGCGCTACGTGGAACGCTCGGGCGCCGATGTCGAGCGCGGCGATTGGGTATTGCACGGTGAAGAGATCGAATTCATGACGGGCGAGAAGGTTGTGAGCTGCACCCTGCGCCGGTTCGACGACGGCTCGATCGGCATCGATGGGCCGGGTCGCGTTCGCCGCATCTACCAGCGCCGCACCTCGAACGTGGTACCGCTCAAGCGCGCACGGTAACGCGCGGTTGGCGCGATGGTCGTCGTGTCGGAACGTCACGCTGCGTGGTCACGGACGACCCGATTCCGGGCCGGCCATCAAGCGATCGAATGCGTCCTGCGCGGCCATCGTCGGTGCGGAGGAAGCGCTCGCGAGCCAGATCGCGAGCGACGCGAAAGCGAAGCCCGGCAACAGCTCGTAGATCTCACCGAGTCGACCGCCAAGCATGGGCCAGAGCATGACCGTCGCGCCGCCGGTGATCATGCCTGCGAAGATCCCCGCCGAGGATGTCCTACGCCAATAGAGCGACGCCAGCATCGCCGGACCAAAGGTGGCGCCCAAGCCGGCCCACGCATAGGCAACCAGTTCGAGCACGCCGCGATCGGGATCGCTCGCGATCCACACGCCGACCGCGGCCACCACGATGACGGCTGAGCGACTGACCCAGATCAGCTGCCGCTCACCCATGTCGGGACGAATCGCGCCGATCACGTCGTTCGACAAGGCCGTCGAGGCAACCAGCAGCTGGGAATCGATGGTGCTCATCACCGCCGCGAGTATCGCCGCGATCACGAATCCAGCTATCCAAGGCGACAGCAGACTGCGGGCGAGATGAATGAAGATGGTCTCGGCATCGGCTGGCGCACCCGCTACCGACGCATACGCATAGCCAGTCAATCCGACAGCGATTGCGCCGGCGCAGGATAATACCATCCACGACATCCCGATCGTGCGGGCGCGCGTGACGGACGCCGCCTGCGACAGCGCCATGAAGCGCACCAAGATGTGCGGCTGACCAAAGTAGCCGAGTCCCCACACTACTAGCGACGCGAGACCTATGACGGTCATGCCTTGGAGCATGTCGGCGTGGCTGCCGACGTCGACGGAGGCCATGTCTGCTAACGCCAGCACGGGCACGACCACGAGCGCGGCCATCATCAACAGCCCCTGCATGACATCCGTCCAGCTGACGGCGAGAAAGCCTCCCAACGCGGTATAGAGCATGATGATTGCCGCACCCGCGACGAGCGCCGCCTGATAGTCGATCCCTAGCGTGGAGTTGAACAGCTTGGCGCTCGCAACGAACCCGGCAGCGGTGTAGAGCCCGAAGAACACCAGGATCAATGCGGTGGCGACCGTGGCGAGCGTCTTCCCGCGATCGGGAAAACGGTGTGCGAAGAATTCGGGAATGGTGCGCGCGCCGCTCGCACCGCGTGTCATCGCACGTAAGCGAGGCGCGACGATCGACCAGTTGGCATAAGCGCCGACGACCAGACCGATGACGATCCAGGATTCGGTCAGGCCGCCGACGAAGATTGCGCCCGGCAAACCGAGCAACAGCCAACCGCTCATGTCGGAGGCACCGGCAGAGAGGGCAGCAACCGTCGCACTGAGGCGACGTCCGCCTAGCGCATAATCATCGACGTTGCGTGTGTGTCGCCATGCGGCATAGGCAATGACCGCGAGGGCGACGAGATAAAGAAGAAACGAGGCGACTTCGGCTGGCTGCACACCATCGAGCATGGTGGCCCGGGATTCGCTAGTCGCTGGTGCGGCGGCCGCGACGCCCAGGATCCCGCCTCGGGTTCAACTCCTCGGCGAGTCGATCGCCGTTGCGGCGATCTTCCGCGGCACGCCGCCGGTCTTTGCCGCGTCTTCGCTCCTGACCGCTCCACTGACCCATGGGCGAAATCTGCAGTCGACTGTGCGTGGATTCTAACGCGATTCGACGGCCGGATCCTTGCGCAATCCCATCTTCTGGACCGGCGTTTACAATGGCCGGAAGGAAACCTTGGTAGTTGGCTATGGACGAGTCGTTGAAGCGTCTGGCAGAACTCGCGGCTTCGAGTCTCGCGCGCCTCGATGGGGTATTGCCGGTCACCCAGTCGCTCGATTGGAGCGGATGTCGGGCCGCGC
>QJXZ01000177.1 GCA_003248125.1 Gammaproteobacteria bacterium | reverse complement strand
CATCGGTCGCGGCTTGCACGCGAATTGAAGCGCTCGAATTGACGCCGCACGGCATCGACCTTGGCGAGATATCGAGCCACGTCGTGATCGCCGCACCGCGCAACCGCCGCGACGTTGAAGCCCGCCGCCGCAAAACGTTCGCCTGCCCCCGCACCGCACAGATGAATGAACGAGGCGAGCTGCTGCTGGCGCGCGAGGCCGATGCCCTTCAATCCCCGTCGTTGCAGGATGTTGGTCACCTGGCGGTGTAGATAGGCAGCGACGAGTTCGATGGCATGGCTAGGAATCACGCGACTGTAGAGCCCGTTGAACCAACAACTGCGCCATTCGTACCAAGCGCCGTCGTCGGCGACGCGGTGGTCGTGGATGCAGAGCTTGCGCGCCTGCACGAAGGTGCCGTCCGTGATCTGGTACATGCCGACGGCACTCGAGGCCGGTCGGTAGACGTCGAACGGATCGGGGCTCAAGCGCCAACGCCAATAGGTGCGCGCCACCGGATTGCCGGCCCCTTCGATCTGGGCGAGCGCCGCCAGCAACTCGGCGGTCATGATGGGCGTGGCGTGCGCTCGGAACAGTAAGCCGTATTGACGCCAGGTTTCCGCGGGAGTTTTGTGCAGGACGCCGCTGACGGGAAAGAACAGCTCGGACGGCTTGCGCACGACTTGGTAGATGCCATTTAGCGCCACCAGCATCACGGCGGCGGCCATCAGCGCGGCCAGGCCCTGCTGCCAATACGGCGCTTTGCGAAAACTCTTCCAGGCGCGTTTGCGTGTACGCGGACTCGGTAACCACGCAACCTTTGTTCGCCGACGTCGCGGTCGCTGACGCGCCAAGGTGCCTAGTCCGACAGCCGTCTAGGCATGGACACGCCCAGCCGAGCCGCCCATGGCTCGAGCTTGGGCATGATGAGCGGATGCAAGCTCACCCCTTCTTGCAGTTGTTGGCGTCGCAGGTGCCAGGCGCGTGTGCCCGGTATCCGCACGGCGTCAACTCCGGGTCTCGGTCGGCTCGCACGGCACTGCGCTGCGATGGCCGAAGCTTCGCGTTCGAATCCGGCGCGGGAACCAAATGCATCGGGGTCGATCACTTGGATCCAGACCGTGTTCGCCTCGCTGTACGCCTTGGAGTCGGCGCGACCACGGTTGCTCATGGCAAGCGTAGTGAGTTCGCTCCACAGTGTGAGGGCGGACCCTTTGTGGCCATGGTCGAGCCCACCGATGGGCAAGATCGTGCCCTTCGGTGTGCGCCAATAGGCGAGCGCGTCTGCGCTGGTCTCGCCTGCCGGTGTCAGTAGACATGGACTGGGCAGCGGTTCGCCGAGTTCGGCGGCACGGGCCACGCGACCCTCGGCCACCACCGACAATGTGACGTCGATGAGGATCGGATCACCGCCCGTCGGGGCGCCGATTGCAAGCGGATTCGGCGAGAACACGGCGTCGCGGCCGCCGAAGGGCGCTACACAGCGGTCGTCGGGCGAGCTCGCGACGATCTGAATAACCAAGCCTGCCTGCACCGGTTCGATCAAGTAGGCGGCGAGACACGCGATGTGCTGACAATCGCGTAGCAGCGCAGTGACGACACCGTGGCTGCGTACACGTTGCATGGCTTCATGGATCGCGCACGTGACCACCCAGGGTCCCGGCAGTCGATGTGCGTCCCAATGGAAGAGGGCCGGTCGGTCGACCAGCACTTCGGGCTCGCCGTCGGTGCGCGTGTCGCCACTGGTCAGCCACTCGAGATTCGCGGGCACGCGATTGAGCCCGTGTGTCGTGTACCCGAGCAAGTCGGCCTCCAAGAACGCGCCGGCCGCAATGGCGGCGCGGTCTTTGGGGAGTCCGGCGGCGGCCAGCAATTCGGTGACAAATTGCGCCAGTGCGTGCGCGGCGTAGGTTGCTTTGCCTTCGGGCTCCTGCATAGATTGTTGGGTTCCTTCCAGAGTCGTTCGATTGTCGCACCCACCGATCGCCCACTCCCTCTATTACGGCTATTGGTTGATCGGCGCTGCGTTTGTCGCGCAATTCGTCTCGGCCGGCATGCAGAACTACGTGATCGGCGCATTCATGCTACCGATGTGTGACGCGCTCGGCTGGACGCGAGCGGAGTTTACGCTGCCTCGCACGCTCGGACAGTTCGTGCTCGCGTTGGTTGGTTTTCTGATCGGCGTGCGCATCGACCGCTTCGGCGCACGGCCGTTCATGATCGGCGGGGCGACGGTGCTCGCAGTTGCGCTGTACCAGCTTGCGGAGGTCGAGTCGCTGACCGGCTGGATCGTGTTGAACGGCCTCGTGCTGTCAGCGGGGGCGGCATTGATTGGCAACCTGGTGGTCAACGTCACGCTCGCGAAATGGTTCGTCGAGCTACGTGGTCGTGCAATCGCCTGGTCAGCCATGGGTGTGTCGATGGCGGGCGTGGTGCTGCCGCCTGTGACGGCGGCGTTGATCGAAGCATTTGGCTGGCGCGCCACTTGGCAGCTGCTCGCGCTCGTTACCCTCGTGCTCGTGCTACCGGTCGCCGGCGTGATGCGACGCGCGCCAGAAGACCATGGTTGGCATCCGGATGGTTGGACGGTTCAGCAGGTCGCCAGTGGACGTGGGGCAATCGCCGCGGCCGAGTTCGCGACTTCGTTGACACGCCGCGATGCGCTGCGGACTCAGGCCTTTTATTTGTTGGTGCTAGCCTTTGGGCTGTTCACGATCAACATCGGGGTGATGCTGCTACAGACCATTCCGTACTTGAGCGACGCCGGATTCGGACCGACTACGGGTGCACTGATGATCTCCGTCGCTTCGGTACCCGCGCTGGTGTCGAAGCCGATTTGGGGTCATTTCATCGATCGCGTAGAGCCGCGACCGCTGGCGGCGGGCGGCGCCCTGCTCACCGGTGCGTCGGTATTCGTCATCGTTGCGAGTGTGGCGCTCGAATCCTTGGCCGGCGTGTTCGCTGGCTACTTTCTGTTGGGTTGCGGCTGGGGCGGCATGATCCCGCTGTCGGAGGTGATTTGGGCGCGCTTCTTCGGGCGTCGGTATCTGGGCGCCGTGCGCAGTGCGGCCATGCCGTTTTCGCTGCTGTTCGCGGCCGGTGCGCCGCTCGCTGTCTCCGTCTACCATGACGTTATCGGTGATTACGTCGGCGCCTTACTCACGGTCGCGACTGCCAACCTGCTGTCGGCGGTGTTGATTCTGCACATACCGCGCCCCACGCCTCCATCGATTTGATCGGTCACTGCGATGGTGTCCTTGGCCACCGTGATGCAATCGGCGTGCTGCACAGAAGCCGGCCTTGCAATCGTATCCCCGAGTTAAGAGTATCGCCGGCTCTCGTAGCGAGATCTCGATGGCACGGCTCATACTCGCGAGCGCACTCGATGACGCGGCACAACGATTCCGCTGGCTGCGTACCCTGCTGTTCGCCTTCGAGGCGGCGTTCGTCTATCTGTGTTGGTATGCCTTCAAGGCACTCTCGCCGGAGCGGGCGTCGCGACTCGGACGTCGCATCGTGTCGGTGTTGGGAAGGCGATCGCCGAAGGCAGCTATTCTCAAGACCAACCTGGCGATTGCATTGCCCCAGCGGCCGGTAGACGAGATCGAGCGCGTGGCTGACGCCGTTTGGGGAAACGTCGGTGCGGTGTTCGGTGAGTACCCGCATTTGGCAGTGATTGGTTCGCGTTCGAGCGGCCGCGTCGAGATCACGGACCAGTGTGGGCTCGATACTTACCGCCGGCGAGAGCGGCGGGCGATCTTTTTCGGGGCGCATGTTTCGAATTGGGAGATCATGGGCATCGCGCTCGCGCGCGAGGGCGTACCCGTGATGGCGCTGTATGCGCCACTGCAGAACGGCCATCTCGATCGCCTCATGAATCGTGCCCGCCTGCAACTTGGCTGCGAGATGTTGCCGCGCGACGGCTCCATGCGGCGGCTGTTCAAGCACCTGCAGGACAATGGCAGCATGGGGCTGTTGGTCGATCTCAAAGTCGATGACGGCATCGAGGTGCCGTTCTTCGGTGTGCCTATGCTGGCAAGTCCGACGCCGGCGCGCCTGGCAGCACGCTACCAATGCGATCTTGTCCCGATCGTCACGACACGCACGGGCGATGCGCGCTACCACTTCACAGTGCTGCCGCCGCTGCCATCGCCGCCCGGTGAACTAGACGAAGAAGCGAGTATTTTCTGGCGCACCCGGGCGATGATGGGGGCGATCGAATCCTTCATCACGGCCCACCCAGAAGAGTGGCTGGCGACCAACAAACGCTGGTCCAAGACGCACTACGTATCGACGTAGGGATATCTACGTAACGGTGAACGACACGACCGGCTTCGCTTACCCGTGGCTTCCGCTAGAATTGCGCGCGCGCAACCCCTCGAGGATGCCATGGACGCTCTGACCATAACGCTTTTAGTCGTCGTCGCTCTCGTCGGCTTCGGCGCGTACGCAAAACGTCGCTTCGAATCACTGCCGAGCAAGAAGAAGAAAAAACTGTTCACCAAAACCGTGAACGACGTGTTCTCTTGGTTCGAGGACAAAGGCCTAATGCGTCGCACGCCGGCCTTCAATCACGACTATCACAGCGACTACCCGGCATTGCGCATCCTCGAGCGGGGGTATGCGGACGTCCGCGAGGAGTGCTTGAAGCTGCTCGATATGAAGGACCGTCTCACCGACGTGCGTGCGTTGGGCGCCGGCTACACCGAGGGTGGCATCCACCTCGCGAAGTGGAAGGCGTTTATGTTCAAGTCCGGCGACTTCATCGAGGAAAACTGCGCGCGAGCACCCAAAACCACCGCGCTGTTGAAGCGTATCCCTGGACTCTATACGGCCTTCTTCTCGGTTCTCGATCCGCACCAGGAAATCACGCCGCATTGGGGCTACTACAAGGGGTTCCTGCGCTACCACCTGGGCGTGATTATTCCGGAGAACAACGTCAACAAGAAGTGCTGGATTCGCGTCAACGGCAATGCCGAGGAAAACGCACGCCAAGACAAGGCGTTGGTTGCCAACGGCGAGACCTACTATTGGAAGAACGGTGAAGGCATCATTTTTGACGACAACTACCTGCACGAAGCGGCCAACGAATCCGATGACGTGCGCGTCGTACTGTGGCTCGACATGCGTCGCCCGATGCCGTTCTACGTGCAGTGGTTCAACCGACTCTGCCTGTGGCTTGTCTACAACGACAACTCGGTTGAGAAGATCCGCCGTGGCGCCCTGATAAGCTGATCCCGCGCGAGACCGCGGATAGCTAGGCGTGGTGCGCCTGTCACGCTCGACTGCGGGTTAGAATCTATGCGGTCGTGACGGGACGAACTGATGATCGTCGACTGTGATGCGCACGTGATGGAGCCGCCCGACTTGTGGCAGCGCTACCTCGAACCACAATTTCGCGATCACGCCATCCGCATAGAGACCACTGATGGCGTGGAACAACTGGTGATCGGCGAGCAAGTCGTGCTCTCCGAACGGTTGGCCGGCTTGGGCGGCGTGCACCTCGACCGCGCCGACGTATTCGCGGGTAAGTTCACCTACCTCGATGGATGTCCGCCAGCGAGCTATGACCCGCAAGCAAGGGTCGCGATGATGGACGAGTGGGGAGTGGACGTAGCGGTGCTGTTTCCGACCATCGGCATCCTGCCTTTCCCCGTCGAGGACACGGCGCTCGCCAATGCGTACTGCCGCGCGTACAACAGCTGGCAGATGGACTTCGCGGCCCCGATTTGCGCTCGCGTCGCGCCGATCGCGGTGGTCAATTGGCACGATCCGCAAGCCGCCGAGGCGGAACTCGACCGGTGCCTCGCTGCGGGATTCAAGGGCTTGTTCGTGCCACCCGAGACGGTGGCCGGCGCACGGCCGGGTAGTGCGCGCTTCGACGGCCTATGGCGGCGTTGCGAGGCAGCCGACGTGCCAGCTTGCCTACACGTCATCGTACGCTTCGGCGGTGCTGCCGTGCCGTTCCCGTCCTGGCAGGCGACTACCCCCGGCCCGACGTTCGGCTTTGGCCTCGGCGCCACTGGCCAGCTCATCCCAGCATTATCGAGCATCGTGCTCGACGGTGTATTCGACCGATTTCCGCGGCTCAAAATGGTCGCGGTCGAGGCGGGATGCGGCTTCGCCGCGTATCTCATGGATCGACTCGACGAGAAACATCGACACTTCTCCGCATTTTCGAATCTCGCGAGAAAGCCCAGCGATTATGTTCGTCGCAATTGCTACTTCGTTGCCGAGCCGGAAGAGCGCACGATCGCCGCAATGCTCCAATTGGTCGGTGAAGACCGCATCCTATGGGGCAGCGACTTCCCACACATCGATTCCACTTTGGATGCGCCACGTTTGATTCGAGCATCGGTTGCCAGGCTGAGCGAATCACAGCAGCGTGCGGTGCTCGGCGACAATGCCGCGCACGTGTTTTCGCTGTCGTGAACGGACGCCGCCTGTCGGGTTCGTGGCGGCTGCGCAGGCACGGAGGTTGCTGATGCGAATCTCCATCCAGCGTGCGCTATTGCTCGCCTTCACTGGCCTGATCGCCGTGCTCGCAGGCACGCTCGCATGGCTCTCGTACCGCGAGTCGACGCAACTCGCCGAAGGCTTGTCGCGCGAGGTCATCCACGCGCAGCAACAGCGTGTGGAAAACGAGCTGAAGATTGTGTTCCAGCCGGTGACACGCGCGGTCTCGATCACACTCGCGAGGATTCGTGCGGGCGATGTGGATTTAGCTGCGCCGCAGCGGCAAAAGACGATCTTGTGGCCATGGCTGCGCGAAGTGCCATTGGTCGGATCGCTCATGTTCGGCAACCCGGCAGGCTATCAGTGGCTGCTCGCGCGCTACAGCACGGGTGTGATGCAATCTCCTCTGTTGTCGCGACAACACGACCTGCCCGCAATCCCGCGATCCGGATCGCTATTCGTGACTCGCGAGTTCGACCGTCGGCGTTGGGGCGATACCAGTCACTGGCAGATCTGGAGCGCCGACGGCAGCCAAGCGCTGCGCCGCTTCGATGTCGATTTGCCGGGCTACGAGCCGAGTGAACATGCGTGGCATCGCGAGGCGCTCAAGCAGCTCGAACGAGTGGATGCCGCCGGCAATGGTGTGGTGCCCGAAAGCCAGGTCGCATGGACGGATGTCTACACCCTTTTCACCACCAAGAGCCTTGGTATCTCCGCTTGCGGCGCAGCGCGCACGCCAGGCGGGGAAGTCGTGATCACGGCATTCGATGTTCTACTCGACGATCTGACCGCCTTCACTCGCGCGCGACATCCGACCCGGTCGGCCAAGGTGTTCATCACCACCGATACCGGGGAGGTGCTCGGCTTGCCCGATGAGCCCCAATTCGACTCCGAAGCGGTTCGGCGTTCGGCCCTCATGCGGCCGCTCGAGGCGATCGGCGATTCAGCGCTGGCCGCATTCGCGAGCCAGTGGCGCGGCCGTCGCGACGCGCCGGCGGCCGAACCCGTTGCATTCGTCGCAGACGGCGAGCGTTGGTGGGGCAGCTCGGCACCGTACGGTCTCGATGCCGATACGCGCTTGTGGGTTGGCGTGGTCGTGGCAGACCGCGACCTGCGCGCGCTTGCGGGCTTCGAGCCGATGTTCATTTTGTGGGTGGCGCTGATCGCGTTGGTTTTCGCTATTCCGCTCGCGAGTGTCATTGCGCGCAGCGTCTCGCGGCCGATCGGCGAGATCATCGAGCAGGGTCGGCGCATCGGTCGGTTGCAACTCGAGCCCGAGCCGGCCGATGCATCGGCGCTCATCGAAGTGGAGGAGCTCCGCGACGGTCTGAACGCCATGCAGCGCGCGCTCGCCGATCACATCGCCAATCGCGACCAGACGCGCGCGGAGCTGGAGGAAAGCGAAGAGCGGTTTCGCCTGACGTTCGAGTTGGCAGGTCTCGGCATCATGCACGCCGGCCCCGACGGAATCGTTACCTTCGCCAACCAGCGTATCGCCACGATGTTGGGCCGAACTCGCGACGACCTGATCGGCTCGCCAGTGATGGATCACACGCATCCCGACGATCGCGAACGTGATCTCGAGCGCATGCGCAGGATCTTCGAGGGTCGCGAACAGGCCATGCAATGGGAGAAGCGCTACATCCGTCGCGACGGCTCGGTGCTCTGGGGCCACGTCGTCATCGGTCTGCACCGTGACGAGCAGGGTCGGCCGCTTTACGCCGTCGCGGTGATCCGAGACGTCAGCGAGCACAAGGCACTCGAAGTTCGCGTGCGGCAGTCGCAGAAGCTCGAGGCGGTCGGCCGCTTGGCCGGCGGCATTGCGCATGACTTCAACAACCTGTTGACGGTCATCACGGGTTACGCCTCGTTGGTTGCGCAATCACTCGATGCCCAACACGCTGCGCAGCGGGATTTGGCCGAGATCGAGCGCGCCGCGGAGAGTGCAGCAGCACTTACGCGACAGCTGTTGACCTACGCGCGCAAGGACGTTGCCGCGCCACGTGTGATCGACGCAGGAGAAGTGGTGCGCGACAACGAGCAACTATTGAAGCGATTGGTGGGATCGCAGATCGTGTTCGAAACTCGGGTCGCCGACGGTGAGCATCCTGTGTTCATGGATCCCGTGCAGCTGCAACAAGTACTGGTCAACATGGTGATCAATAGCCGCGATGCCATGCCCGATGGCGGCGGACTCGCGATCGAGGTCGACCGCTTAGGTGACGTCGACGACGACCGCGACGGTGCCGAGCGCGTGCGAGTAGTGGTGCGTGACACGGGCATCGGCATGAGCCCGGATGTGTTGGCGCGGGTGTTCGAGCCTTTCTTCAGTACCAAGGAAGTCAGTCAAGGTTCTGGACTCGGACTCGCTACGTGTTATGCCATCGTCGAGCAAGCGGGCGGCGTGATCGAAGCCGAGAGCACACCCGGCGTTGGTGCCACGTTCTCGATCGTATTGCCATGCGCCGGGCAATCGGCCGACGCCCGGCGAGCCGTGGACGGCGCGCGCGCAGTGCGTGGCAGAGGCCGTGTTCTGTTGGTCGAAGACGAAACGCAGATCCGTGATCTCTTGGAACGCGGCCTGAAAGGTGCGGGCTTCGATGTGCGGGTCGCGCGCGACGGCGAAGAAGCGCTGCGAGCCGCCAAGGCATTCGAACCGTTCGACCTGCTGATTACCGACGTGATCATGCCCAACATGAACGGCGGCACGTTGGCGATCGCTTTGCGCGCGCACAACCAAGATCTATCGGTGCTGTTCATATCGGGGTATTCACGTGAGGTACTCGGTGAGCGCCTGCCGCCGGACACCGAGTTGATGACCAAACCCTTCGCCACGCAAGAGGTGGTGCGGCGTGCCCAGTCGATCATCGACACCCGCCACCGTAGGCCCGGGTCGGTGATGTCGGTCGCAAGACGGGTGTGAACTACGTCTGACGAATCCGGGTTCAACCGCCACCGGAATTGAGAGCAACGTACCGGAGTTGGCGTCGACGCTTTGTCAGAATCGACATCCGAGTGGAATGCGCTCGACTGGGAACGGACTCATCCATGGCGCGCATGCCGACAATAGTCTTTGCGCTGTTGCTTCTTTGTGTGCTCGGTTGGTATTCGATACCTTCCGAGCCGCCGCTATTTGCGGCTGCAATCGATGCATTTCTGTCGGAATGGATCGCGGGCACACTGTTCGAGTGGTTCGGCGACTGGAACGGGGATGGCTTCGAAACCGACCGGCCGGCGTTCGCGTACACGGAAACTCTGCTGCGCATCGGCGGCTTGATCGCGGCAGCAGGCATCGGCTACGCGTCGGCATCGATGTTGAAGGCCGCCCGTGCCCGGCGTGACGAAGAAGACTTCAAACGCCAGATCTACGAGGCAAAATCGCGCGTGCCACAGCTCGAGACCAGCTTGCGCAATCGTGAGCTCGCGGTCACGCGGCTGAAGATGGAGCTGGACGAGTGGCAGCAGAAACTGGACGGCCTGACGCGCCAGCTCGCGGAACGCGATCAGCAGCTGCGCGATCGTGATCGCAGTATCACTCGCCTCGGCGCCGAGGTCGCCATGCTGCGCTCGCTCACGCGCAATAGTGAAAGCGCCGATGGTGCGGACCATCGGTTGGTGGTGCTGGAAGAGCATAGCCGTGCGCTAGCTGAACAGACCGTGACCGACGAGGTCGCGCGCACCAGGATTGCGGAGCTCGAGTCGGCGCTCGAGGACGCAAAGCGCAGGGTCGCGCTCATGGAACGCGAACGCGATCGCCAGGACCGCTGGCTCGATATCTTGAACGACCAACTGTCGCGGGCGCGCGAGACCAACGAGAAGTTGGCCGCGTCGAGCGGTGACATTGGAGTGGCACGCACCAGAATTTCCGAGCTCGAACGAGAGCTCGTGCGCCTCAAAGAGGAGCTGGCGGACCGCGACCGGAGGCTTGTGGCGTCGAGATTCGAATGCGCCAATGCACGCACCACGGTGGCCCATCTACGGGCCGAGATCGAGCGTCGTAGCGGCGTGATCACGCACTGAACAGCTAAACTGTAGCGCTCGAACACTGGACGAGCGTATGACTGAACTGCGCCAAGTACGGGTCGCCGCGAGGATCCTCTTGACGTTCGCCGCCACGAGCTTCGTCGCGACCGCCGTGGCCGCGATACGGCACTACGATGTTGCCTATCGAATCGAGCTCGACCCAGACGATGGCGCGGCGCACGTCACGATCGCCATCGACCAGCAGCGAAGTTTACTCAAGCGCCTGACCTTCACGATCGATCCGGATCGATACCAGGATTTCCGGGCCGACGGGGAGCTAACGGTCGATGCTGGGCGTGTGACCTGGCAGGTGCCGGCACGGGGTGGTGAGCTGCGCTACGTGCATCGCATCGATCACCGTCGCGCCGGCGGCGGCTTCGATGCGCGCATTACCGAGGACTGGGCGATATTCAAAGGCGAGAAGCTCATACCACCCGTCTCCACGCGCGCGCTACGCGGCGCGCAATCGCGTGCCACCCTCGAATTCTCCGGACCGAACGGTTGGTTGTTTCAGTCGCGCTACGGTCGCCACCATGAGCCGATTGCATTCGATGGTGAGCGCTCGTTCGATCGGCCTACCGGCTGGATGATTGCCGGGCGCCTGGCATCGCGCCGCGAGAACATCGCCGGCCGCTACGTCATGGTTGCGGGCCCGTCGGGCCAAGGGGTCAGGCACAACGACCTGCTTGCTTTCTTGAACTGGAATCTGCCCGCCTTGGTCGACGTCCTGCCCGAATTCCCCGATCGATTGCTCATCGTTGCCGCGGCGGGCGAGATGTGGCGTGGTGGTTTATCGGGCGCGGGCTCCTTGTTCGTGCACGGTGACCGACCCTTCATCTCCCAGAATGGCACCAGCACGATCGTTCACGAGCTCACTCACGTTGGCAGCCGGCTGTCGGCCAAGGACGGTGGCGATTGGATCGTCGAAGGGCTTGCCGAGTATTACGCGCTCGAAATTCCACGCCGTACGGGCACCATCAGCGAACGGCGCCGGCAGCTCGCCGTCGAGCAGCTGCGCGGCTGGAGCGAATCGGCGCCGAAGTGCCTGCGGACGGATCGTTCGCAGGGCCCCAACACGGCCCACGCCGTGCTCGTGCTGATCGACCTCGATAGCGAGATTCGCGCGGCCACCAACGGCGAGCAGAGCCTGGACGACGTGATGCGCGCGGTATCGGTGCGTCGCGATCCGCTGTCGCCGGAACGATTCGCTCGCATCGTCGCGAAGATCGAAGGCACGCCATCGAACGTGCTGCGCGCCGCGCTGCGCTGTGACGTCAGTCCAGATCGCGATCAGTGAGCTGATGGCCCCAGTCGCGTTTCGCCTCGAGATAGCGTCGATTGAACGCGCCGACGCCACTGACATGCTTCACGGGTGTGATGTCGGCGATACCCATGCTGGTGAGATCGACGACCTTCTTGGGATTGTTGGTCAGCAGGCGTATGGGCCTGCTGCCGATGAAATGACGGATCAGCGCGCCGGCGTCGGTGAAGTCACGCGAATCGGCCGGCAGTCCGAGGCTCCGGTTCGCCTCATAGGTGTCCTCGCCGGCGTCCTGTAGCAAGTACGTGGCCGCCTTTGCCCACAGACCGATGCCGCGTCCTTCGTGGCCGGCCATGTATACCAGCATCCCGCCGCCCGGTTCGGCATTGATGCGCGCGAGCGCGGATGCCAGCTGCGGCCCGCACTCGCAACGCTGAGAGCCGAATACGTCGCCAGTGAGGCACGAGGAATGAACCCGGATCAGGGGCGATTGCGCAGACTCGGGTTGGCCACAGATGAGGACACTGTTCACGGCCATCGACGAAACCAGCATGGAGAACAGCCGCTGGCCGCCATGCTCGCGCAGCTCCTGGGCAAGTTCTTCGACCTTGGAAAGTTCTGTGGATCGCACGCACGCATACCACGTTAGGGTGGTCTCGAGTTCACCGAGCCGGATCGGCAGGGGAATGGGGCCGAGGATGTTGATGGCGTGCCCGCCGACCGGCGGCGGCGCGTCGGCATCCAGCTCTCGACCATCGAGGTCGATACGCTTCAGCCGCCCTTGCTCGATTAGACGTTTGCGAACGCTAGGGTCCAAGTATGTGAACATCGCTTCAGGCTAGTGCGTTGGATCGTGTACCGTAGCGCGACGGCGTTCGATTGGCGAGGCTGCACGTGAGCAGACTAGCGGGCAAGGTGGCGGTGGTGACCGGTGCGGCACGCATGCGCGGCATTGGCCGCGCCATCGCGCTGCGGTTGGCGGAAGAGGGCGCCAACGTAGTGGTGGCTGGCCGCCCGGCAGCACTGGCGAGTTTTCCGGCGAGTGAGCGCACGGCCGGTTGGCGCGGCATCGACAGCGTGGTGGCGGAGATCGAAGCCGTGGGGCAACGTGCGGTAGCGGTGCACGGCGACGTTGCTGTACAGGCGGATGCGGATCGTTTGGCGAAGGCGACACTCGATGCGTTCGGTCGGCTCGATATTCTGGTGAACAATGCCGCATTGCCGAGCGACGCCGGTGCTGCCCCCATTCTCGATATGGAAGACGACGTTTGGGTACGGACGGTCGACGTCAATTTGACGGGTGTCTATCGAGTGACGCGGGCTTGTGGGCGGCCGATGCGCGAGCTTGGTTACGGTGGCGCGATCATCAACATCTCGTCGACGGCCGGCCGTGTCGGCATGCTCGCCTATGGCGCCTACTGCGCAACCAAATTTGCCGTCATCGGACTCACCCAGCAACTTGCGCTCGAGCTTGCGCCACATGGCATTCGCGTCAACTGTATCTGTCCGGGGTCGACCGACACCGACATGATGGACGGCACCATCGGTCGAACCGCCCGGGTGTTCAACACGCAGACGGACAGCGTACGCAGCCGCATCAAGGCGCAGATTCCGATGGGGCGTCAAGGCGAGGCGGAGGAGCAAGCGGCGGCAGTCGCATTTCTCGCGAGCCCCGATGCATCCTACATAACCGGCCAAACGCTGAACGTCGACGGTGGCTTGCGCTTCGACTGAATCGCTGCGTGACGACCGCGGTCGGGCGATCAGACGTGCAGTGCCCGATCGTACGCAGACAACACCGCTTCCTGCATTGCCTCCGACAGCGTCGGATGTGGAAACACGGTGTGCATCAGCTCTGCCTCGGTGGCCTCGCAACCCATGGCGATTGCATAGCCCTGCACGAGCTCGGTGACACCCGGACCGACGAGGTGTGCGCCGAGCAGTTCACCCGTACCCCGGTCGAAAACGGTCTTGATCAGACCGGCGGTATCGCCGAGTGCCACCGCCTTGCCGTTGCCAATCAACGGAAACCGGCCGATGCGCACCTGCCTGCCGGCCTCGATCGCGGCGCGCTCGGTGAGACCGACGCTAGCCACCTGTGGATGCGCGTAGGTGCAAGCAGGTATGCGCGACCTGGCGAGGGGATGTACCAGATTGCCGGCCACGTGCTCCATTGCGATCATGCCTTCGTGACTCGCCTTGTGCGCGAGACACGGGGGACCCGCCACATCGCCAATGGCGTAGATCGATGGCTCGTTCGTCTGTCCGAACGCGTTGCATGCGACGAAGCCACCGTGGATCTTCACCTCGGTCCCTTCTAAGCCGATGTCGTCGATGTTGCCGGCCACTCCGACCGCGAGCACCACGCGATCGACGACGAGGTCGAGCTCGCCGGCCGGCGTCTCGACTCGCGCTCGCCCGGGTTCGAGCGCGGTCACCTTGGCGTCGGTATGAACCGTGATGCCGCGTGCTTCGAGTTGAGATCGCGCAAACGCCGAGACGTCCTCGTCCTCGGTCGGCAGAATCCGTGGCAGCACTTCGACCACGGTAACGGCACTGCCACAGTCGGCGTAGAAGCTTGCGAATTCGATGCCGATCGCACCGGCGCCGATCACGAGCAGATGTGCTGGCAACGACTTTGGTGTCATGGCTTGCTGTGCGGTCCAAACGAACTCGCCGTCCGCGACGATGCCCGGCAACGACTTCGGATGCGCGCCGGTAGCGAGCACGATCGCTTCCGCATCGAGGACCTCGTCGCCGTTGGCGAGCACAACACGAACGCGATCCGGGCCTTCCAGCCGCGCGTGGCCGCGATGTACCGGTATGCGGTGCTTGCGCATCAGATGACCGACACCCTGTGACAACTGCTCGGCCACGGCACGCGAACGACCCACCAGGCGATCGAGATCGATCCGTGGTTCGTCGATGATGACGCCCAACTCGGCGGCATGGCGGATGTCTCGCAACACATCGGCCGCGTGCAACAGCGCCTTGGTCGGAATACAACCCCAGTTGAGACAAACGCCGCCGAGTGCATCGCGCTCGACGAGTGCGACCGACAAACCGAGCTGTGCAGCCCGAATTGCAGCCACGTAGCCACCGGGCCCGCCACCGACGATCACCACGTCATGAGCGCTGTGCGACATTGGCCGTACCTACACCAGCAGTCGATAGGGCGCTTCGAGCAAGTCGCGCACAGTGCCCAAGAATTGCGCCGCGGGCGCACCGTCGAGTACGCGATGATCCCAGGTCAAAGACAGCCGCATGCGCTTTTGCTTCACAGGACGTTCACCTTGCCAGGCGACGTCGTCGCGGATTCGATTGACACCCAGAATACCCGCTTGCGGCGAATTGAGAATTGGCGTGAACGAATCGACGCCGAACATGCCGAGTGCCGAAACCGTGAACGTTCCGCCGCTCATGTCGTCGAGCCCGAGCGTGCCGTCGCGGGCCGCCCGCGCGAACGATGCGGCGGCAACGGCGATCTCCTTCAAGCTCGCGCGATCGGCGTTTCTGATGACGGGTACGACCAAACCTTCCTCGACGGCAACGGCCAAGCCGACATGAATGTCGCCGTGCAGTGTGATCTCGTTTGCACCGAAGCTCGAGTTCATGAGTGCGTGCGACCGCAGCGCTTTGGCCACCGCTCGAATCACGATGTCGGTGTAGGTGGGGCGGATGCCTTCTCCTTCCCACTCGGTGATCAACTGCTCGCGGAGCTTGACGGCGTCTTCCATCACGACGTCCATGTCCATCGTGAGTTGCGCACTGCTCTGCAGGCTTTCGTGCATGCGCGTCGCGATCGTCTTGCGCATCCCTTTGAGCGGTATGGTCGATGCCGACCGTGCCGCGGCGGCAGGTCGGGTGACTGCGATCGGCACGTGCTCGACGTCGTCGCGCGTGATGCGGCCACCGGGACCGGTGCCCTTCACTTGCGTGATGTCTATGCCGCGCTCGGCCGCGATTCGCTTGGCGAGCGGTGACGCCTTGACCGGCGCGGCGCCGATCGGTGCACTGGTCGACCCCGCCCGCTCGACATCGGCCTCGACGATTCGGCCGCCAGGTCCGGTGCCGGTGAGCGTTGTGTAGTCGACACCGAGTTCGCGCGCGCGTCGGCGGGCGGCGGGCGAAGACAATGCTCTGTCGCCGGTACGATTGATCGGCGCTGCCGGAGGACGCGGGTCAATGGCTGCCAAGGGCGTACTCGCACCGCTGGCAACGGGCGTGCTCGCGGCGCTACCGACATCCTCTGGAATGGCTTCGCCTGGCGCATAGATGTAGCCCACGACGTCACCCGGTTTCAGCATGACGCCGGTCGGCACCTTGTGGCGAACCACGCCGCTCGTCTCGGCATCTACATCGAGATTCACCTTTTCGGTTTCGAGTCGATACAGCAAATCGCCTTTGGCAACGGAGCCGCCGTCCGCGACGTACCACTCTTCGACCATGCCCTCGGTCATGGTCATTCCTACCTTGACGAGATAGATCTCAGTCGGCATCCGTCGCTCCCTCGAGAAACGCGCCGCGACATGCGGCGAGCTGCATGGTTGTCGGCACGTCCACCACCCAGGGACCGTCGGTAGCCAAGGTGAGCCACGCGCGTTGGCCGTTCTTCAACACCCGTTCGCGCTCACCGTCGAACGCAAGCACGCCAGGACCACGTACTTCGACGGGTTGCCCGGGCGCGATACGCCGGGCACCGGTCACCGCAACGGTGCGGTACAGCCCGGGTGCAATGGGTGCGCGCAACGCGCGTCCGCCAGTACCCAGCTCGACCAGCAATCCCTCGCGCGAGGATGCAGCAGTTGGTTTGATCAGACCGCCGATCGACGTCATGCCCACAGCCGCCGGATCAGCGCGCGTGAGTAGAGCGAGGACCAGCGCATCTGCTTCCAACAGTGCCTTCGCACCGACGAAGCGTTCGCGCGTCAGCACGGCGTCGATCAGTGCCAAGTCGTCTGCTTCGCCATCGATAGCGACGCGAATGATCTTGGCGCGCGTAGCACATTCGCCGAGACCGACCGTACCGAGCGCAATCACCCCCGCCGCGGCGCCGGCGACGGTTGCCTCGACCAAGCGGGGAAAGACGTTGTTGGTGCCGGTCGAGATCGGCAACAGTGGTGCGTCGCCCCAGCCCTTCACAAATGCGCGATTGGTGCCGTCGCCACCGAGGGTGATCACCACGGCACAGCCGGTTCGCCGCAATGCGATGGCCGCTTCGGTAGTGTCGAGCGCGCTGCCGGTGCGTGGTGCATCGACTTCTTCCGCGGTGGTATCGAACTCCGCGAAAGCATTGGCGACGATATGGTGAGTATCGGGCGCGTATACGAAGCGGGTGGCACCGGCGCCCGATGCGCCGACGATGACGCGTCTGACGATTGCACACTTCTCTTGATTGTCGAACACGGACGCCCGTGCCACCAAGCGACGTACGTCTTTGCCCGATGCCGGGTTGGCGACAATGCCGATGGCCTGCACCACGACGGTTCCGTTAGATCCCCAGCTGCTCGCGCGCGACTACAACGATGCGCTCGGCATTCGGTACATATACCTTCTCGAGCGCCGGTGAGAACGGCACAGGTGAGAAAGGTGCCCCGACTCTTGCCACCGGGGCATCCAGATAGTCGAATGCATGTTCCTGAATCTGCGCAGCGATCTCGGCGCCGAATCCGCCGAATCGAACGGCTTCGTGTACGACCATTGCGCGATGCGTCTTCTCGACCGATTTGATGACTGCTTCTGTGTCGAACGGCTGCACGCTACGGGCGTCGATGACCTCGGCATCGATGCCGAGCTCGGCGAGCTGCTTGGCCGCGTCGAGCGCCTGGCCGAGCATTCGACCGAGCGTGACGATGGTGTAGTTCTTGCCGGTACGCACGACGTTGGCCTTGCCGATGGGTACCTCGTAAGGACCTTCGGGCACGTCACCCATCATCGCCAGTGACATCTTGTTCAGCACCACGAACACGGGGTTGTCGTCTCGCGCCGCGGCAATGATCAGGCCCTTCGCATCGTAAGGGGTGGCAGGCATCACCACCTTCAGTCCGGGCAGGTGGGCGAGCCACGCTTCCAAGCTTTGGCTGTGTTGCGCTGCCAGGTTCGCGCCGGCGCCAGCCATTGTCAGCACGGTGATCGGCAAGGTCGCGCTGCCGCCGAACATGAAACGCATCTTTGCCATCTGATTGGCGATCTCGTCCATGCACTCACCGATGAAGTCCATGAACATGATGTCGAGCACCGGGCGCAAGCCGGCGGCTGCGGCGCCGACGCCGAGACCGATGATGCCCTTTTCCGAAATGGGTGTGTCGTAGATGCGGTCGGCCCCGAACTCGTCGAGCAAGCCGCGGTAGTAGCCGTACACGCTACCCGCGCCGGCGACGTCCTCGCCAGCGACGAATGCATTGGCTTGCTCCTTCAACACCTCGCGCACACCTTCGGTGATGGCGACGACGTATGGAAGCTGTCGAGTCTTCGTTTCGCTCGCTACTGCGCTCATGGTCGACCTCCTTCAACCGGCCGTGCTGTAGACGTCGTCCAGCAACGACGCTACATCCGGCATGGGACTCTGCTCCGCGAACGCGACTGCCGCTTCTATCTCGGCCAGCACTTCGGCATGCACCGCTTCGGCTTGCTTCTTGCTCAGCACTTTCTGCTCGGCGAGCCGTGCCTCGAACAGCTTGATCGGGTCGCGCTTCATCCACTTCTTGACTTCGTCGTCGGTGCGGTAGTTGAGTCCCATACCGCGCACGCCGACGTGGTCGTAGAAGCGATAGGTCTTGCACTCGAGCAGGGTGGGACCTTGACCCTTGCGTGCGCGGGCGATCGCTTCACCTGCCGCTTCATAGACCGCTACTGCGTCCATTCCGTCGACGATCACACCGGGCATGCCATATCCCGCAGCTCGGTCCGCGACATCGACCACGGCTTGATGGTTCGCCTGGGCCGTGTACTCCCCGTAGCCGTTGTTCTCGCACACGAAGATGGCCGGCAGTTTGTACAGCGAGGCCATGTTTGCGGCCTCGTGGAAAGAGCCTTCGTTCGAAGCGCCATCGCCGAAGAACGCGACGGCGACGTGCTTAGATTTCCTGAACTTGTTGGCAAACGCGGCACCCATGGCGATCGGCGGTCCGCCACCGACGATGCCGTTGGCACCCAGCATTCCGAGGTCCATGTTGCTGATGTGCATGCTGCCACCTTTGCCTTTGCAGTACCCGGTAGAGCGGCCGAACAGCTCGGCATACATGCGATCGAAATCGCCGCCTTTGGCAATCAGATGACCGTGGCCACGGTGTGTCGAAGTGATTTGATCTTCGGCAGTGAGATGCACCATGACGCCTGCGGCGACGGCCTCCTGGCCGACATACAAGTGCAGGGCGCCCGGAATCTTACCGTCTTCCATCAGCTTGCCCGCACGTTCTTCGAAGTGACGGATGCGCACCATGCGGCGGTGAATGTCGAGCAAAGTCTTGTTCGTCGGTTGCTTGGCCAAGAAACCGTCCCCCGTGACTGTTTTGTGGATTCGCGCCATCTTATGGGGAACGCGGGCCGGACGCCAGAATGCGACGCCGATGTTAGGCTGCGCTCGGATGAACGACTCGCCGCTATCGAACCTCGGACTTTCCGACTTCGTCGACGCCGCAATGCAGCCACTCGCCAATGCGATTGGCGGCATCGTCTTCTTCTCAACACCCATGCTCGGCGTCGAGATACCGCTGATCGTCGTCTGGCTGGTCATGGGTGGCGCGTTCTTTACGATCTACTTGCGCGGCATCAACCTGCGCGGCTTCGGCGAGGCACTGCGTGTCGTACGGGGCCGTTATGCCGATCCGCACGACCCTGGCGAGATCAGCCAGTTCCAGGCGCTCACGACCGCGGTATCCGGCACCGTTGGCATCAGCAACATTGCCGGGGTCGCAATTGCGATCTCGATCGGCGGCCCTGGGGCCGCGTTTTGGTTGATCGTCGCGGGCCTGCTGGGCATGGCCACGAAGTTCGCCGAGTGCACACTCGGTGTGCGCTACCGGGAGGTGCACGACGACGGCACGGTGTCTGGCGGCCCGATGTACTACCTGTCGCGTGGGCTGCGTGACCGCGGTTGGCCGCGACTCGGACGGGGTCTCGCCGTGTTCTATGCGATCGCGCTGGTGTTGGGTGGACTGGGCGGCAACTTACTGCAGTCGAACCAGTCGACCGCGATCCTGCTCGACGTATTCGGCAATTCGGGCAGCGAAGGCACGTCGTGGCTCGTTGGCGTGGCACTCGGGGTTACCGTTGGGTTGGTCATCATCGGCGGCATCCAGAGCATCGCGCAGGTGACGTCGCGGCTCGTGCCGTTCATGTCGGTGCTGTACATCGGCACCGCGCTCATGGTGCTCGTCCTCAACTACGTCAACGTGCCGACTGCCGTCGAAGCAATCTGGACGGGTGCGTTCACCAACGACGGCGCCACCGGCGGTGCGATCGGCGCGTTGGTGATGGGCTTTCGTCGCGCCGCATTCTCCAACGAGGCGGGTCTGGGAACTGCGGCCATCGCCCATTCGGCGGCACGCACGCCGTATCCCGCAAGCGAAGGCCACGTCGCGCTGCTGGAGCCATTCCTCGATACCGTTGTCATCTGCACGATGACGTCGCTCGTAATCGTCACAACGGTCTACACGCCTGGTGGCGTCACCGTGGATGGTATCGAGTTGACTGCACGCGCCTTTGCGAGTGCGTTCGACTGGGCGCCGGTGCCGCTTTCCGTCGCCGCATTTCTGTTCGCCTATTCGACGATCGTCGCGTGGGCGTACTACGGGCTCAAAGCGTTCACATTCGTAGTCGGCGAGAGCAAGCTCGCCGATCTCGTGTTCAAACTCGCCGTGGTCGCGTCCGTGGTGATCGGTAGCAGCATCGAACTGCACGCAGTGGTGGACCTTGCCGATGCGCTGGTGCTGTTGATCGCGGTGCCGAACCTGGCTGGCTTGTACCTGCTCGCGCCTGTGGTTCGCGAGGAGCTGACACGCTTTCGCGCCTTCGTCGTCACGAAGTAGACTCTAGAAATGTATCTGCCGGTGCAACCGATTCGACCCGCCGCCACGGTCATCCTCGTGCGTGATTGCGATGGCGATTACGAAATCTTGATGCTGCGACGGACGCACGATGCGGCGTTTGCCGGCGGCATGTACGTGTTCCCGGGTGGTCGTGTCGACGCCGACGATCACCTGCATCGATACGACCGCTACCGACGTGAGCCGAGTGCGGCGCAGACCGATCAGCTGCGTGCCGTCGGCGACGAGTGGCGGGGCTTTTGGATCGCCGGGATCCGTGAGAGCTTCGAGGAGGCCGATGTGTTCCTCGCCTACGATGAGGCCGGCCGATTGATCGACCATGACGATGCCGAGACGCATGCCCGCCTGGAGCGCTATCGGCACGCATTGCACGCGGGCGAAATCGGCCTCGACGAGATCTGCGCGCGCGAACGATTGACGCTTGCCACCGATCGTGTGCACTTCTTCAATCGTTGGATCACGCCGGAAGGACGACCGCGGCGTTTCGACACGCGGTTCTTCGTCGCGGTGGCACCACCGGGGCAGAAGGGGCGGCACGATGCCAAGGAGACCGTCGACAGCGTGTGGATTCGTCCTGCCGATGCGCTCGACAAGCACGAGCGAGGCGAGTTCGGTCTGATGGCAGTCACCAAGCGCCAGCTCGAATCGCTGGCGGGTTTCAACAGCGTTGCGGAACTCGAGGCCATGATCTTGGCACCAAGGGAGTACGATACCTATCGGCCGCTGTTGCCGGTTGCCGGCAACGATTGATGGAGGAGGAGTGATGTATCGCACATTGGTTTTCGTGCTGACGACGCTTCTGGCAGGCAATGTCTGGGGTGCCGGCAGTGGGATGAGCAGCGGGAGTGACGGCTTCGAGGTGACGCAGCGAACGCCGGAGCAGCTCGCGGCATCGAGCTACAACGATGGCCTCAAGCACAAGAAGCGGGCACTCTCCTACGAACAGAGGGCCGCGTCGTCGGACAAGGCGAAGGATCGCGCCAAATACGCCAAGCGCGCACGCGATCAATTCGAGCGCGCCACCGAGGACTACCGCAAGGCAATCGGCTACGACAATCGCATGTACCAGGCCATGAACGAGCTCGGCTTTGCATACCGCAAGCTCGGTGACCATGAGAATTCGATTCGCGCCTACAACACCGCGCTGCAGATCGAACCAGCGTTTGCGCCTGCCATCGAGTACCGCGCCGAGGCGTACCTAGAGCTGGGCCAGTTGAACCATGCCAAGGCGGCTTATATGGAACTGTACCGAATCGATCAGGCGCAAGCCGGTGTATTGATGCAGGCCTTCGATGCCTGGCTTGCAACCAACGAAGACTCGGAGTTCTCGGCGTGGGTTGCCGAGCGCAAGCAGCTCGCATCCCTGACGCAAGCGGTGATGGAGATTCCACGACGCGATTGGTAGCTGCCGCCGGGGCGGCTCTCCTCGTTGGCGCTGCCCTGGTGCCGATTGCGCAGGGCGCGAATGCAGAGTCTTGGCAGTGGCAACTGCCGGCTGGGTTTCCGCCGCCGCTAGTACCGGCCGACAATCGGATGACACCGGCCAAAGTCGCAGTCGGCGAGCGGCTGTTCTTCGACAAGCGCTTGTCGATCGATGGCAGTTATAGCTGTGCGAGCTGCCATGATCCTGGTCGCGCATTCACGGATGGTCTCGCCGTTGCCATTGGCGTGACCGGGGAACGGCATGCGCGCAACACGCCGACACTGATCAATGCGGCGTACAACGTCAGCTTTGGTTGGCTTGCGGACGCGCCGCGCACACTCGAGGACCAGCACCGCGTGCCGCTTCACAACACCAATCCGCTCGAGCTCGGCTATCCCGGAATCGATGGCCTTGCCGAAGACGAGGTCGTGGAATCGCTCGCGAGCTACGTACGGACGTTGATCCGAGCCGACTCGCCGTTCGACCGCTATGTCTACTACGGCGACCAGGCTGCAATGTCGATGCTTGCCAGAGAGGGGCTCGAGCTGTTTCTATCGCCGCGCACGGGCTGCAGCGCGTGTCATCGTGGCTTCACACTGTCGGGTCCGGTGCGACACCAATTGGTGCCGGATGCCGAGCCAGAATTTCACGATGGCATTCGTACGCCGACGCTACGCAACGTCGCCGTCACCGCGCCGTACATGCATGATGGATCGATCGCCACGCTCGAAGCCGTGATCGAATTCTACGATCGCGGTGGAAGAGGGCAGCCACTCGACTTGAGTGCCGAAGAGCACGCCGCGTTGATCGCATTCCTCGGCTCTTTGACGGACGCACCATTCGCGCGCGATGACAACCGATGACATGACGATGTGCTCGTGCCAGACTCCGCCGGCGTTTAGGTCGAGCCTGAAGAGGTAGCGCGCTGCGCGCGTCGAGCCAGGTTCATCGTCCCTCAGCCGCGATGTTTAGCGGAACGACTCACCATGATCGAAGAGCCGAGCACGTTGACGGCTGCCAAAGAAGTACTGTTCACGCTGGGCGTCGTACTCGCCGGCGGCAGCGTTGCGGCAGTGCTGGCGAAAGCGGTACGTGCGCCTGACGTCGTGGTGTACTTGCTCATGGGCATCGTCTTGGGTCCGGACATGCTCGGCTTGGTGCGAGTCGAGGCGAGCAGCAGCTTCAATCAGGCAATCCTCATTTTCGGTGCCTCGTACATCCTCTTCGATGGTGGCGCGTCGTTGCGCTTCGGCGTGGTCAGGTCCATTTGGCGGACGATTGTGCTGCTCAGCACCTTGGGTGTCGTCGTCACCGCAGTGCTCGTGGCCGGCGTGATGCACTTTCTCGTCGGTGTGCCTTGGATACTTGCGATGTTGGTAGCGGCCGTCGTGGCTTCGACGGATCCGGCCACGCTGGTGCCGATATTCAAGCAGGTCGCTGTACGCGCGCGGTTGTCACAGGCGGTCATGGCGGAGAGCGCGTTCAACGACGCCACGGGTGCGATCTTGACGTTTACCGTGCTCGCATTTGCGGTCGGCGCTGGGGACAGCTCGCTGTGGAGTGCTGCCGAGGAGTTGGTGAAGCAGAGCGCGCTCGGCGTGGTGATCGGTGTCGTATTCGGCGGCCTCGCCGCGGTCGCGATGTCGGGCCGGCGGTACGGATTGCTCCGCGAATTCGCGCCGATCGTCACGTTGATGGCGGTTGCCGGGGCCTATCTCTCAGCGGACCGCTATCACGCGTCGGGTTTCATGGCCGCGTTCGTGTTCGGTGCGATGATCGGCAATCGAGACGCCTTTGGACTCAGAATGACCGAGTACGCAGCCCTGAAGATGTCGAGCTTCGTGACCGAGATCGCGCTCATCATGCGGCTGCTCATCTTCGTGCTGTTGGGGTCGCAGGTAAGCTTCGAGCTGGTGACCGAGTATTGGCTCGAGGGCATGGCTACGGCCGCGGCGCTGATGTTCGTCGCACGACCTGCGGCGGTGTTTCTCGCGACGATGCTCGACCGACCAGCGGCGTGGACGATGAAGGAGCGGCTATTCCTATGCTGGACGCGTGAAACAGGCGTAATTCCGGCGGCGCTCGCCGGCCTGCTCGGCGCACTCGGTGCACCCGGCGCTGACTTGATCGCGGCGATCACGTTCGTCGCGATTCTCACGACCATACTCGTGCAAGCGCCGAGCACGCGTTGGCTGGCAGCGAAACTCGGCGTGCTCGAACAGCCCCGGGAGCTGAGCGGACTATCGCTGTGAGGTGTCCCGGCGAGAGACCAGCAATCCCTGGCGGACGTACGCGTGAATGCTCGCCTGATGCAGAACGGTGAATTCGTCCGGGCAGATGCGCGCGAGCAATGCGGCATGCTCGGCATCGAAACGGGCGACATCGGCATCGCTCAAGGCCGCACCGATGCCACGGCACGCGATGAAGCGGCCGCGCCACGACTCGCGGGTGAACGGAATCGCGTACTCGATCAAGTGAAAGGTCTTGAGGTCGAAGTTTCCCTTCGCCCACGGAAAGATGGCTGGCAGATAGCCGCTGTAGTCGGCACCGCTCCAAGCGGGGTTGTACCGGAGCACCAAATCCTCGCTCGCTCGCGCCGTAGCATCCTTGCGCGGTAGCCATGACAAGTGCGTGAGTATCAATTGACCCCCGTGCTTCAGGGCCTTCAATAGCTTGGGTATGAGTATTTCCGTATCGAAGTAGAAGAAGCTCTGTCCCGCCGCGATCACATCGAAGTGGTCTTCCGCGAAGTCGATGTCCTCCGCGCGGCACGTAGTGAACTCGACGGTCAGCCCTTGCGACTTCGCGAGTGAGCGCGCCTCTTCGATCTGGTTGGCGGCGATGTCCACACCCACGACGTCGGCGCCATTGGCGGCAAATGCGCGGGCGAGGACGCCGGTACCGGTGCCGAGATCGAGCACGCGCTGTCCTGCGGTGCCGATGCCGAGCCCGGCCAGGGTTGCATAGAACGCCTGGGGATACCCAGGGCGATAGGCCGAGTACTGCTTCGACGTGCGGCCCCAGTCGAACTCGCGGCCGCCATCGATGTCGTCGCGCTTCATTGGATCACCAGGTATCGACGCAAGGTCGCTTCTTGCCGGCACGGCGTGGGACCGGCGGCGCCGAGCGTAGCGCGGAGACGATCCACAGGCGCGAGTCCGCGGGATCGATGACGTCGTCGATCTCGAAGGTCGATGCCACGTTGACGCCTTTGCCGCGCTCGTAGCTGCGGGCGACCATTTCCTCGTAGGCCTTGCGACGCTCCTCCAAATCCTCGATGGCCGCGAGCTCATTGCGGTAGCCGAGCTTGACTGCGCCCTCGAGGCCCATGCCGCCAAATTCGCCAGTCGGCCAGGCGATCGTGAACATCGGTATCTTGAACCCACCGCCAGCCATCGCCTGGGCGCCGAGTCCGTAGCCCTTGCGCAGCACGATGGTGAAGAACGGCACCGTGAGATTCGCGCCGTTGACGAACATGCGTGCAAACCGGCGGACCTGCGCGGTCTTTTCCGCTTCGGGGCCAACCATGAAACCCGGCGTATCGCACAAGAACAATAGCGGTATGTCGAACGCGTCGCACAGCTGCATGAAACGCGTCGCCTTGTCGGCGCCATCGGCATCGATGGCACCGCCCAAATGCGTGGGATTGTTGGCGACTATGCCGATGGGCCGCCCCTCGATGCGCACGAGGCTCGTCACCATGCCGGCGCCAAAGCCACGCCGCAGTTCGAGCACCGAATCGGTGTCGGCGAGCGCATCGATCACGCGGCGAATGTCGTACACGCGCACCCGATTCTCCGGAATCAGATGACGCAACCGACGCTGATCCGGTGCCGACCAGTTCTTCACCGACCCCTGAAAGTAGGAGAGGTAGCGGCGCGCCAAGCCGACCGCGTCCGCTTCGTCATCGGCGACGAGATCGACCACGCCATTGGCGACTTGCACGTCGAGTGGCCCGATCTCGTCGGGTCGGAACACGCCGAGACCGCCGCCTTCGACCATCGCCGGCCCGCCCATGCCGATATTGGAACCCTTGGCGGCGATGACCACGTCACAGCAACCGAGCAACGCGGCATTGCCCGCAAAGCAATAGCCGGCGGTGATTCCGACCAATGGCACCAATCCCGACAGTCGTGCGAAATAGTTGAACGCGTAGCAGTCGAGACCCGCAACACCGGTGCCATCGGTATCACCAGGCCGGCCGCCGCCGCCTTCGGCGAACAGCACGATCGGTAGACGATTGTTCTCTGCCAACTCGAACATGCGGTCTTTCTTCAGGTGGTTCATGTGTCCTTGCGTACCCGCGAGCACGGTGTAGTCATAGGACATCACGATGCATTGCGCCGCATGGTCGTCGAACAATGCGCCGTTGACTCGACCGATGCCGGCAACCATGCCGTCGGCTGGCGTGTTCTTGATCAAGTCCTCGACCGATCGCCGCCGCCGCTGTGCGGCGATCATCAGCGCGCCGTATTCGACGAACGTACCCTCATCGACGAGGTCGGCGATATTCTCGCGTGCGGTTCGCATGTGCTTGTGGCGTCGGCGTTCCACTGCCTGCGGCCTGCGTTCGTCGGTGCCGATGGCGTGACGCTCGATCACCTCGTCGAGATCCGCGCGCCGTGCATCGAGATCGAGTGCAGCCGCCGCGTTGCTTTGTGCCGTGGTCACCTCGCTCGGCTCGATGGCGAGCAGCGTATGGCCTTCGAAAACGGTATCGCCAATGTCGACCCCGATGTCGAGCACGCGGCCGCTGACCGGAGCTTCGATCACGTGCTCCATCTTCATCGCCTCCATGACCAAGAGTTCCTTGCCCTTGGTCACGAGATCGCCTGGTTGCACACTGACGACCAAGATGGTGCCCTGCAATGGCGCCAGAACAGCGCCTTCGACGGATGCACTTTCTCCGGTCGTCGATGCCGAGCCCGCCGTCGCCGACTTGCCGTGAGCCAGCACGCCGAGGGGATCGGCGGCGTCGACTTTCACGCCGGCCGCACGCCGGGCCGGCGCCGCGGCAAAGAAATTGGGTGTCGCACGTGGGCGAGTCAACGACGCCAGGTTGGCTTCGATGAATTCGGTCGTGAATTGCCCACGAACGACCGCGCTGTCCGCCAGCAGGTTCTGCAGAAACGGTACGTTGGTCGCAATGCCTTCGATTCGGAAATCGTCGAGCGCGCGGGCTGCACGTCGAGTGAGTGCATCGAATGCACCGCTCGGTTCGTGAACGACGACTTTGGCCAGTAATGAATCGAACGCCGGATTGGTCGTGTAGCCGGCGTAGCCATAGCTATCGACGCGTACACCGGGGCCACTCGGCGGCTCGAACACCGCGAGGGTACCGCCAGTGGGCTTGACCGTGCCGTCGGCGGCTATGGTTTCCATGTTTACGCGTGCTTGCATGGCAGCGCCGTGCGGCGTCGGCGCCGTGTCCAATCCAAGCTCCCCGAGCGATGTGCCGCCGGCGAGCCGAAATTGCATCTGTACCAGATCGATGCCCGTGATCATCTCGGTGACAGTGTGCTCGACCTGGAGACGTGCATTCGCCTCGATGAAAGCGAAGCGATCGCCGCTCACCAGGAACTCGAGCGTACCGAGACCCTCGTAGTGCGCGGCCCGCGCGATCGCCACCGCGGCGCGCAGAATCGCATCTCGCACTGCCGGTGACAGATTCGGTGCCGGCGCGATCTCTATCAGCTTCTGATGGCGCCGTTGCAGACTGCATTCGCGCTCCCAAAGGTGGGCGACCCCGCCGGCGCGATCGCCTGCGATCTGCACTTCGATGTGCCGCGCATCGGGCATGAACGCCTCGGCGTACACGCGGCCGTCGCCGAAGGCGGTTCGCGCCTCGCTCTCGCAACGCTCGAACACGGCGTCGATATCATCTTCCGAGCGCACGATGCGCATGCCGCGCCCACCACCCCCCGCGAGCGCCTTGATGACCAAGGCGCCACCGCCGAGTTCGGTGAAGAAGGATTTGGCTGCGGCGAGATCGATGGCCGTCGTGGTGCCTGCGAGCACCGGTACATCGCACCCCGCGGCAAGCGTGCGTGCCGCTACCTTGTCGCCGAGTCGAGCGAGCGTCGCTGGAGAGGGTCCGATGAAGTTGATACCGGCTTCTTGCACGCGATGTGCGAAGGCGGCGCTCTCGGCGAGAAAACCATAGCCGGGGTGTATGGCATCGCACGCGTGTTGCGCGGCCAATGCCACCAACTGCTCGATGTCGAGGTATGGCCGTACACCGCGGCCTACCATTGCAATGGCGCGATCGGCTCTTGCGACGTGCAGCGAGCGTGCATCGTCCTCGGCATGCACCGCGATCGTTTCGATGCCGAGATCACGCGCAGCCCGCGCGATACGAATCGCTATCTCGCCGCGATTGGCGATCAGCACGCGGTGAATCGTCATTGATCGAGTGCTCCTAGTTTGCTTCGCCGGCAACCATCCAGGAGTATTGATCCTCCAGAACGGGCTTGTTGCCTTCCGTAATCATCATGACGTGAGGGTCGCAATACCGCAGGTACAACGCAACGCGGTCTCGAGCCGTGACGTTGGGCAGCGACCGGTGCAGCAACAGACTGCGGAACAGTGCAGCATCGCCGGCACGCATTGGCAAGGCAACGCCAGTTTCTTCCACCGCAGCCGCGCGCAGCGCGCCGCGCGCGCCATGGTGCACGAGTCCGAGTTGCTGCGAACCGGGCAGTACCCACAGACAGCCATTGTCGGTGGTGCAATCGTCGAGCGCGATCCAGACCGTCAAGTCGGTGGGTGGCTCCAAGCGGCCGTAGCCGTTGTCCTGATGCCAAGGAACGTCGGTTCGCTGGCGTTCCGCGCTGTGCTTGATCACGAACTGCTGGTGCGTGAAGCACACATCGGGCCCAAGCAGTTCGATGGCATAGCGGATCTGTGGGCCGCGGGTCACGAATTCGCGGACTAGCGCGGAACGATGAACCAGTTGCGTCGTGACGCCGAGTCCTGTCCCCGCGTCGAATCGCAGTGCCTCGTTGCGAAGTGAAGCGACCGAGGCCGCATCGACCAGGCCGGGAACGAGAACATAGCCGTCACGTTCGAACTTGGCGCGGTCGATCACGCCGCGGCGCCTTCGGCGCCTTGCCCGCGCAAGGCGGAATCTGCGGCGTCTATCTCGGCCTGGATTTCCGCGACCCGCGCTTCGGTCAACGGGTAATTCCAAAGCAAAGGCATCGCCACGAATTTGAAGAGCGCCGGGACCACCGAGTACAGGCACGCGAGCATCAGAAGCGAAAATTCGGTGTTGGTGGTGTTCTTCGGATCGGCGAGAGAATCGAAGCCGAACCAGACAGCAGCGCCGGTGCCGACGGTGATGCCGAGCGCATAGGCACCTTTGCGCACCATCGACCAGATCGAGAAGTACGCGCCTGCCTGCATTTTGCCGGTGCGTGCCTGGTCGACGTCGACCACGTCTGCGGCCATGGCCAATGGCAGAGCCGACAGGGCCCCGATGGCGGAGCCCTTCAGGCACATGACCAGCACGAAGAACACGAACTTGCCGGTTTCGATGCCTTCGAAATGTTGCATCGCGCTCTCGTAGGCGCCGGCCGGCAAGAACGACAGCAAGTGGTGGAAGGCAAAGGCTTCGAACCAAGCCATCGGTGCGATGGCGATGAGCGGTATGAAGCAGGACCAGAATGCATACCAGCCGATGGCCGCCATGGTTGCGCGGTGTTTGCCGATCCGGCGCGACAGCATGAACCACAGCGGAATGGCCGCCACCTGGGAGACAAAGTAGGGCAACAAGTAGAGTCCGTACAGGTCACCAGCCAGCAATACATGCTTGACGAAGAAGAACGACAAGCTGTTCGTCATGGCCGAGCCGATGGTCGAAAACCCGAAGATTACGATGAGCATCATGTATGGGCGGTTCGCCATGACGTGCTTCAGGCTCTCTTTCAGTGGCAATCGCTCGATGCTTCGTTCTCGAACCGGATACTCCGGCACGACGAACACGGCGTTCAGTACCAACACGGGCATGACCAAGCACACTGCCACCGATAAGAAGTACACGGCATCGGTCGGTTTCGTGTAGCCGAGAAACAAAATGAATGCCGGCGTGAACGCGCTAATGAGCGACCCGGTGACGGTGAATCCCTCGCGCCAGCTGGTGATGCGGGTTCGCTCGTTGTAGTTGCGCGACAGCTCGGCGCCCCAGGCGCTGTACGGTAGATCTTTGATGGTCGAGCCGAGATAAACGAGCGCGACCATGCCGAACAGGTAGAGATAGCCGATGTTGAACGTGAACCCGAGCCATGTGACTTCGAAGAACTCGAACGGCGGCACGAACAACAACCAAACGCCGGCGATGTATATCGGTGTGCCGAGGAGCACGAACGGCTTGCGGCGCCCCCATCGCGTGCGAATCCGATCAGACACGAAGCCGATGATTGGATCTGTGAACACGTCGGTTATGCGTGACAACGTGATCATCAAGCCGACCAAGCCGAGCGTCAGACCGAATCCATCGGCGTCTGCGTAGATTGCGGGCAGATATACCGCCAGCGGCAGTCCAACCAATGCGAGCGGTGTCGCCGGGGCGGCGTACGAGCCGAGTTGCCAGCGCGTCAGTCGCGCGGTATCGGTGGCAGACCCCTGGGCCTCGTGACTCATGCTGCTCCCCATGCACCCGTCGAGGATTCTAGAGGGGCCGGCGCAGCCTTGTCATCGCAAGCGCGGTGGCAGGGGACGTCAGTTCAACACGCGGTAGCCACGGCCGCGAAGGCAGTTCTTGACCACGCGTTGCCGTTCGGCAACACCGCGCGCAACACCTTTGCTGCCGCCGAGAATGGCACCAACACCGGCACCTTCGCCGACGCTGCGATCGTCGAGCACGGCGCCAACCGCGCCGCCGACTACGGCACCGCCGACCGCACCCGTCGCGGTCTTACCGGCGACATCCACTTGATCGGCGTACTGCGAGCAGTCGGCCAGATCAACCTGATATTGAGTGCGGTCGACGCCCTTCATGTCGACGATCACGCCGCCCGGCGCTCGTTCGCGACTGGCGCAGCCTACGGCAGCGACCAAGACGAGAATAAACAGCAATCGCCCCATGACGTTTCCTCCGCGCGGTGGCCGATCGTGGGCGCGGGCTTGCCCAAGATCGCGGTCGAGCATCGATCCCACTATCAACGCAACTCTGACGGTTTGGTTGACGAGGGGTTCCATCCGATCTCGCCACCACGGCCGAACGACAGGTCAGGGGCAAGGCCGCGGCGATGAAGCCGGCCTTCGATACGATACGCCATGGGCTCGTGGCGATCGGGGAGTGCCAGGATCTGGCGCGCGAGATCGAACAGGCTCGTGCTGGCGGTGAGCTCGAGGCGAGTCTCGCCGAGGCGAGGTACGGCGAACGGTGCGTTGCTGACCGCCCGCGCGAGCGGCTGGCCATTGACATCGAGCCGCAGGCTCAAGCCCGTTGCTTCGAAGGCGCGGTCGTTCGGGTTGAGGACGCGCAGCTCGATGCGCATGCGTTGCTCGAAGGTGGAACTCGGCAACGGTTCGATTCCGACCAGCGCAACGTCGAGGGGTTGATAGGTGGCGCATCCGGCAGTCACGCACAGCACCGCGAGCATGGCCGCGATGACGGGTGGGCGCCTCATCGTTCGGCCATCGGACATTCGATTTGCATGCCGGCATCTGCCAGACGCACCGCGAGCACACCGTCGAAGGCCGTGGCTGGCGTCAAGATGCCCGCTTGTCGCGGCAAGCGCTCACGGTCGATCGCCAGCGCCAATGCCGCTTCGCACACCATCTTCACGGTAGCCCGATTGCCGGGATCGCCGTCGTCGGCAAGTCGTGCCCATGCCGTGGCGCCGTCCTCGCTCTGACCGACTAGCACGCACTCGAAGAATCCTTCGTCCATGGTTTGCTCGGATGGTCCCTCACCGGGTGCCGGCGCCAGCGATTCGATGAACTTGGTGATGGCGGGCACACGTGCGACTGCGCCGAACAATACGGTGCCCGTGGCCGCTATGGTGCTCGACAGCAAGGACAGATTCGGGCCGAGGTTCATGTACTCCTGGTAGTGAAATTCGTCGCCGTAGGTTTGTTGCGCCAGCTTCGCGAGCGCTGCACTGCGTCGCACCACGCGTGTGTTTATCGGGCCCATGAAGAATGGCGCTACCCAATGGCCAAGGTCGGCATCGAGCACGGGGAGGATCGGGTCGCGGCTTCGAATCGCTTCGCGAGCGGTGCGTTCGTCGGGTGGATTGAGCAGCAGCGGATCGTCGATTTGATTGTGGTCGGGTGAGCTCATTGCGGCGGCGAGCGATGCCACGGTGCCGCCGTTCAAGCCGCCGCGCGCACGGAAAAACGCCTTTACGGAGCGCGTTCGCTTCCCCAATGCTCTGAAGTGATCGACCAGCAGCCAAGTACCGATGTCTGAAGGTACCGAGTCGAATCCACAACACGGGACGATGCGTGCACCGCTCTGCACCGCGCGATCGTGATAGCGCTCGATCATGCGTTTGATCCAGACGGTCTCACCGCAGATGTCCACGTAGTCGGTACCACGCGTAACGCAGCTGCGCAGGAGGCATTCGCCATAGCGGGCGTACGGCCCGACGGTGGACAGCACGACCTTCGTCGATTCGACGAGTGCGTCGATCGCAGCATCGTCATGGGCGTCGGCAACGATGACCGGCACTGGATGGCGAAGCGACGCCTGTATCGCTTCCAAGCGACCGCGATCGCGGCCGGCGATTGCCCAATTCAATTTATCGCCGACGTGTGCGTCGAAATAGTAGGCGGTCTGGTGCCCCGTAAATCCGGTGGCACCATACAGCACGACATCGTGACCGCTCATCGATACTCCTTGTCGGTATGGCTCGCTTGCCGGGCGCTAAGCGATCCGCGACACTGCCGACCGAGGAGGGATTGCCGTGACCCCATGGCGTGCGCTCAGCGACGAACCGCAGTGCCGTGGTACATGTAGCTCGCGATCTTCGGTCCTGGCACGTGGCCGGTGTCCAGCTCAGTGATACGAAAGCCCGCGTCCTCGATGAGCCGCCCCATTGGTCTCGACAGATGACAGCCGCCGCCGATCTTCTTCCACAGTGGCTCGATTCGCGCTTGCCAGCGCGCGACGCTTGGATCTGGGGCCTTGCCGTGCTCGATGAAGATGAGACGACCACGTGGTGTGAGTACCCGGCGCATTTCGTCGAGCGCACGGTAGACATTGGGGATCGAGCATAGCGTCCATGTGCACACGATCGTGTCGAAGAAGGCATCCTCGGCTGGAATGGATTCGCCGGATTGTTCGATCACGTATACCGGGCAGTGCAGCTTTGCCGCGCGTTCACGGGCACGCACGGTCAGCTCGGGAGCAGGGTCGATGCCTGTGACGGAAGTGACGGACTCGGTGTAGTGCTCGAGGTTGTGTCCGGAACCGATCCCTATTTCGAGCACGCGGCCGGTTGCGTGGGGCACGTATCGAGCGCGCAACGATTTGAGCGGCTCTTGTGCACAGGCGGTCTCTATGATCCGTGGCAGTACCAGGCGGGCATACAGACCCATCGTCACCTCCTTGTCGAGTGCGCGAAGTATGTCTTCTTTGCGACCTCGGCGCGACCCATAGCGTGGAGGAAAGCGCATGTCGGAAGCATCGCAAACGGATTGCTGTATCGTCGGTGGCGGACCCGCGGGCTTGTTGCTCGCCTTGGTGCTCGCGCGCAACGGCGTGCGGGTCACATTGCTCGAGATGCACCGTGATTTCGATCGAGACTTTCGCGGTGATACTGTTCACCCCGCGACACTCGAGTTGCTCGACCAGCTCGGTTTGGCCGATGCGCTGCTTGGGTTGCCGCACGACGAACTGCGCGTGATGGAAATGCGGACCAAGGACCACACGCTGCGCATCGCCGATCTCGCGACGCTGCCGTCGCGTTTTCGCTATGTGATGATCATGCCGCAGGCCGAGTTCCTGACTTACATTGCCGAAGAAGCGGACCGAGCCCCCAACTTCACGCGCCTAATGGGTGCCACCGTCGTCGGCCTGGTCGAAAATGCGGGTCGCATCATCGGCGTGCGCTATCGGCGCGATGGTGCCGAGCGCGTGCTGCACGCGCAGCTGACCGTCGGCTGCGACGGCCGGTTCTCGCGCGTACGCGGCTATGCGGGTCTCGTCGTCGAGCGCGACTCCGCGCCGATGGACGTCGCTTGGTTTCGTCTCCCGCGCCTGGTCGACGATCCGGTCGGCAGCGGTGCGATTCACATCGGACTCGGACGTATCCTCGTAATGCTGTCGCGAGTGAACGAATGGCAGCTCGGTTATGTGTTCCCCAAGGGTGATTTCACGGCCGTACAGGCGCAGGGTATCGAAGCGTTTCGGGCGTCGATCGGCGAGATCGTGCCGCTGCTCGGCGAGCGGACGACGGCACTCGACGATTGGGACGATGTCCATCTGCTGACCGTCAAGTCCGATTGCTTGAAGCAGTGGTTCAAACCGGGACTGCTCTGCATCGGCGATGCCGCCCATGCCATGTCGCCGGTGTTTGGTGTGGGTATCAACTATGCGATCGCCGACGCGGTGGTGGCTGCCAATCTTTTGACGGATCCTCTGCGGCGCGGTGCGGTCGATGTACGGCATCTCGCGCGCGTGCAGCGCGGACGCGAGCGGCCGACGCGCGTCATGCAACGCCTGCAAGGCCTGGTACAGGAGCACATCATCGCGCAAGCGCTGAGCGGGAAGCCGTTTACGTTCCCGGCACCGTTGCGGATGATCCTCGCCGTGCCAGGTTTGCGGCGACTGCCGGGACGGCTCGTGGCATTCGGCATTGCCCGGCCGCATCTGGATGCTCGATTTGCTCAGCAACCATCGGGCCCGGACTTGCACGCTTCGTAACCCTCGGCCCAGCCAGCCCGGTAGTCGGTGTCCATCGACTCGACCGCTGCGGCGCGCGCTTCACAGGTCTCTGGCGTGGCGCCGCGAGCGTGTAGGCAGCCATCCTCGTAGCCTTGCTGCCAGCGTGACTGAGTGGCCGCGGGCGCTTGGCACCCGGCCACGACCAACAACGCGAGCGCGAAGCCGCCGATGCGATGACTCATCGTCAATCGTCGGCCAAGGCGCAAATCGCCGCGCGGTTCGAAAGCGAAACACCGCGCCGACCCTGGCGGATGGCATTGCGGTCATGGCCGTTCGTGACATAGGCGAATGAAATACCGGTGGCAGGATCGGCCCACGCAATTTGTCCGCCCGCACCGCCATGACCGAAAGCAAACTGCGAGTTGGTGTGGCCGAAGCCGCGCGCATTGCGGCGCTCGTCGCCCGCTACCACAACGCCGAGGGCGCGATGCACGGGCGTACCGAAATAATCTGAGAACTCGTTGCGTACCGTGAGGGCATTGGCGAGCGTCGCTTCACGCCAAATGCGTCGGCCGGCAAGTGCGGTACCGCCATCGAGCAGTCCTTGATAGAAGAGCGCCATCGCAGCCGCGGTTGCCACTGCACCACCGCCGGGGACGGGCGTGCGCCGTACCTCGGCGCGATTGAAGTTGCTCAACGCTTCTTCGGTCACCTCGGTTTGCGGTGGAACTGGTAGCCCGAGTTTCGCGTAGTCGTCCTCGGTGAGTGCTTCGCCGACGTGGCAAACGTCGACGATACGGTGATGCTCTGCGTCGGGGCAGCCGAGGTACAAATCTTCGATGCCGAGAGGTGCGATGATGCGCTCCCGCACGAAGTCCTCGAATGGCACATGCGCGCGGCGCTCGATGATCTCGGCGATCACGTACATGCTGGAGGTCGGGTGATATTCAAAGCGCGAACCGGGTGTCCAATTCAGCTGCCACTCGCCGAAGCGCTCGAGCCGCCGGTGCCGATCGTTCCAATCGTCGGTTCGAAACGGTGCATGCGGAAAACCGGAGGTGTGCGTGAACAGCTGTTCGACGGTGATTGCTTCCTTGCCGTGAGTGCCGAACTCCGGAACGATGGCCGCGACCTTCTCCGCCAGATCGAGCTTGCCGTCCTGTAGAAGCAGCCAGCCTGCCGCCGAGGTAATCGCTTTGGTGCAGGAAAAAACGTTGAACAGCGAGTGTCGTTCTGCCGATCCGGACCAACCGAACTGACCGATACGGCCGTTGCGGGCAATCGCGAATTGGCACGCTGGCAACAACCCTTCGTCGATTTCCTGCTGTACCCGCCGGAATAGGTCGTGCACGCGTCCGGAGTGGAGGCCGACATCTTCGGGCTGCACTGCAAACAGTTCTCGCTCGCTCATAATGCTCAGCTCATCGGATGGATGTCGAAGTGTACTGCGATGCTTGTCCATAGGTGAATGGCATGCGGTAATGGTGGAATCTGTCGTCTGTGGGGTCGAGAAGATGCGCTTCGACGTCGCGGCGCACACGGCGCGAATCGAGCGCGACGGCTACACCATCGTCGAGGACGCGATCGAAGCCGATCTGATCGACGCTATCGGTGATGCGCTCGAGCGCCTAGAAACCGACCTTCGCATCCTGCCTGGATACAACGCCTTCGAGGGTCATCGCACGGTGCGCATCTACAACCTGCTCGCCCGTGACCCCGTATTCGAGCGTGTGCCCGTACACGCAGCGGTGCTACCGATCGTGGAGTCGGTGCTGGATCCGGGTTGCCTGGTGTCGTCGCTGTCGTCGATCGCCATCGATCCCGGCGAAACCGCGCAACCGCTGCACACGGACGACACGTTGATCGGTCTGCCAAGGCCACACGGGCCCCTGGTCTGCAATTCGATGTGGGCGGTCACCGATTTCACTGCCGATAACGGCGGGACGCGGGTGGTGCCCGGAAGTCATCGGTTTGCCGATAAACCGGTCTACGGCGTCGATTCGTCGTCGAACGACCCGGTCGCCGTGGAGATGCGCAAGGGTAGCGTACTGATCTGGAATGGCAGCCTTTGGCACGGCGGCGGCGCGAATCGATCGCGCGCGCGTCGCGTGGGTATTGCCATGAACTACTGTGCCGGCTTCATTCGCCAGCAGGAAAACCAGCAACTCGGCATTCCGCTCGACATGGTGCGGCGGTTTTCACCGCGGTTGGCGGAGTTGTGCGGTTTTGGTACCTACAAACACCTGATGGGCCATATCGACAAGCAGAGTCCAGCCCAGGCGTTGCTCGGTCGCGACGATGGCTTTCGCTCAGTGTGGGACAGAATCGAGCCCGCCCGCACCGGCTGACCGCTCGTCCCATGCGTGGCCTCATCTTCGTGGAGGAGCCGGCGTGGCTTCAATCTTGAACGAACGCCAATTCCTCGAGCGCTGCACATCGATCGTTCTGCTCGATCTGTGGTCTGCGACTGCCGCCTACGTGCTGCTCATGTTGCTGCTCGAGCCGCCGCCGCCATACCAGGCGTTTGCCCAGATCACGCCCGAATGGTTTGGATATACGGTTCTCGCGCCGTTGCCGATCGCATACTGGTTGCGACGACGCATGTCGCGCGACGATGGCTCCGCTGCACGCGGCGCCACAGCCGTTCGCACCCTGTTCGTCGACGTTCCATTGGGCCTGACCGCATACGCGCTCGGATCGCTGATGGTGGGGCTGTGGAGTAGTCGCGCCGCGGTGGCGAGTTGGGGTGTCGGTGAGGCCGCTGTGGTGGGTGGCTCTCTGCTGACGTTCGTAGCGTTCGCGGGCATTCCACTATTCGTCGCGTTGCAGACACTGATCGGTCGGTTCTGGGGACCACGTATGGGAGGTAGGCCCCTGATACCCGGCGCCGTGACCATGTCCATCGTGGTGGTTGGCATCGCGGTCGTGGCCTCATCGGCATTGCTGCTCTTCGAAGCTGCGCGCACGAGCGCGCTCGATGTCGCGGTGGTATCGATCGCGGTCATGCTGGTCGGCTATGCGGTGCTGCTTGGCGCGTTGATCTACGTTGGCCACGTGCAGGGGGTGAGACCGCTGGCCGCTCTGATAGGCCGCTCGTATGGCGAGACGGTGCTGGACGAACCGAACGTGGTGCCAAACTCACTCGACGAGCTCGGTGCCACGGCCGCAAGGCTCCGCGAGCTACTCACCGGGCTCACCGACACACAGGGTCGTTTGCGCGACAGCGAAGCGCGATTTCGCATGTTCGCGGAAGCCGCCGGTGACTTTTTCTATGAGATCGACGACAAACTGCGGATCAGCTTTCTTTCCGAGCGATTCGAACCGATCACGGGTATACCGGCGAGCGATGCACTCGGGCTGACCACGCGCGAGATGAGAGAGAAATTCGACCTTCAGAACTACGGCGAGCATCAGCTCGATCTCGAACGGCGCAAGCCATACCGGAACTACCGCCTCACCGGACGTCGCACCGATGGCCGCGTGTTGCACCTCGACGTGAGCGCGATCCCGCACTTCGATGAGCACGGCCGATTCAAGGGCTACCGAGGCTCCGGTACCAACATCACGCCATACGTGGAGGCGCAGCAAACATTGCGGGTGCGAGAGGCGGAGCTGGCGCAAGCGCAGAAGATGGAAGTGGTGGGGCAGCTAACGGGCGGTGTCGCGCACGATTTCAACAATTTGTTGACGGTGATCCTCGGCAACCTCGAATTGCTGCAGGAGGCGACCGAAGCTGACGATGCGCTGCGCGCCTATGTCGATGGTGCGACGGAGGCCGCCAAACACGGTGGTGCGCTGACGCAGCGTTTGCTTGCGTTCTCGCGACGGCAGGCATTGTCACCGGAAAGCGTAGATCTCGTCGGTTTGCTCGATGGCGTTGCCGAGTTGTTGCGGCGAACGCTCGGCGCGGACATATCGCTCGCAGTCGAAAAATGCACCTCGCCGCTATGGCCATGCCAGGCCGACCGGCATCAACTCGAGAACGCGATATTGAATCTGGCCCTAAACGCCCGTGATGCGATGCCGACGGGCGGTACGCTGCGCTTCGAGTTGTCGAACACCACGGTCGACGGTGACGGCGCTGCGACTTCCGCGGGTGAGTTCGTGCAAGTAAGTGTCACGGATTCGGGCAAGGGGATCGCCGCCGATGTGATTCCTCATGTATTCGAACCATTCTTCACCACCAAGGCACCGGGCGAAGGCTCTGGGTTGGGTCTGAGCATGGTGTACGGTTTCGTCAAGCAATCGGGGGGCGACGTAAGCATTCGCAGCGAACTGGGCCATGGCACCCGCGTCACATTGCTGCTGCCGCGCGCTTGGCCGGATTCGGCCGATTCCCGGGCCGATCGCGGTGAGCCGCCAGACGACGATGGAGCTGGTAGAACGATCCTCGTCATCGAGGACGACGTCGGTGTCGCGGCGGTCATTTCCGAAGCGCTGGCCAGCGTCGGCTACGTCGTGCTGGTGGCGTCCAACGGCGAAGATGCGATCGAACGCGCACGGCAACTCGTACGCCTCGATCTCGTGCTGTGCGACATCGTCTTGCCAGGCGCGCAGGCTGGCATCGAGGTGGTTGCCACGATTCGACGCCAATTTCCAGCCGTCGAGGTGCTGTTCATGTCGGGTTACCCTAGCGACGAGATCCGCCGTCGTGTCGGTAGCGCGTTGCATGTCGAGGTACTGAAGAAACCATTCGGTCTCGCCGACTTGGCGGAGCGCGTGTCGCAAAGGCTTCGCGGAAATTGAGCGCTTCCGCTGCCGGCGTGAGTCGGGCATGCTGACGACCGCTTCGACGTAGGGGGTAGGCTTGCAGCTGATCGAGGAGTACTTGAACGCGGCTTCGGATTTCATTTGGGGCCCGCGCTTCCTGATTCCGCTGCTGTTGTTTACCGGGCTGTTCTTGACGGTGCGACTGCGCGGTTTGCAGTTCAGGCGCCTTGCAGGCGCCCTGTACACGGCGTTGATCGTGCGTAGGGAACCGGGTTCGACGGGCGACATCTCGCACTATCAGGCGCTGATGACGGCGCTTGCGGCGACCGTCGGCACCGGCAACATCGTGGGTGTGGCGACCGCGATCGCGCTCGGTGGGCCCGGCGCATTGTTCTGGATGTGGGTCACTGGGTTGCTTGGCATGGCCACCAAATACAGCGAGGCCCTGTTGTCGGTGAAGTACCGCACCACCGACAGCCGCGGCGAGCAAGCCGGTGGGCCGATGTATTACCTCGCGTTCGGATTGCGAAGGTCGTGGCTGGGGAAGCCGCTCGGCGCGCTGTTTGCGTTGTTCACGGCGCTGGCCGCGTTCGGGATCGGCAACATGGTGCAGTCGAATGCGGTCGCCGATGCCATGAACGGCGCGTTCGGCATCGACCCGGGATTGACCGGTATGGTGGTTGCCGGAGTCGTCGCGCTCGTGATCATCGGCGGCATCCGTTCCATCGGCCGTGTGACGGGTGTGTTCGTACCAACCATGATCGTCGTCTACGTGGCGACCTGCACCGTGGTGTGGGTGGTGCACATCGACGCGGTGCCAATGGCTTTCGCCCGCGTGTTCAACGACGCCTTTACCGGCTCGTCTGCGGCGGGCGGGTTCCTGGGTGCGGGTATTGCTCAGGCAATCCGCTACGGTGTGGCGCGGGGCATCTTCAGCAACGAATCCGGATTGGGCTCGGCGGGCATCGCCGCCGCCGCGGCCCAGACCCGCGAACCGGTTCGACAAGCCTTGGTGTCGATGACCCAAACGTTCATCGACACGTTGGTAGTCTGCACGTTCACCGGCATCGCGCTCATCGCCAGTGGCGCTTGGCTGTCGGACGCCAATGGCGCCGGCCTCACGCAATTCGCCTTCGAGTCGAGCGTGCCGTTCGGCATCGGGCCGGCGCTGGTGGCAATCTCGCTCGCCATGTTCGCGTTTTCGACCATGCTCGGCTGGTCGTACTACGGTGAGCGGAGCATCGAATATCTACTGGGGGAGTGGGCCATCGTTCCGTACCGATTGCTGTTCGTGGGTGCCGCCTACTTCGGTGCCGTGCGAACGCTCGATTTCGTTTGGGTGTTTTCGGACGTCATGAATGGTCTGATGGCGCTGCCCAATCTGATCGGTCTGTTGTTGCTGTCGGGGGTCGTGGTCAAGGAGACGCGCGCTTATTTCGAGCGTGACCGTGATTCCGCCTCGCTGAACCCAACCGATCCACCTCGGGGCCGTTGACGCGTCACGGCCCAGTGACCCGACGACAGCAAACGGGGTAGGGGGAACCCCGCATGTTGTATGCTTCGATGAGTCCCCATCGTCTAATCCATTGCGCGGGAGATCTGGAACATGGCGTACAAGAAGATTCTGGTGGCGATCGACTTGACCGACGAAGCCGACGAGGTGTTGAAGCAGGCGCAAGAGACTGGCACTCAAAACGGAGCCGAACTGTCGCTTCTGACGGTGGTGAAACCAATCAATCAGGTGTACGCCGGATTCGACGTTGCCGCGCTGTCTGCCGACGCCGCGATGATCGAACAGGATGCGGTGCGGCAAGCCAACGAGAAGCTCGTTGCCTACGGCAAGAAGTACGGCATCCCCGCCGCTCGATGCCAGGTCGGCCGTGGCAGCCCCGCCTACGAGATTCGGCAGACTGCCGCGGACATGAAGGCTGACCTCATCGTCATTGGCACGCATGGTCGGCACGGTCTGGGCTTGTTGCTCGGTTCGACCGCCAACGGCGTGCTGCACGGTGCTCCGTGCGACGTTCTGACGGTGAGGGTGTCCTAAAGAGTCGGCTTGACTTAATAGGTGTAAACCGGCTCCGCGCCGAGGCCCCAGAGAATCGCAGTCGCGGTCATCAGGCCGACGATCGATACCAGTGCCACGGCCACCACGGCGCTCGCGAACAAGAAGCCGCGTTCCGGCTGCACGTCCATCACCACTGGCACGCCGATGTAGAGCAGGTAGATGCAATAGCAGGCAACGACGACGCCGATGCTGATGTCCAGCCAAAGTGCAGGATAGAGTCCGAGCAGACCGACAACGAAGAACGGAGTGGCTGTGTAGGTGACGATCGTGACGCCGCGCTCGACGGTGGAATTCGCCGCCGCATAGGTTTCGGCCATCCAGTGAATCATGTAACCGAGGAACACCACGCCCGCCAGCATCGCGAGATAGAACAGTGCGCAGATGACGATCGCGCTGTCGGCCGTCATCTTCTGCACCGGCTCCTCGCCAATTTGCCAGCCGACCGTCGTGATGCCGTAGTACCAGCACAGCGCGGGCACGAGCGCCCAGGGCACGGTGTGCGTGAGTAAGCGGCCGACCAGCGAACCGCTGGTCTCCGCAATGTTGCGCCAGGCGTGGATAGGGCGAAACAGGATGTCGAGTGAGTTCACGGGAGTGCTCCGTTTAGGCTCGAGGTTGCTGGGTTTCGTTGCTGCGTGATGGCGGCTGACCGAGGTCGTCGAACAGCGCCGCATCGCCTTGCCGATCGGTGTCTTCGTACTGCCCGTTGTCGACTGCCCACACGAACACGGCTATTGCAATGGCGATGATGACGACCGACACGGGCAGTAGCAGCAAGATCACTTCCATGTCGTCGCCTCGTTCCGGGTCAACCGCATCGCATTCAGTGTGACGCCGAGCGAGCTCGCCGACATACCGATTGCGGCGAGCCACGGTGGAACGAGTCCCGCTGCTGCGAGGGGTATTGCCGCGACGTTGTATATCAGGGCCCACATCACGTTCTGTTTGACGATGGCACGCGTGCGGCGAGCGACCTCGATGGCGCGCGCGATGGCGCCCAAGCCGCGGCCGAGTAAGATGGCGTCGCTCGTCGTCTTGGCGAGATCGGTGGAGTCGGCCGGCGCAATCGACACGGTGGCTGCGGCGAGACCGGGTACGTCGTTGATGCCATCGCCGACCATGGCGACTGCTTCGCCTTTGCGGGTGAGTGCCTGAATGTGAGCCAGCTTGGCCTCGGGCGAACAGCCCGCACCATAGGGCAGGTCGTCGAGCGCGACGCTGATCTCTGCTGTCGGTGCCATGCTGTCACCGGACAAGATCTCTGCGCTGATGCCGAGCCGGCGTATCGCCGCGAGGGTCGCATTGGCATCGTCGCGCAACCACAGTCGAATCGAGAATTCCGCCAGTGGAATGCAGCGATCGCCCGAATCTTCGGCTAGGTAGATCGTGGTGTGATCACGGTGCCGGGCCGGACGAGCGATTCGGCAAAACTCGGCGCTACCCAGTCGGTAGGCGACCCCGTCGATGACACCTGTGATGCCTCGGCCGTCGTGAATGCGAACGGTGCTTGCTACAAGCGGTGCGTCGGCGGCCGCGAATGCTTGCGAAAGGGGATGATCGGTGTGCTGCTCCAGCGCGACGGCGATCCGCTCACACGCTTTCGCCGACAGCGCGCCCACGGGTTCAACGGCAACCAACTCCGGCTTGCCGCCCGTCAGCGTACCGGTCTTGTCGAATACCACATGAGTTACCTTGGCGAGACGCTCGATGACGTGCGCGCGCGTTGCTACGAATCCGGCGCGCCGAAGGGCGGTCGCTGCTGCGGTGATTGCGGCAGGCGTCGCCAACGACAGCGCGCAGGGGCACGACACGACCAGAACGGCGATGGTCGCAGCGAGCGCACTACCGGGATCGAACCACTGCCAAGCGAGATAGGTTACGAGGGAGAGTGTGATGACCCCGAGGACGAAGTAGCGCGCGATCGAGTCTGCGAGTTGCACGGTGGGCGGCTTATCGAACGTCGCGCGCTGCGCGAGCCGATGTATCGCGGCCATGCGCGTATCGACGATGTTGGTGTTCGCTTCCACCACGAGTGCTTGATTGGTATTGACCGTACCTGCAAAGACGCGGTCGCCGACACCGCGTGGCAGCGGCCGTGTCTCGCCCGTCAGTGGCGACTCGTCGACGTCCGATGCACCTTCAATGATCCAACCATCGATGGGTACACGGGCGCCAGCTGCGACACGAACACGATCGCCGGGTCGAATGGCGGTCACCGGCAACCGCTCGGGGTGGTCATTGCGCTCGAGGTCGACGTGCGCGGGCAGCATGGCAAGCCAATTGTCGTATCGCGCCAGCTTGAGCCGCGTGCTTTGCTCCAGCAGTCGGGCTGTGAGCAGCAGAAACGTGAACATCGTGACGGAGTCGAAATACACGTGGTCACCACCCGAGACGGTTGCAACCACGCTTGCACCGTAGGCAATCGCTAAGGCGAGCGCCACCGGCACGTCCATGGTCAACCCAACTAGACGAACGCCGCGGGGCCGAAACAAACCGGCCGCTGACGACAGGGCATTGCGAAAGAACGGCGCCGCCGAATAGAGCAGCACCGGCGTCGTGAATGCGAGCGCAACCCAGCGCATCAACGACTCGTAGAACGGTGTCATGTCCTGGCCGGCGCCGGCATACAAGGCGATCGAGAACATCATGACTTGCATCATCCCGATGCCGGCTACACCTAGGCGTTTCAGATGGGTGCGGCGCTCGGCCGCGAGCTCGGGGTCGTCATTGGTGCGTGTGGTCGGTACCGGCGTGTAGCCGGCATCGGTGACCGCGTCAGTAATGGCGCTGAGCGTAAGTCGCACCGGATCGTACGTGAGCAGCACCTGTTGGCGAGCGGGGTTGATGCGCACGCGACCGACCCCGCGCAGCGCCGAGAGGTGCTGTTCGATGCGGGCCGCGCAGCTCGCACAACGCATGTCGGGCACGTCGAGTGTCAGTTCGCGGTGGCCATCGGATGCCTCGCGTGTAACGAGATCCACCAGCGAACGCTCGTCTTCCAGACCAAGGCGCGTGCCGACAGGTGCAGGCTTCACCCCGGAGACGACCGTATTCATGGCGTGGCCCGCCAACTCGCCTTGTCGAGCGGTGCATGCATATCGTCGCGTACGTCCTGGTCGGCACTCCGCAACGCAACCATCACGGTGATCGTGGAAAGCACCACGCCAATCAGTGGAATGGCAATGAGAATCCACGGCCAGAGCTGCCGATACCATGGGCGCGCATGGGTGTGGGGTCTGCCGCTCATCGCACGGGCCCCAAGAATCGGCTGATCTCTTCGTTGCAGTGACCGGCGACATCGCAAATCCGGAAGCGAACGTCTACCGACGGCACCGTCAGCGCATCGCGAGGCAGCACGAGACTAATCGGCACGTTCAGCACCTCGCCACCTTCGATCTCGATATCGGTGGCGCCTATCACTTCGACCGGCACGCTCGCCTGCACGTCGATTGCGAGGCGTGTAGCCGACTGCGCCTTGTTGATCAGCTTGAGGGCGTAGTCGTTGCGCACGGTGGCGGCCTCGACGCGATAGAGCTCACCGCGTTCGCGTAGCACGTCGATACCGACCAGATCACGGTTCAGCAGTACGTTGACGAACACCCCGCACATCACCAGCAACGCGATGCCGTAGCCGACCACGCGCCCGCGCAGCAGCTGCGATCGACCGCCTTCGAGTTCGTGTTCCGTCGTGTAGCGAATGAGGCCAGTCGGCTTGCCCACCTTGGTCATGATGTCGGCACACGCGTCGATACAGTGGGCACAGCCGATGCACTGGTATTGCAGGCCGTCGCGGATATCGATGCCCGTGGGGCAGACCTGCACGCACAGCATGCAGTCGATGCAATCGCCGAGGCCATCACGGGATTGACCGCGGCCGCGCGGTTCGCCGCGGGCCGTATCGTAAGACACGATGAGCGTGTCTTTGTCGAACATCGCGGATTGAAAACGCGCGTACGGGCACATGTAGATGCATACCTGCTCGCGCAGCCAACCGGCATTGAAGTAGGTAGCGGCGGTGAAAAAGGCGATCCAGAACGCGCTCCAAGTACCTACTTCGAAGGTGACCAATGACGTCACCAATTCACGAATAGGCGTGAAATAGCCAACGAACGTGAAGCCGGTGAAGAATGCCCACCCGAGCCACATGCCGTGCTTGAGTCCGCGCTTCCTGATCTTCTCCCATCCCCACGGTGCACGATCGAGCCGAACGCGGGCATGTCGTGGGCCTTCCGCGACTTGTTCGATCCACATGTAGATGGCGGTCCACACGGTCTGCGGACAGGTGTATCCGCACCAGATTCGGCCAACGACCGAGGTCACGGTGAACAGTGCAAACGCAGCGATGATGAGCAGTGCTCCGAGCAACACGAAGTCCTGTGGCCAGAACGTGACGAAGAGCACGTGAAATTGCCGTGCCGGTAGATCGAACAGTACGGCTTGACGGTCACCCCACTCTAACCACGGCACCAGGAAATAGCCGAGCAGGAGCGGCCAACCCGAGTACAACCGAAGACGCTGAAAGCGGCCTTCGATTTGGCGCGTGAAGATCTTCTCGCGACGCTGGTACAAATCGACGGGCGCGAAACCCGCGACTTCCGCCGCCTCGTTCGGCGTTGCGGCGTCTCTCGCGATGATCTGCGACGCATCGGCGTTCATCGATTGGACAGGCTCGTCACGTAGCCCGCGATCAGGTGAATCTTGTCCTCACCGAGCAGGTCACCAAACGCGGGCATTTGTCCGCTGCGGCCATGGCGGATCGTGAACTCGATCTGCTCGATACTGCCACCGTACAGCCAGACGTCGTTGGTCAGATTCGGCGCACCGAGCAGCGCGGTGCCCTTACCTTCGGGGCCATGGCACGCAATACAGAACATCTGGAACTGCGGCGCGGCCTTGGCCGCAGCGGCAGCGTCGTGCGGCGCACCGGAAAGACTCGACACGTACTGCGCCATGTTCGAGACGCCGCTGCTACCGCCGAGCGCCGCCTCCCATGGTGTCATCATCGCGTTGCGGCCCTGGCGAATCGTCATCTTTACCGTTTCGAAATCGGCCCCCCACTGCCATTCGTCGTCGGTCAGGTCAGGGAAGCCGAATGCGCCGCGGGCGGCCACGCCGTGACAGGTGCTGCAGTGGTTGATGTAGAGGCGCCGCCCCATTTGTCGTGCTTGGCGGTTGTCGTGCAGCTGCGCTTCGCTCAGTGCGCCGAGCTGAGCGTACAGCGGCGCGAATTGACGTTCCTTGGCTTCCACGTCGGCCTGCCACTCCTCGGTGGAGGTCCAGCCGCCGATGCCGGCGAAGCTGCCGAGGCCGGGGTAGTAGACGAGATAAGCGACCGCGAAGGTGATGGTGGCGATGAACAAGCCCACCCACCACATCGGTAGCGGATTGTCGTATTCCTCGATGCCGTCGAAGTCGTGCCCCATGGTTTCGCCTTCGACTGCCTTCGTGCGATTGGCGTACAGCAGCCACAACATCGCTGCGAGTGAACCAAGCGCCCCGACGACGATGAATATGGTCCAGCCCGTGCTCATCGTCGTACCTCCTCGTCGTCATGAAGCGGAATCGCACCGTGTGCCTCGAGGCGCGCCTTGTTGCGTGGCAGCGCGACCCAAACGACGAGGCCTGTGAACGCCAGTGCGACGAGCACGACGGCAATGACCGGCAGACTCATCGCGCACCTCCTGCGTAGTCGGCCATGTCGAGACCAAGGCCCTGCAGATAGGCGATGATGGCTTCGCTTTCGGTATGACCGGCGACCGCGTCGGATGCACCGGCGATGTCGGCATCGGTGTAGGGCACGCCGAGCGTGCGCAGCACGTCGAGCTTGCGGGCGGTAACGGCGCCATCGAGTACCGCGTCGAACAGCCAGGGGTAGCTGGGCATGTTCGATTGCGGGACCACGCTGCGCGGGTCGCGCAGGTGCGCGCGATGCCAGTCATCGCTGTAGCGACCGCCGACGCGCGCGAGATCGGGTCCGGTGCGTTTGCTGCCCCACAGGAACGGGTGCTCGTAGACGTCTTCGCCGGCCACCGAGTAGTGGCCGTAGCGCTCGGTCTCCGCGCGCAGCGGCCGCACCATTTGCGTATGACACACATGGCAGCCTTCGCGGATGTAAACGTCGCGACCCTCTACCTCCAGCGCCGACAGTGGCTTCAGCGTTTCTATCGCTGGCGTACGCGCACCTTCGAACGCGAGCGGAAAGATCTCGATCATGCCGCCGACGCTCACTGCGACGAGTATCAGTACGATCAAAAACGCGAGATTGGTTTCGATCTTCTGCACGACTAGGCCCTCCCCACTGCCAACGGTGTGGCGGGAGCGGGTTCAGTGCGCGTTTCCGTGCCGGTCGTCGTACGCCAGACGTTGTAGGCCATGACCAGCATGCCCGCGAGGAAGATGGAGCCGCCGAGTGCACGGATGTAGTAGCCGGGATAGCTCGCTTCCACCGACTCGATGAAGGAGTAGGTAAGCGTGCCGTCGGCATTGGTGGCACGCCACATGAGGCCTTGCATCAAGCCATTCACCCACATCGAGGCGATGTACAACACGGTACCAAGCGTCGCGAGCCAGAAGTGCAGATTGATCAGGCGCACCGAATACATTTCACCCTGCTTGCGGCCGAACAGCAGCGGGATGAGGTGGTACATCGCGCCGATGCTCACCATCGCAACCCAGCCGAGCGCACCGGAGTGAACGTGGCCGACAGTCCAGTCCGTATTGTGCGACAACGCGTTCACGGTCTTGATCGACATCATCGGCCCTTCGAAGGTCGACATGCCGTAGAAGGAGAGCGACACGATCAGGAATTTCAGAATCGGGTCGGTGCGCAGTTTGTCCCATGCGCCCGACAGGGTCATGATGCCGTTGATCATGCCGCCCCATGACGGCGCGAGCAGCACCAACGACATCACCATGCCGAGGCTCTGTGCCCAATCCGGCAACGAGCTGTAGTGCAGGTGGTGCGGGCCCGCCCACACGTAGATGGCAATCAAGGCCCAGAAGTGCACGATCGATAGCCGGTAGGAGTACACAGGACGGTCGGCCTGCTTGGGCACGAAGTAGTACATGATGCCGAGGAAGCCGGCCGTCAAGAAAAAGCCGACCGCGTTGTGGCCGTACCACCACTGCATCATGGCATCCATGGATCCTGCGTAGACCGAGTACGACTTCGTCAGTGACACCGGCAGGGCCAGGCTATTGAAGATGTGCAGCACTGCGACGCCGATGATGAGTGCGCCGAAGAACCAGTTCGCGACATAGATGTGATTGATCGTGCGCTTCGCGATCGTGCCAAAGAACACCACCGCGAACGCGACCCACACCACTGTGATGAGGATGTCGATCGGCCATTCGAGCTCGGCATATTCCTTCGCTGACGTTATTCCAAGTGGCAGCGTGACAGCCGCAAGCACGATGACGAGCTGCCATCCCCAGAACACGAATGCCGCGAGACCGTCGGAGATGAGCCGCACCCGGCACGTGCGTTGCACTACGTAGAAAGCCGATGCCATCAGCGCGCATCCGCCGAAGGCAAAGATCACGGCGTTCGTGTGCAGCGGCCGCAAACGTCCGTAGGACAGCCATGGGAGGTCGAAATTCAGCGCCGGCCATGCGAGTTGGGCTGCGATCAGCACGCCGACCGTCATACCGACGATGCCCCAAACGACGGTCATGATCGCGAACTGGCGCACGACCGAATAGTTGTACTCCGGGTGATCGAGTGCTGACGACATCGATGGCAGTTCCTCGTTGTGGTTCTTGGCGTTAGGTTCGGGTGCGCACCGTCAGAAGATCGGTAGCGAGTTCCCTTGTTATGTCTTCGGCAGTGTTGCCGATGAGTAATTTCTTGATACCGCGACGCGCCGCCGTGCCGAGGACTGTGAGGCCGGCACCGATGCGCGTTGCCAACTCCGAAATGACGTGTCGCGGCCTGCCCTCGACCACGTGCACACCCGCAGCCGTAACGTGCAAGTCATCGAGCAGCGTCGTGATGCCGGCTTCACGGCGCGCCCGCATGTCGCGCTTGATGGCGTCGAAGTCGCCGGCGACCTGATACTCGCTCATTTGCTGACCGAGGGAAGGGTACGAACTGACCACGTGCATCTCGCCGCCCAGCACTTGGGCGAGCAGGTAGGCGTGTCGCAAGATTTCGCGGTTGAGACCTTCGTGACGTGCGTCGGAAGCGTCGAGCGCGGCGAGCACGCGTACCGACTTCGGCCATGGCATATGCCTGGTGAACAGCACCGGCGCGGGCGCGTCGCGCATCAGCCGCCAGTCGGCCGGCGCGTGCAGAAGATCGGTGATTCGTGCCGAGCGGGTGAGCGGCTTCAAGATCAGATCTGCGTTGAATGCGCCGGCCGCAGTCGCAATCGCCTTGGCGACGTCGCGCTCGAACAAAATGCTGGCGGTCAGATCGGCGATGCGCTTCTTGAACGGCGCGAGCTGCGCCTCTAGATCGGCGAGTTCGGTCTTTTTGATCTTGTCGACGATCCGGCGCGTCTCGGCTCTCGTGAAGTGGCCTTCCGGCTCTTCGGCAATCGGATCGTAGATGACTAACGCCGCTTCGATCGCGGCACCGGTGTAGTGCTCGATAGTCGCAGCTTTCTCCAACGCATCGAGCAATGTCTCACGCGTGTCGCTCGCGACCAAAACTCTTCGTACACCCGCTGCAGGTGTTGTCACGCCCACCTCTCGCTGGTTCGCTCGGTGTGGCCTAGCGTACCTTGATTCGCTTGGGTTGTGATTCCCTCGCTTTCGGTAGCTTGATCGTCAGGACTCCGGCTTTGACGTTGGCGTCGACGGCATCGCAGTCGATCGCGTTGGGGAGCTGGAATTGCCGCACGAACTGACCGGATGATCGCTCGATGCGCACCATGTTGTTCTCTTCCTTCTTGGATTCCGTCTCGCGTTTGCCGCGGATCGTCAGCATGCCGTCGTGCACGGTGATGTCGATGTCGTCACCAGCCACACCGGGTACGTCCATCGTGATGAGATAGCACGCGCTCTCTTCCTTGATGTCTGCTGGCGGAACCCAATCACCGGCGCCGAAAAAGTCTCGTTCGCCGCGCAGCACGGGTGAGCGGAACAGGTTGCCGTAGGCGCGATTGAAGTCCTGCAACAGATCGAAAGGACGTGGGCTGTTGGCCATTGCGCTATCCTCCGCCAGCGGCTTCGGCTTTCCTTGATTACGATTGTCCGCAAACGAGAGCCGTTTTCATTACGGATTTCCCGCAGTGCAAGAATGCAGCCGTGCTGCTTGAATCAGTGTCCGCGTGGAGGAATCCCATGACTGAATATAGAAAGGTATTGGTTGCGTTGGATCTGGCCGGCGAGACCAATGCCGTGCTCGAGCGGGCCAAGGCATGTGCCGGCAGGGATGCCGAACTGGCAGCCGTGCACGTGTTGGAGCCCGCCTATTTTTACTATGGCATGGAGCCGGCGATTGGCGCATTGCCCGACAACTTCGAGGCCGATCTCTTGAAGCGAGCCGAGCAGGAGATGAGCGAAAAGACGAAGCCGTTCGGCATTGCCAAGAAGCTGCAGTTCATCGAGCGGGGTCACGCGGCCACACAGATCCTGCGCCTGGCCGAAGACCGAGGCGTCGATCTGATCGTGCTCGGCAGCCACGGGCGCCATGGCTGGCGACTGCTGCTCGGGTCGACGGCCAACGCTGTGCTGCATGGCGCGAAATGTGACGTGCTAGCCGTTCGGGTCGCCGAGAAAGGCTGAACCGCAAGCTGTGGGAGCGGCCTTGGCCACGCATCGCGTTCACGGGCTCTGCAGCAGACTCAGCAAGCCCTCGAGCGCGGCGCGTACGGCTTCGGTGCGCACGGCGTCGCGATCGCCCGCAAACTCGAGGTGGGTGACCACTGGATCGCCGCCGCGCATGCCGCACGCGAGCCAAACCGTACCGACCGGAGTCGCTGTGCCGTCTCCGGACGGGCCCGCGAGACCGGTGACCGCCACGCAGTGGGAGGCGTCGCAGCGCTCGAGCGCACCGCCGAACATGGCTGTGACGGTGGCTTCACTAACGGCACCATGCCGTGCCAGCAGCTCGCCAGCCACACCCAGTAACCGAGTTTTGGCCGACCACCGGTAGGTGACGAACCCGCACTCGAACCAGTCGGAGCTTTCGGGAATCGCGGTACAGGTAGCGGCGATCAGGCCGCCGGTGCACGACTCCGCGGTGGCGATGCGAGCGCCGTGCTTGCGTGCGAGCTCACCGACCCGGCGCGCGAGCGCCAGGTGCTCAATCGTCATCGAGTCCTTCTAAGCGGATCTTCATGCGCACCAGTTGAGCCAACGTGCGGGCGCCCATCTTCTTCATCACCTGCGCGCGGTGAATCTCCACGGTGCGCTCGCTGATGCCGAGCTCGATGGCGACGAATTTGTTGGCTTGACCGTCGGCGACCCGATCGAATACTTCGCGCTCACGCGGTGATAGGGTATCGAATGCGGCGTGGACGCGATTGGCAGTCTCGATCGAGTCGATGTCCGAGGCATTGCGCTCGAGTGCCTCGCGAATGCGCTCGAGCAGGTCCTCGTCACCGAATGGCTTGCGGATGAAGTCGAATGCGCCGCGCCGCATGGCTTCTACCGCCATCGGGATGTCGCCGTGACCGGTGATGAAGATGATCGGTAGCCGCGAGCCGCGCTCGTTGAGTACGTCCTGCAGCTCGAGCCCCGTCATGCCCGGCATGCGAATGTCGAGCACCAGGCAGCCGGCGATGGGCGACGACTCTGCGGCATCGTATGCGCTCAAGAAATGGGTGGCCGAGGGGTAGAGCGTGTGCTCCACACCGGCGGTGTCGAGCAACATGCTGATCGAGTCGCGCACGGCCTCGTCGTCGTCGATCACGTGTACGGTGGCGGCATCAGTCATCGTCGCGGCTCTCCCGAGGAAGTCCGAAGTAGAACGTGGCCCCATGGTCTGCGTTGTTGCTGTACCCCATGCGGCCCCCATGATCCTCGATGATCGAGCGGCAAATGGAAAGGCCCATACCCATGCCCGATTCCTTGGTGGTCGCGAATGGAGTGAACAATTGCTCAGCGAACTCCGGCGCGACACCGGTACCGGAATCAACTACCGCCACATGCACGCCTTCGGGCGTAACCCGCGTTGTGATGACGATTTTGTTGCCGTGGGCGCAGTTCACGCTGCGCATGGCATCGATGCCGTTGCGCACTAGATTGAGTAACACCTGTTGGATCTGGATCGGATCGGCGCGCACGGGAGGCACGGCGTCTGCAAGATCGGTTTCGATTTCGATGTCGTTGATGCGCGCGTCGCCCTCGGCAAGTCGCAGAATTTCGTACACCAGGTCATTGAGATCCACGTATTCCCGGACACTATCGTGATTGCGAACGAGTCGCTGGATGCGATCGATCACAGCGCCCGCGCGCAGGGATTGGGCGTTCAGCTTGACCAGCGCTTCGCGCAGGCGTGCAGGGTTGGGATTACCCGAGTCGAGCATCCTTACGCCCGACTGTGCATACATGGCGATGGCGGTGAGCGGCTGGTTGATCTCGTGCGCAATGCCGGCAGTCATTTCGCCAAGGGTCGATAGTCTAGCGACGTGTGTGAGTTTCTCGCGATGCTCGCGCTCGGCTTCGATGGCCTGCATCTCGTTGGTGAGATCCTCCATCTGCAATATGACGAGGTCTGGATTGCCCTCGGCATCGTGTGTGACCGCGTGGTGGGTGGCCACGTGCACGACGGAGTGGTCGGCGCGAACCAACCGCACGCGCATCGAGAATTGCGCGACCAATCCCGCCGCACTTTGCTGCATGAGCCGTTCGAGCTCGACCGCGTCGTCGGGATGCACGAGGTCGAGCATAGTGCGGTTGCGCAGCTGAGCCTCGTCGAAGCCGGTGGTGAGTTGAAACGCCCGGTTGGTAGCTTCGAAGGCGCTACCGAAGCGATAGGTGGCAATGCCCATCGGTGCGTTCTGGATGGTCACCGACAGCTGCTCGTGCTGACGACGAATCTCTTCGGCAGCCGCGCGTTCCTTACTGATGTCGCGGACGACGCCGGTGAAGTGTCGTTGCTCGCCGACCATTACTTCACTCACCGCCAGATAGATGGGTATCTCACGGCCGTCCTTTAGTCGCGCTTCCAACTCGCGGCCGATGCCGATGATCTTGGCCTGGCCCGTCCGTAGGTAATTTTGGATGTATTGGTCGTGATGATCGCGGTGGGGCTGCGGCATCAGCAGATTGACACTCCGACCGAGGATCTCATCCGGGGCGTATCCGAAGGTGCGTTGCGCCGCCTTGTTGAACGACCGAATCATGCCTTGCGCGTCGATGGTGATGATGGCGTCGACCGCGTTGTCGAGCACGGCTTGCGACTGTGCTTCCGTGCGCAGACGGCGTTCCTCGGCTATGTGCTGCGAAGTGATGTCGGTCACCGTGCCGATATAACCCGCCACGTTGCCGCGCTGATACTCTGGAGTTACCCGTACTTCGATCCAACGGACGTTGCCGAGCGGTGCGACGCGAAACGATTCCTCGAACGCGGCATGACCGGCCGTGAAGCTTCGCCATGCTGCTTCGATTCGAGCACGATCCTCTGCTAGTACGGCGTCGAGCCACCCGCCGCTCGAGTCGAGCCCGGTCAGTGTCTTGAAGGTCGGGTTGGCATAGCGCAGCGAGCCGACGGTATCGATCCGGAATATGCCCACGGGCAGAAACCGCATCATCGTTTCGAATAGACGCTGATTGGCGGCCTGATTGGCCGTTAGTCGATCTTGTCGGACGCGGTGTACCAGTATGACGGTAGTCGCGATCGCGAGTACCAACACAAGCAGTTGCGGCAGGTGCGCCGGCAAGTAGGTGAGGGTGGCAGCGCCCAGCACCAGCGCGACACTCGACCACGCGGCCACCACGCGGCCGCGGCCTGCGAAATACATAGCCGCCGCCCCAACGACAACTACGGCACCGAGTGCAACGTTCGTACTGGGTTGGCCAATCAGTACGATCGCGCTAGGTACGGCCACGAATGCGACGGCGACGACTGCTCGCTCGAGGGATTGGCGGGCGGGACCAGCCGCAACACTCACCACCACCGCGGCAACCGGTACGGCGGCGGCGCACCCGGTCAACGCTGTAACAGCGACGGCAAACAGGTTGCCCCAATGAGTCACGAGTGCGGTCGCAACGCTAGCGACGGCGATCGTCGTCGCCATCCACGTCATGAACCGCGTATTGCACACGTCGGCACGTTGGAGCTTCGAGCGCAGCATCAATGTAAGGCCGCCCGCCGCCACGAGTAGCAAACCGTCGCCGGCCACCAGCGCGAGTGAACCGGACAGCAGCGCAGCAAGCGCGAGCGCGGTGGCAACCACTACCGCGTAGCCCCAAATTCCGGCGACCACCGCCGCGGCCACGGCGACGCCGGCTTCGAACGGCCATCGAATATCGGCTTCGATCACCGTGCCGAGCAAAGCACTGGCGGCACCGAGCAACGCGAGCCAGCCGAGTTCCATGAGGGAAACCGGCAGCGCACCGGCGAAGCGGACCTGCGAGGCTGGTGAGGTGGATTCGGCTTCCGACATGGAGGCTGTCTTACCACGAAAGGAGCCGAAGTGCGCGCCGTGTGCGGCGTCGCGATGTAACCGGTGATCGCGCGTGAGGGATCGCGACGCGCGCAATGGGTCTGGCATCGGCGCGGACATCCGACTAGGATGGCCGCCCTCGGGCGCGTAGCTCAGCTGGTTAGAGTACCGCTTTCACACGGCGGGGGTCACTGGTTCGATTCCAGTCGCGCCCACCAGTTGAGCTGGTCTCGCGTCCTGGTAGGCCCTGGGGTTTTGCGTTGACTCACTAAGGGTGGTGGGTAAGATACGCGGCCCCAGGGTGTTTAGCTCAGTTGGGAGAGCGACGGCCTTACAAGCCGTAGGTCGCAGGTTCGACCCCTGCAACACCCACCAGGACAACGGAGCGGTAGTTCAGTTGGTTAGAATACCGGCCTGTCACGCCGGGGGTCGCGGGTTCGAGTCCCGTCCGCTCCGCCATCATATGGCTTAACTAGCTGATTCTAAAGACTAATCCAAAGACGCTTTTGTTTGGCCCACAAATCGACCCACAATCAACTCTGACCATCAACGGCCAGGTCTGAATTGTTGGAGGTTGATTGGGGGATGCCTCACCGTCCAGTCCTGACGACATGAGCGATTGCATCAGCGTGTCGCGCCCGGACGTTGCGGCATAGGCAACTCATGTGAACCAATACTGTCGGACAGTTGCTCCGCGGGGCGAAAGCTCCAGTCGATTCATTTCTTTTCTCGAAGTGCTTGCGCCAAGAAGCCGCGCAACCTTGCCTCGTTCAACTCATTAGCGAGATCCAGTAGCTCCCGAGACGCGGCCAGCACTTCGGCGACTGTGGGCAATTGGGAAACTGTGACTCCGTCGCGCCGAAGGATCCGATACTCCTTTGGGTTGCTGTCGGCGACCGCCTGCCAGAAGGAGTGCACTAGGTCGTTTCGGGTGTCCGTTGCCCTTTGGCATCGATCTAGTATCGAGTTGAGCTGGTTGAGCGGTTCACCCTCGAGTTTCCTGGTCGCCACTTTCCGCACGTGCTGCTGGAGTCTCCCTGTGAGCCAAGAGCCGCCGGGGCTATGAATGGTCGGGCGTCAACCCCGCAACCCTCTGTTCAACGTATTCAACAAAGCTCCGGGCGAAAGTATCTCGCAGGCCAT
>QJXZ01000366.1 GCA_003248125.1 Gammaproteobacteria bacterium | reverse complement strand
AAAGCCCTGCTTCTCGAACTCGAGCGCGGTTTCGTAGGTTCGAGATCCCATGACATAGCAATCGATCGCCGCGAGAAACGCGTCGACGAATGCCGGATCGAGACTCTCGCCGTCGGCGAATTCATCCGACGTCTCGAGCCAATCGACAGCGCCATCCCTGCGGGCGATGAAACCATCCAGGCTCGCGACCATATGGATCGTGACGCGTGAATCAGTGTTGGGCATGGTCTGCAGTCATGAGGTGGTAGATGATCCGTCAACCTCCGGCTCAGCGCCGCCGGCCCAAGAACGCTTCGTTGACGCAATTCTCCAGCCGCCCGTCGCGCAGGTACCGAGCTGCCGTGCGCGCCGAGAAGCTACGGATGTCGTACATGCTCTGCGGCGTGAAGAATGCCGAGTGCGGTGTGATCAGTAACCGATGCCGAATCCATTCTTCGTTGCCTTGCCAGGCTTTGATGAGCTTCTTGTCGGGATTGGCCGGTTCATCCGGCAGCACGTCGAGCCCTGCCGCGAGCACGGTGCCGTCCTTTAGCGAATCGTACAGCGCGTCGATGTCGATGATGGGTCCGCGCGCGGTATTGACCACGATGATGCCCTTCTTGGCATGCGCCAGCGACGCCGCACCGATCATGTTGCGTGTCTCGCCGTTGAGCGGCGTATGGATCGAGACGATGTCGCATTGCCCCAGCAGGTCCGCGAGGCTGTCCGCGCGGCGCACACCGATCGCCAGCTCGGAGCCGCTTGGTTTGTACGGATCGTAGAACACCACGTCCATGTCGAATGCTTTCGCGCGCAGCGCAGCGGCGGTACCGATACGGCCGAGGCCGACGACGCCGAACGTGCAGTCGGCGAGCCGCTGCCCGAAAGGATTGAGCGCGGGCCGCCAGTTCGCGCGCGGATCTTTGCGTAGGTTCTCGTCGTGAAAGGCGATGCTCTTGGTGAGCGTCAGCATCAAGGCCATTGCGTGATCGGCGACTTCGCGCGTGCCATAGTCCGGTGTATTGCACACCGGTATGCCGATCTCACCCCACGTGGCCAACGGTACTTCGTCGAAGCCGACGGCGGGTTTCACGTAGATGCGGCACTTGTCGAGCTTGGCCAGGTATTCGACCGGCACGTTCGGCCCGACGATGGCCTCGCACGTCCGCCACTGCTCGTCGCTGACTTCTGCAAAGCGCCGAACGAACTGGGCGTCGATCCTATCGCCCAAGCCGGCCAGTTCCGGTCCATAGCCGTCTTGCCAGCGCGTCTGCGGAAACAACACCTTGAACATCGCGATACTCCTAGTGGATTTCCGCGGCCTTGCCTTGTGCCGCACGCAGCTTGTCGATGTTGAACCCCGGTTGCCGCGCGGCCTCGATGATTACGCGCTCGCGACGCTGAATGGCTTGTGCTGCCCCCAGCACACTGTCGGCCACGTCGTGCGGGATGACGACCGCGCCGTGTTGATCGGCGTGAATGAGGTCGCCATCGCGCACTCGCATCCCAGCGACCGTCACCGGCCTCGCGTAGTCGACCACATGCACGAACGCGTGCGACGGGATCACCCTGCCGGCCAGCATCTGGAAACCCGGGGCAATGTCCGGCAGGTCGCGAATTCCACCGTCGGTGATTACGCCGATGCAGCCTAGTCCCAAGTGAATTGAGCTGTTCACTTCGCCCCAGAACGAGCCGTAGCCTTGCTGTTGGTCGATGTCCTGAATCACCACCACGCTCGGCTTTGGGCCCTCGTCGACGTAGGCGTAGTAGCCGTCGGACAGCTTGCGTGCCGCATCCCCTGCGAGATCGCCGGGGTGTGCACTGCGAATGGTAGCCGTGCGCGCGATGGCGACTAGGGGCTCGAGCTCCGGTCGCGTGCAGACCAATGGCTCGGTGGTGTAGCCATATCCGCGTCGCTTCGGTGCAACCACTTCGAGTGCATTGCACACCGTCGGCGTATCGATCGACTTGAGCGCCGCGATGAGCGTCGCCGTGAGTTCGAACATGGCTGCCCCATTGAAGGTATGGAGTGTGCAATAGTGACGCGGCCGCGCGATGTGGTCCATGCTTGTGCTTGGTGTCGTTGGGGGAGGGGATATGCCGTTCGAGTTTGGTATCCACGCCGGTCCGCAGGATCTGTCCATGGCGGATTTGAAGAAGCTATGGCAGGTCGCTGATTCTTCGGGCTTCGATTGGGTTTCGGTGTGGGATCACTTCTATGCCAATCCGCTCGTCGACCGGCACAATCCGTGCTTCGAGGGCGTGGCGGCCATGGCCGGACTCGCGGCATCGACCCAACGCGTTCGAGTCGGATGCCTCGTGTTCTGTGCCTTGTTCCGTAGTCCGGGACTGCTCGCGAAAGCGGCGGTGACCATCGATCATCTCTCCAACGGACGTGCCGAGATCGGTATTGGCGCCGGCTGGTTCGAAGAAGAGTTCCGCGAGTTCGGCTATGGGTTCCCGCCGCTCGGCGCACGCCTCGACCAGCTCGAGGAGGCGCTCACCATCATTCGATCGTTGCTCGACGACGACGTGACGAACTTCAAGGGCAAGTACTACGACGTGCAAGGTGCGGTATGCAGCCCGAAGCCGGTGAATCCGAACATGCGCATTTGGGTCGGCGGGCGCGGCGAAAAGCGTACGCCTCGCATCGCGGCCAAATTCGCGGGCGGATACAACTTGCCCTATCTGCCGCCGGCGGCGGTGAAGTCTAGGCTTGCCGCACTGCATCGTGCATGTGAGCGCATTGGCCGCGATCCGGCCGAGCTCAAGACCAGCGTCAATGTCGGCTTCTACATGCAAGCGGGGAAGCAGCGCCGTGGGCCCGACGTCAACATCCGCCCGGAAGGGGCGTTCACGGGCTCGGTGAGCGAGACGATAGACCGAATCGGTGAGTACGTGGCCTCGGGTATCGGCGGCCTCAACATAGCGTTCCGTCCGCCCATCGACTGGGATGCGCTCGATGCCTACGTCCAGGACGTGATGCCCCACTTCTCGAAGTCGTAATGGAGAACGCATGACTGCGCCGGCTCGCCACGTATTCCTCGATAGCTTGACGCTGCACGGTGTCGAAAAGATCTTCGGTAATCCGGGCACTACGGAGACGCCGTTACTCGACAGCCTGCGCGACTATCCCGACATCGAATACGTCGTGACGTTGCACGAAGGCGTTGCGGTCTGTGCGGCGAGTTTCTACGCACAGGCGACCGGCAGGACGGCCGTTGCCAACATGCATGTTGCCCCCGGCCTTGGCAACGCCATCGGCATGATCTATGGCGCCCTCAAGGCCAACTCGCCATTGATCGTTACGGCCGGTGCACAAGACACGCGCATGCGCCTCAGAAACCCGGTGCTCGGCTACGATCTCGTTTCGATGGCGGCGCCGGTGACGAAGTGGGCCGTGCAGGTCGAGCGTGGCGACGAAATGGCGCCGATCATGCGCCGCGCGTTCCAAATCGCCAACCAGCATCCGAAGGGGCCGGTGTTCGTGGCGCTGCCCATCGACGTCATGGAACATCGGACCGAGATCGCGGCGGTGCGCGCAGACGAGGTCATCGTCGCCACTCCCATCGCCCAGTCGGCGCTCGACAAGGCGGCAGCGTTGCTGCGGGCGAGCGATTCGCCGGCCATCGTCGTTGGCGACGACGTGGCGCGGGCGGAAGCCGTGGACTCGGTGGTCGCCCTTGCGGAGCGCATCGGTGCCGCCGTCTACAACGAGTTGATCACGGCGCACGCCGCGTTTCCTCACCGCCATCCATCGTATCGGGGTCGGCTCGGCCCGGATCACGCTGCCATGCGGCACGCGCTCGGCAACCACGATCTGGTGTTGCTGATCGGCGGGCCGTTCTTCGAAGAGATCTGGCATACGCCGACGTCGCCGTTTGCCCCGCACACGCGAGTTGTACAGCTGGAGGCGAGCGAACGGACGCTGGCGTTCAACTTTCCCGTGACGCTCGGGCTTGCCGGCGATTTGCGCGACGGTATCGCACGGCTGGTCGAGGCGGTCGGAAACGTCGCTGGGTCGAAGGCCCGTAATGAGCAGTTGACGGTGCTGCGGGCCGAGGAGGATCGTCAAGCGAACGAGCGCCTGAAGAGCCTTTGGGACCGCTCACCCATGACACCTGCCCGCGCGCTGCATGAGCTCGTCGCGGCATTGCCGACGGATGTGGTGTTGGTAGACGAGAGCATCACGGCTGGCGGCGACGTGATGCGCAACTTTGCACCGCGCGGTCCCCACGATAGCTATGGTGGGCGCGGTGGCGGCATCGGCCAGGGTGTGGCCGGCGCAATCGGTGTGGCAGTTGCCCACCGCGATCGGCGCATCGTTGCGGTGTCCGGGGATGGTTCGGCCATGTACAGCGTGCAGTCCCTCTGGAGTGCGGCACACCACGGCTTGAAGATCTTGTTCGTGATCTTGTCGAACCGCGAGTATCGCGTGCTGAAGCACAATGCCGATCAGTACCGAAGCCGATTCGACGTCGCGTCCTCGAACACGCCTTATCCGTTCATGGATCTCTCGAAACCAACACTCGATTTCCCCGCGATGGCGGCGGGGATGGGCGTGGCGGGCGAAGTGGTGACGGACCCCGATGCCATTCGGAGCGCCGTCGAGCGCGCGCTCGCAGTGGACGGTCCTTATCTAATCGATCTAGTGGTGGAAGGGCTCGAATACCGCGGCAGTGCGTGATCGTCAGCGCACGCGGATGTGCACCGAGCCGAGTTCGCCGAACTGGCCGGTGTAGGTGCCAGTCAGCTCGATTGTTTGCCGCGTGAAGGAGCCGGTGATGACCAGCATGCTGGGCTCCAGGACTCTGCCGAAGCGCTTGAGCGTGTTCGCCAGAGTGGCGATCGACTCGAAGTGATCGTCGATGTGATCGCGTGCCACCACGCGTTCGAGTGTCTCACCGTCGCGGTCCATGGCGACTTCGAGCGATGCGAAGGGGTAATCCGGTGATTGCCAATCGCCGACCACGATGCCCCATTGCGACAGGTTGTCGGCGATGCGAATGCCATTACTCACATTGCCGCGCGTGCGAATCTGGTTGATCTCGAAGCCCGGCGCGACCGCATCGACCGCGTCGCGTGCGTCTGCGGCAGTCGCGATGCCGTCCAGACGTCGTCCAATGCGGAACACGAGTTCGTTCTCGAGTCCGAGCCGACCGACCGTGGCGCGTTCGATCGTGTCACCCGAGCGATACACGCGACTATTCAGGATGAATCCGAATGGCCGCACGCCCTTACCGAAGGCATCGCGCGCAATACCGGATGTTAGGCCGATCTTGTAACCCGCCAGTTGCTCACCCGCAGCCATCCACCGCGCCAGTAACGCGATCTGCATCGTTTGGCCGTCGTCGAGCGAAAGATCACCCAATGCTGCGGTATCGAGCGTGCCGGTCGAAGTGCTGTCCCAAAGTACGTCGATCGTGGAACGGCTCATCAGTATCCCTGTACTTTGTCGATCACACCTTCGAGTGGCTCGCTTCTGGCGAGGTGCTCGAGGTTGCGCACGAAGCGATCGATGTTGCGCGCCGCCCGATATTGGCTGGCGCCCGCGGTGTGCGGCGTCATGACAACGTGCGGCATCGACCAGAGCGGACTATCGGGGGGTAGCGGCTCGCGTGGCGCAACGTCGAGGG
>QJXZ01000324.1 GCA_003248125.1 Gammaproteobacteria bacterium | reverse complement strand
ATCCGCGGCGTCGGATTGAACGACTTCGGCGTGCTGAACCAAGGTCCGGTCGCGACCTATGCCGACCAAACCTATATCGCATCCAACGCCGCGCAGATCTTTCAGCTGCTCGATGTCGACCGTGTCGAGGTGCTACGGGGCCCGCAAGGCACGCTGTACGGCCGCAATGCGAACGGCGGCGCCGTCAACTTCATTTCGCGCAAGCCAACCACCGAGTGGGAAGGGTGGGGACGCGCGAGCTACGGCAGCTGGGAATCGACCAAGTTCGAAGGCGCCATCGGTGGTCCGATCTCCGACGTGATCGGCGTGCGCGCCTCACTGCTCAAAATCGACTCCGACGGCTGGCTCGAAAATCAGGTGACCGGCAACGATCAGAACGGTGCCGACGATCTCGCCTGGCGCGTGCTGCTGGAAGCGAATCCGAACGACTCCACCAACCTGCTCGTCAATTTGCACGGCGGCAAATCGGAGTCGGACTCCACGCAATACCAGCATCTTGGCACGTTGGATCCCGAGTCGGAATTGGACCCCGAGTTCGATCAATGCACGCCCGCGCAGATCGCCGCGCTGCAGTGCGTGGACGTAGCCGGCTACAGCGAGTACGCACCCTACTTCGGTTTGCCCGCCGTGCCTGGCTACGACGACGGCAACTACGACTACGAGCCGAAGAACGACACCGACTTCTGGGGCGTGTCGCTGACCGCAACCTTCGACGTTGGTGAATTCGAAATCACGTCCATCACGTCGTTCGACGACATCGACGATTCGCGTCCCGAAGAGACCGATGCGAGCCCCAATCCGCTCATTCACGGCTTGCTGGCGGTCGATCAGCAAACTTTCTCGCAAGAAATCCGCATCGCGCAGGACCGGGATAGCTGGAGCTGGCTCGCCGGCGCGTACTACATGAAGGACGAGGCCACCGACGAAACCGGTTTCGATCTGCCCCTACTCGACTTCAACTTCGCAAGTCACACCGACCAGGAGATCACCAGCATGGCGATCTTCGCAGATGCCAAGTTCGACCTGTCCGAGGCCTGGAGTCTGTCGACGGGTCTACGCTACACGAAAGAGGACATCGAGCAGGACGTGCTCTTGTTCTTGGTTCCGTTCGATCCGGTCGATCCCCCGTTGGTGGAAGGTTCGCCCGATGAGGATTTCGACAACGTTTCTGGGCGCGTCGTGCTGGACTACCGCGTGAGTGACGACATTCTGATATACGGCGGCATCACCACGGGCTTCAAGGCGGGCGGCATTCAAAGCTCCCTCGACGGCATCTTTCCTTACGACGAGGAGAAGTTGATCAGCTACGAGGGCGGTTTCAAATCGACGTTGGCGGACGGCCGGGTACGATTGAACGGCGCGGTCTTCTATTACGACTACCAGGATCTGCAGGTCTTCACGTTCATCAACGTCGGTGACATCGGTTTCTCGTTTCTCGACAACGCCTCGGATGCGCGCGTGTACGGCGCCGAGATCGAGTTGCAGATGCTGCCGACCGATCAACTGTTCATCAATCTGGGGCTCGGCTTGCTCGACTCGGAATACGAAGACTTCGTCAATCCGGACGGCGACCAATCCGGGAACCAAGTCACGTTGTCACCCGACGTCACCTTCAACGGCCTAGTGCAATACGACGTGCCGCTGGGTGATTTGGGTGCGGTCACGTTCCAGGTGGACTGGAACTACCAAGACGAAGTGTTCTTCGACTCGCTCAACAATCCGCTCCTCTCGCAGGACTCGTATTGGCTCTACAACGGCCGCGTTGCGTGGTCGTCGGCGGACGAGCATTGGGAAGCCGCGCTCTGGGGCCGCAACTTGGGCGACGAGGAATATCTGGTGTACGCCTTCGACTTGTCGTTCCTCGGCTTCCACGAGCGGATGCTGGGTACACCACGCAGCGTCGGCGTCGAAGTGACCTACCGGCACTGAGGTTCCGCGTGCGCGTGCTCGCCTTTGCGCTGGTGGCGGCGATTTGCGGTTGCAGTGAATCGCCGCCGGCAACACCGCCGCCCGCGCCGTTCGCCACCGCGGCGATTACCGCCGAGCACATTGCGCGTTGGTCGCGCACTTGCGCCCTCTGCCACGCCAACGGCGAAGGCGGCGCACCGCGCATCGGCGATACGGCCGCATGGGCGCCGCGCCTCGCACAGGGCGAGGATGTGCTGTTGGCGCACACGCTGGAGGGCTTCAACAACATGCCGCCGCTCGGCTATTGCATGGACTGTGAGGGCGACGACTTCCGTGCGCTCATCCGGTTCATGGCCACCGAGGTACCGCCATCGTGAAGGGCATTACGCGCCGTGGCGCGCTCGTCGGTGCACTCGCAGGCGCCACCTTGTTGCCACGCCGCGCCGTGGCCAGCGGCACGGTGGCCTGGCGCAATTGGTCCGGCGGTCAGATCGCGCAGCCGCGCGGCCGGCTTGCGCCTGCCACGGAGGAAGCGTTGGTCGATCTCGTGACGGGTACGACAGGTCCTCTGCGCCCCGTGGGCGCGGGACACTCGTTCACGCCCTTGGTGCCGACCGACGGCCACCTCGTGGTGCTGGATCGGCTGGCCGGCTTGGTCGAGCACGACGAGAGCTCAGCAACCTTCGGCGCTGGCACGCGGCTGGCGGAAACGGGCCCCGTGCTGGAGGCGATTGGCCAGGCATTCATCAATCTGCCCGACATCGACCGGCAAACGCTCGCCGGCGCAATCAGCACGGCAACACGGCACAGGCTTCACACTCAATACACTCTCTGCCTACGTGCAGGGGCTCCGCCTGGTCACCGTGGACGGCAAAGTCATGGATCTCGACGCCGACCACGACGGCGACGTCTTCCGCGCCGCGCAAGTCTCGATTGGCGCGCTCGGCTTCGTCACGCGCGTTCGTATGCGCACCCGGCCGCTTTATCGATTGAAGGAGCGCAGCTGGGTTCAGCCAACCGAAGAAGTGCTCGAAACGTTCGACGACGAAGTTCACCGCTACCGACACTTCGAGATGTTCCCGCTCACGCACTCGAAGTACGCGATTGTGCAGGCAATCGAAGAGACCGATGAGCCGATTCACAACCCGCCGATACCTGCCGACCAACCCGATGCATTCGACGATCTAATGCGCAGCCTGCAGAGCGTGCCCGTGGTTGCGCGGCAACCGATCATCGACACCGCGGTAGCAGCCATCGAGCCAGAGCCACCGGTCGTGGACAGCTCTTACAAGGTGCTCGCCAACATCCGCAACTACCGCTTCAACGAGATGGAGTATTCGGTACCGCTCGAGGCCGGCGCTGCATGCTTACGGGAGATCTTGAAGAAAATCGACGACGACGCCATCGACGTGGTGTTTCCGCTCGAGTATCGCTACATCGCCGGTGACGACCTGATGCTCAGCATGTTCAGCGGCGGTCCGCGCGCGTCGATCTCCATTCACCGCGATGCGCGCTTCGACTACAAGCCGTACTTCGACGCCATCGAGCCCATCTTCTGGAAGCACGGCGGCCGGCCGCATTGGGGCAAAGTGCACAGCCTCGGCTATCGGCAACTGAAGTCGCTGTATCCGGCGCTCGACGACTTCCGCGCCATTCGCGCGGCGCTCGACCCCGATGGTCGGCTGATCAACGCCCATTTGGCTCAGCTGTTGGATGTGACAACGTGAAGCGCCGCACCGTGCTGCTCGGCAGCGCGGGCGTCGCTGCCGCTGCGGCCGCCGGTGTGGTGCTCTGGCGGCCCGACGACCGTGGCGCGGGACATGATGCCTATTTCACGCGCTTGAACGAGCTCTTGATGCGCGAAGGCCCCGGGCATCCGGTGATGCTGATCGATCGCGCACGCATGAACGCCAACATCGACTACCTGGCAAACTCGGTCGGACCGGACAAAACGTATCGGGTGGTCGTCAAATCGCTGCCGTCGACGCCGCTGCTACAGCACGTGATGGCGCGCGCGAAAACCAACGCGCTGATGGTGTTCCACCGGCCGTTCTTGAACGAGATTGCCACGCGTTTTCCGGAAGCGGATGTGTTGCTCGGCAAGCCGATGCCGGCGCAGGCAGCCGCTCTGTTCTACGCCAAGCTCGGTGCCACGCCATTCGATCCGTCCCGGCAATTGCAGTGGCTGATCGATTCCAAAGACCGTCTCGACGAATACCACGCACTCGCCCGGTCACGGGGGGTGAAGATGCGCATCAACGTCGAGATCGACGTTGGCCTGCATCGCGGTGGGCTGCCCGAGCCGGAAGCCCTCGATGCGCTGCTCGAGACCATTCGTGGCGATGCAGAGCACCTCGAGTTCGCCGGCTTCATGGGTTACGAGCCGCACCTCACCGGCGTCGATGGCGGCCTCGAACATCCCGCAGTGGTCGCAGTGCTCGAGCGCTATCGCGCTTTCATCGCGCGGGCTCAATCGATCGATTCTCGCCTCGATCCCGCGACACTCACACTGAACGGCGCCGGTAGCCATACGCTCGCACTCTATGAGCGCGATCGCACCATGAACGATCTGTCGGCCGGCTCGGGCGTCGTCATGCCGACTGACTTCGATACGCCGCTGTTGGCCGCGAACACACCCGCGCTGTTCATCGCCACACCCGTCCTGAAACGCTACGACGAACTCCGAATCCCTGGCGACCCATGGGCAGCCAAACTGATGCAATGGTGGGACCCGAACCGCCAGCGTCTGTACTTCATCTACGGCGGTTACTGGAAGGCGCGCTACGAGTCACCGAGCGGCGTTCCCGATCCGCTATACCACAGCACCAATCAAGAACCGCTGTCGACGTCGGCAAGTGTCGACCTCGCGGTGGGCGATCACGTATTTCTCCGCCCCACCCAGAGTGAGCACGTGATGCTGCAATTCGGCGACCTGCTGGTCATCGACGAAGGTGCCATCGTCGACCGGTGGCCGGTGTTTCAGCAGACCGGCTAGCAAGAAGCAATCGCGAGCACGCTCGCTGCCACAGGACCGCGATCAACTAGCGGCCTACCGCGACCTTGTCGAAGCCCTCGTAGTCGCTCGCAGCGACCTCGTTGCACTTCTCGACGTATGGCGGCACACCCAGATAAGGCATGAACACGCGCGGCTTACCGGGCACGTTGGCACCCAAGTACCACGAATTGCACGTCGGATAGATCGACGTGTCGGCGACCTCGTTGACGTGCGCCACCCACGCATCCTCCGCCGCCAAGTTCGCTTCGATCGCTGCAATCTGGCGTGCATCGAGATAGCCGATGCAGTCGGCAATCCACTCCACGTGCTGCTCGATGGATGGCAGCATGTTCGACAGCACCGACGGGCTGCCTGGTCCGGTGATGGTGAACAAGTTCGGAAAGCCCGCGACGCAGAGGCCAAGGTAGGTGCGCGGACCGGCCGACCACTTGTCCTTCAGCCGTTCGCCCCCTTTGCCACGGATGTCGATGCGCATGAGCGCACCGGTCATGGCATCAAAACCGGTGGCGAACACGATGGCGTCGAAGTCGTATTGCGTGCCCGCTACGGTGAGGCCCTTGGCATTGACGCGCTCGATCGGCGTCTCACTGACGTCGACCAATGTCACGTTGTCCCGGTTGTAGGTCTCGTAGTAGTTCGTGTCGACGCACAGCCGCTTGCAGCCCACCATCGTGGTCGGGCATAAGAGTTCGGCGGTCATCGGATCGCTCACCGCCGCTCGAATCTTGTTGCGCACGAACTCGGCAGCAGTTTCGTTCGACTTCGGGTCGAAGACCAAGTCGGCATAGGCGCCGAGAAACGCCAGTCCGCCCGCGGCCCATCGCTCCTCGTACTCTTTCTGCAGCTCTTCGGGTGTCGCATCGGCCGCTAGCTTGGTGGAGTCGCGAAAGTCGGCGCCGAAGCCGTGCGTCCAGTTGGCCTTGCGAAACTCCGGATAATCGGCTTTCACCTTTGCCAAGTGCCCTGGATCGAGCGGCCCGTTGTGTGCCGGGATCGAGTAGTTCGGCGTGCGTTGAAACACCGTGAGATGCGTGGCTTGCGACGCGATCAGCGGTATCGACTGAATGGCCGATGAGCCGGTACCAATCACACCGACTCGCTTACCCGTGAAATCCACACCTTCGTGCGGCCATCGGCCCGTGTGATACCACTCGCCCTCGAACGTATCGAGGCCAGGGAAATCCGGTTGGTTCGTGCACGACAGGCATCCGGTCGCCATGATGCAGAACCGAGCAGATGCGTGGCCTTTGCTGGTCTCGACGCGCCACCGCGCCTCCTGCTCGTCGTACTTCGCCGACAGCACGCGGGTGTCGAGCGCGATGTCGTCCCACAGGTCGAAACGGTCGGCGACGTGATTGATGTAGCGCAAGATTTCAGGCTGGGTTGCGTAACGCTCGCTCCAATCCCACTCCTGCTGCAATTCGTGCGAGAACTGGTAGGAATATTCCAAGCTCTCGATGTCGCAGCGCGCCCCGGGATAGCGATTCCAGAACCAGGTGCCGCCGATTCCACTACCGGCTTCGTAGACGCGGGCCGTCAACCCCATCTCGCGCAAGCGATGCAGCATGTACACGCCGGCGAGCCCGCCGCCGACGATCACGGCGTCGAGCTTCTGCTCCGCCATTGGCTTCCCCTAAGGTAAGTCGGAAAAGCGCCGAGCATAACGCGACTCGACCCGGTTTGGGTCGCGATCTCGCGCCGTGGCAAACTGAGCGCGTCGTCAACCGAGCGTTTCGCCATGCGTGGTTTCCTCATTCGCCTCCTGATCGCAGCACTCGGGCTGTGGCTCGCATCCGCATTGGTCCCCGGCGTTACCATCAGCGGTACGTGGACACTGATCTTTGCCGCATTTTGGCTCGGCATCGTGAATGCCTTCGTCAGGCCGCTATTGGTGTTCTTTACGCTGCCGCTCACACTCCTGACGCTCGGACTCTTTCTGCTGGTCGTGAACGCGGCCATGTTTGGCCTGGTTGCTGCGCTACTCGAGAACTTCCGGGTGGACGGCTTCTTCGCAGCGCTGTTCGGCGCCATCATCGTCAGCGTCACGGGATGGCTCGGCTCGTCGTTCATTGGCCCCACCGGTCGCTACGAGGTGCTCGTCATACAACGACGGGATTCGTATTGATTTCCGCCCCGACAACGGGTTAAACGTTTCACACCAATTCCGCCGGCGCACCGTCATGTCAGTCTCGCAAGCCGATCGCATCTCCCTCTCCTACGCAGACACGTTTCAGGATCTCGCCAAGCCACATGCCATCTTCACGCGATTCCGACAGGAGGAGCCCGTGGCGTGGTGTCCTGAGCCGTGGACCGGGCCTGGCTTCTGGTCGATCACCAAGTACGACGACATTCAAGCGATCTCGAAGCTGCCGCAGATCTTCTCGAGTGACGGCAAGCTCGGCGGCATCACGTTGCCGAGTCCGGAGATGATTGCCGCTCGGCAAGGCATCACGCTCGAGGAGATGCGTGCGCGCAGCAGCGAGTTCTCCCAGTTCGAGGGCGGTCGCAGCATGATCACGATGGACCCGCCCGATCACACGCAGCATCGTCGAATGGTGGCACCCGGCTTCACACCGCAGAAGCTCGATGCGTTGATCCCGCGTATCCGTGAGCGAGCCTGCACCATCTTGGATGAACTCGGGCGGGAGACCGATTGTGAGTTCGTCTCATCGGTGGCGGCCGAGCTGCCGATTCAAATGCTGGCTGAGCTGTTCGATATTGCACAGGCCGACCGTCACAAGCTCTTCGAGTGGTCGAATATCATCATCGGCGGCGACGATCCCGACATCGCGATTTCCCGCGAGCACGTTACGAAAGCATTCATGGATCTCGCCGTCTACGCCATGCAGCTCTATGCCGCACGTAAGGAAAAACCCGGTAATGATCTGATCAGCATGCTGGTACACACGGAAGTCAACGGCGAACCGATGAGCATTCCCGATTACTTGTCCGCCTTCGTGCTGTTGGTGGTTGCCGGCAACGAGACCACGCGCAACTCGATCTCCGGCGGCACGCTGGCGCTGTCACAGTTCCCCACCGAACGCCGCAAGCTGCTCGATGATCCATCGCGCATCCCAGCTGCGGTCGACGAGATAATTCGCTGGGTGCACCCGGTGATCTACATGCGTCGCACTGCAGTCGAGGACTATGAGGTCCGTGGCGTCACCATCCGCAAAGGCGACAAATTGGCGCTGTGGTATATGTCGGGCAATCGCGACGAGGATAAGTGGACGAATCCCTTCACGTTCAATGTGACGCGCGATGGCCCGCGCCACTTGTCCTTCGGCTACGGCCAGCACCTGTGTATCGGCTGGCGGCTCGCCGAAATTCAGCTGACGGTGTTGCTCGAGGAACTGCTCGCCCGCTATCCGGACTTCGAGGTCACCGGCGCGCCGACGCGGATGCGCACC
>QJXZ01000134.1 GCA_003248125.1 Gammaproteobacteria bacterium | reverse complement strand
TTTTCCATGTGCCGTGTCGCGTGGCGCGAGCCTTGGGGTATCTTTGTCGCTTCGTCTCGAATTCGTGAGTGAGAGTATGGCCTACGAACGCGTGTCGCTCGATTTCGATGGCAAGGTCGCCATCCTGAAATTCAATCATCCCGAAGTGCTGAATGCGATCGGTGGGCAGATGCTCGCCGAACTGGGCGCTGCGGTGCGCGAGATCGCCACTCCGGCGAATGGGGCGCGCTGTCTACTCTTGACCGGTGAAGGTCGCGCATTCTGCTCCGGCGCGAATCTCGCCGACGATAGCCGACCTTCCGTACAACAAGGCGCCGGCGATGGTTTGCGCTCCACGTATCATCCGCTCTTACTGGCGCTGCGCGATCTCGACATGCCCATGGTCTCGGCCGTCAACGGTGCGGCGGCCGGTGTCGGCATGAGCTTCGCGCTCATGGCCGACATCGTCTGTGCATCGAAGGCAGCTTTTTTCTTGCAGGCATTTGCTCGCATCGGGCTGGTGCCCGACGGCGGTTCCACGTTCCTGTTGCCACGCCTCGCGGGTTGGGGGCGCGCGATGGAGCTGTCGATGCTTGCGGAGCGCTTGCCCGCCGAGAAGGCAGAAGCATGGGGCCTCGTGAATCGCTTGTACGAGGACAATGGTGCATTGATGGACGGGGCCATGGGCATTGCGCGGCAGCTTGCCGATGGGCCGCGTTCGCTCGCGCTGATTCGCCGCGCGTACTGGGACAGCTGGCGCAACTCCTACGAGCAGCAGCTCGATCTAGAGGCGCAGTTGCAGAATCAGGCAGGCAGGTCCGAGGACTTCAGAGAAGGCGTCGCAGCGTTTCTCGGCAAGCGCAAAGCGGAATTCAAAGGCAAATAGGAGATGGCGATGTCGCTTGGCGGAAGAGTTGCATTGGTGACGGGCTCGGGGCGCGGCGTGGGCCGCGCCATTGCGATTGCGTTGGCGGAAGATGGCGCCGACGTGGCCGTCAATTATCGTCGTGAGCAGGACGCAGCCGCCGAGACTGTGGCCGCAATCGAGAAACTGGGCCGGCGAGCGATCGCCATTCAGGCATCGGTGGACGACTACGAGCAGGATCGCGAGATGGTCGCCGAGATCGAGGCAAAGCTCGGCCCGGTCGGCATACTCGTCAACAACGCGGGAATCGCCAGCCGTGGTCAGTCGGTCATGGACACCGATCCGGCCGAAATGGCGCGTGTCGTGGCGACACATGCATTTGGACCACACTACCTATCGAAGCTCGTGTTGCCGAAGATGCGCACGCTCGGTCGCGGCGACATCGTCATGATCTCCAGCGTCGCAACGCGCAGCCTCGGTGCGTTCGGCGCGCCATACAACATGGGCAAGTGCGCCATGGAAGCGCTGGCGTTCACGCTCGCCAAGGAAGAGCGGCCATATGGCATACGCGTCAACATCGTGGCCCCCGGTTTAGTCGAAACCGAGATGGGGCGCCGGCTGATGAAGGCCACGGCAGGGGTCAAGGACTTGCGCGAGCTGGACAAGGTGATGCCGTTTGGCCATGTCTGTCAGCCGGAGGACGTGGCCAACGTGGTGCGCTTCTTCGTATCCGCCCAGAATTCCTACCTGACGGGTGAGCGCGTGTACTGCGACGGCGGTGGCCAGCAGATGTTGCGGGCCTAGCTCGCTTTCAGCGTTTCGGCTTCGGTTGCTTGCCGGCGATGTAGT